>DEHC01000036.1:48122-96310 GCA_002351705.1 Gammaproteobacteria bacterium UBA2810 | reverse complement strand
TCGCTACATGATTTCACTCTATCTCAGCAGCCTCATTGGCCTCGGCGACGATGTTCGGGATCTCAACCCCCTTGCGGCCGCTTACGCAGTCAACGATGTCGGCGGAGGAAATGCCGATTCTGTGGAGGTCAGTCGCGAACTTGAGCGCCGCGGAGATGAAGCGGAGATCAGACGCAACCGGCTGCTGGGTGAGGATCAGCCTTATGCAGGTGTTCTCGACCTCTCTCTTCTTGGAGTCAAACTCGACGGCAAGCGCGTCCACATGCTCCTTGGCGTTGTCATCCTCACCCTTGACTGCCTTCAGCGCGGAGAGAATGGCCTCCTCGCTCAGCTTGCCCATCCTGGTGACGTTCTCGTTGAGCTCAGCGAGCTCGCTGTCATAATTCTTTCTCAGCATGATTAACCGAATCTCCCGGTAATGTAATCTTCAGTCTTCTTCTGCTTGGGCCTCTCGAAAATCTGCTGCGTGTCACCTGCCTCAATCAGCTCACCGAGCAGGAAGAAGGCGGTGGTATCAGAGATTCTGACGGCCTGCTGCATGTTGTGGGTAACGATGATGATCGTGTACTGCTTCTTCAGCTCCATGGCCAGCTCCTCGATCTTCCCGGTGGAAATCGGGTCAAGAGCGGAAGTAGGCTCGTCCATCAGGAGGATATCGGGGCTTACGGCAAGAGCTCTTGCAATGCAGAGACGCTGCTGCTGTCCGCCTGAGAGCCCGAGCGCCGAGAGGGAAAGACGGTCCTTGACCTCATCCCAGATGGCAGCGCCGCGGAGCGACTTCTCGACGATCTCGTCGAGCTTCGCCTTGTTCCTGATGCCGTGGGTCCTCGGTCCGTAGGCGATGTTGTTGTAGATGCTCATCGGGAACGGATTAGGCTTCTGGAACACCATGCCGATATTCTTGCGGAGGTTGTTGATGTCAACCTTAGGATCGTAGATATCCTGGCCGCGGTAGCTGATCTTGCCCTCGATTTTGGTGCCTGGGATAAGATCATTCATTCTGTTGAGAGTCCTGAGGAACGTGGACTTGCCGCATCCAGAGGGTCCGATCAGTGCAGTTATGGACTTCTCCTTCATATTGAGGGTGATGTCCTTGAGCGCGTGGTGAGTGCCCTCATACCAGAGGTTGACGTGCTCAGCAGTGATAATATCCGTTGCGTTCTCGTTCATAGCGATCTCTTCTTCTTGTAGTATCCGGAAACCAGTCCGGCAGACAGATTGATGATAAGTGCCAGCAGCATGAGGATGGCAGCGATGGCGAAGGCGACGCCGAACTCACCCTGTTCCTTGGCGTATACGTAAAGTGCGACTGAAAGCGTTGCTCCTGAGCTTGCAAGCCCGTCGAACACGCCATGGAGCGCATGTGCGAAACCTGCGGTGAAGAGCAGGGCCGCGGACTCGCCGATGATCCTTCCGACACTGAGGATGCATCCGGTGATGACGCCGTCGATGCAGCTAGGAAGGACAACGGTCCTGATTACGCGCCACTTGCCGGCACCGAGTCCGAACGCTCCCTCTCTGTAGCTCTGGGGAACGGTCTTGAGAGACTCCTCGGTCGTGCGCATGACAGTCGGCAGGTTCATGATCACCAGGGTCATTGCGCCGGCGAACAGCGAGGTCTGGAAGTTGAGGAACTGCACGAAGAACAGCATTCCGACCAGGCCGTAGATGATGGAAGGTATGCCTGAAAGGGTCTCGGCAGCATACTCAATCACCTTCACCATCTTCTTGTTCTGGGCGTACTCGGTCAGATAGACCGCGGCGCCGACGCCGAGGGGAAGCTCCACGATAAGCGTGGCAAGAATGATGTAAATGGTGTTCAGGATATCAGGCAGAATGCCGATTGTGCCGCTGAGGTAGCTCGGCTTGGTGCTGATGAGCTGCCAGCTGATGTTCTGCGCGCCCTTGAACATTACATAGACAATCATGAATATCAGAAGAGCGCAGGTCAGGCCTACTGAGGCAACCATCAGCGTCTTCATCGTTCTTGTATATAAAACTCTATTCATTATCAATACTCCGGTTCACCGCCGCCCGTGGCGGCTTAGAGACTCAGTGAAGCTTCTGGCCCCTCTTGATGAAGAAGTTCAGGCAGGCATTGATGAGCATGATGAACAGGAACAGAACGAGCGCGATGGAGAACAGCGCCTCTCTCTGGAGTCCTGATGAATATGACATCTCGCTTGCAACCGCTGAGGTAAGGAAACGCACGCTCTCGAAAATGCCGGGCATGTTCGCAACGTTTCCTGACACCATGATTACAGCCATCGCCTCGCCGATCGCACGGCCGACGCCGAGCACGACCGCAGCAGCTATTCCGCTCTTTGCAGCAGGAACCGATACCCTGAAGAAAGTCTCGATATGGTTCGCGCCGAGGGCAAGCGATGCGTCCTCATAGGACTTGGGGACCGCGTCAAGCGAGGTGACCGACACGCTGATGATGTACGGCAGAATCATGATTGAGAGGACGATGATCGCTGCGAGGAGCGTGGCGCCGTCAGGCACGTTGAACACGACTCTGATTCCCGGGATGAGGACCATCATGCCGACAAGTCCGTAGACTACCGAGGGAATGCCGGCGAGCAGGTTGACTGCGCCCGAAACCCAGGTCCTGACCCACTTCGGGGCGATCTTGGAGATGTAGACTGCGGTGAAGAACCCGACCGGGATCGCGATGATGACAGCGCCTGCGGTACCGTAGACACTGGTAAGGATGAACGGGAGGATACCGAACTTCGGCTCGGCTGCCGTTGATGCCCACTTGGTCCCGAATAGGAAGTCTATGAGTCCGATTTCCCTGATTGCCGGGAGTCCGGCGATTATCAGATAGATGGAAATGAGGAGCACAAAGCCTACCGTAATCAGACCGAGCACAAGGAAGATACCGTAGATGATATTTTCCTTAAGATTGTTGCTTCCTGTCACTTGGAGTAGCCTCTGTTGAAGGAAGATGCCTTTTTGGTGGCATCTTCCGGGACAATTCTGGTTTGATTTGCTGGAGATTAGTCAGCTGCAGGAACAGCGCCGGCCTTGATGATGATCTCGGCAGCTTCCTTGGAGACTGCATAGTCGAAGAACTTCTGGGCCTCTGCAGAAAGTGCCTTGCCTTCCTTGGTTACGAGGATGAACGGACGCTGAACAACATAGGAGCCGTTCTTGACATTGGCCTCGGTAGGCTCAACACCGCCTACGGTAAGGGTCTTGACGGTCTTGCCTACAGCAGCGGTTGATGCGTAGCCGATGGCGTTCGGGTTGCCCTGGGCAGCGGCGATGACATCACCGGTGGAGGTGAGCTCCTGACGGTACTTGCACTGCTCCTTGGTTCCGGTGACGCTCTCGAAGCCGTCCCTGGTGCCCGAGCCTGCCTCACGGCCGACAACTACGATTCCTGCGTCATTTCCGCCGACATCCTTCCAGTTGGAGATCTTGCCGGTGTAGATGTCCTTGATCTGCTCAACAGTCAGATCCTTTACCGGGTTCGAAGGGTTGACGATGATGGAGATTCCGTCGTAGGCAAGGACAGTGGGCTTGAGTCCCTTGGCCTTCTCGTCATCCTTCAGAGCACGGCTTGAAAGGCCGATGTCGCAGCGTCCCTCAAGGACTGCGGAAATGCCTGAGCCAGAGCCGGTAGGATTGTAGGTGAAGGCAATGTCCGGATTGTCGAGCTGGAACTTCTCTCCGAGAGAGCCGATAACCTTCTCCATTGAGGTGGAGCCGTCAGTTGAGACGGTGCCGCCGGCGACCGCGGGAGCTGCGCCGAAAACAGACGCAACAGAAAGAACAGCAGCAAAAGCTAAAGCAGAAAACTTATTCATACAGTATCCTCTAATTGTGGCTATAACTCATTCGGCATTTCTGCCTCATGTCTGCTGTGAGGATAGATTCACCTTGTAAAGTTAAAAATCATGCTTATGCGAAGGTTTTGTAAAGTAGTATGAAGAAATTGTGATCAGTAAGTCAGAACATATTGAGGAAAGGGGATAAAGGGACTCTGCAGAAAATGATGCGGGCGGGCCCGGAGAGACTCCTCCGGGGCTCACCCGCAAGAAGAAGACATACATGGACAAGCAGCCAGATCAGGCCTGGTGCTTTTTGCCCTGCTCGCCGACCTTTTTCCAGGCGACCTCGTTTCTTACATAAGAAGGTACAACCTGGTCCGGAAGGAGAAGCTTACCATCTTCGGCCATCCTGGCCGCAAGCCTCAGTATGCAGCCGGAGTCCGGATAAAGCGCCTTGGAGAGCTTTCTGCCGGAGGCAAAATCCTGAAGCGGAGCGTAGGCGCTGAAGCCGCTCCCAGCGAGCACGAACCTCCCGCCGTCGCCTGAGAGGGCCGTGAACTTCTTCACTGCATCCTCTGGCGAAAGCACGGACTCAGGCATTGCCTCAGTTAAAGAGCCGTTTTCCCTTCTGAACACCGCGGCATACACTTCCTTCATCCTGGCGTCATTGGCAATTATCACCGTCTCCGCATCCGGGTTCTCCACGAACTCCCTCTCCGCCTGCGCGGCAAGGTCGGAGACGGGAGCAATCTTGAGCCCGAGCCCGAACGCCAGCCCCTCGGCGACGCTGACGCCGATCCTGACTCCCGTGAAAGAGCCGGGGCCCCTGCCGCAGGCAATGAAGTCGAGGTCCTTAAGCGCTGTTCCGGTCGAATCAAGCACGTCCCTGATCATGCCGAGGATAAGACCGGCGTGCCCGTGAGGCGTGACGACACACCTTGAGGCAATCTCGCCGTCATTGTCGCAGGCTGCGCTGCAGGCGTCGGTTGAGGTATCAAGAGCAAGAATTTTCATGACAAATCCCAGGTTGCACAAACCGAATAAAGTAAAAACTGCAAATTAACGTGGAGAGGCTCCCGGCAACTGCTGCCGGGCCTTTCATATGGTTACTCCGGCTTTGCGCGCGCGGCACGCCTCTCGCTCCAGAACTTCCTTACGTCCCCGTAGTCATTCGTGACCCGGCAGGGAGGGAGGCTCTCCATGATGGTCCTGATGTAGGACTTCCCCTCCTCGATCCTCGGATCAAAGAGCACGATGATGCCGGAGTCATTCACTGTCCTTATGAGACGCCCCACGCCCTGCCTCAGCGCGATGATGCACTCGGGAAGCGAGATCGCCCGGAAAGACGAGCCCTTTCTCATCTTCTCATATCTCTCGCTCACGGCCTTCTCCACAGGTGAGTTGAAGGCCGGGAACGGGAACTTGTCGATGAACACTGCGGAAAGAGTGTCCCCCGGCACGTCAACGCCCTCCCAGAACGACTTGGTCGCGACGAGAACCGCGTTCTTCTCCCTTATAAAGGTCTCGACAAGAGAGGATCTGCTCTCCTCGTCCTGAACCAGGACACGGCGGCCCCGGAGGAGTTTCGAGAGCTCCCGGTAGAGCCCGGTCATCGCGCTGCGGCTCGTGCAGAGCACGAACACGCCGCCCGGGACCTCGCCGATGATGCCGGCCATAAGCCTCGAGAGCACGCCGATCCTGTCGCTGCTTTTGACGTCAGGAAGGTTGCACGGGACATAGATGAGCCCCTGCTCCTCATAGTTGAACGGGCTCGGCACGATATCCTGCGCCGTGTCGGAAAGGCCGATTGACCTCTTGAAATGGCTGAACGGATCCGCGGAGTCGGCAACCGCCATGGTGGCTGAGGTGAAGACCCTAACCGCATCCGTATCCGAGAGGACATACTTCCTGAACGACTCGCTGACATCAACCGGGGCCGAGGTAATGGCAAAGCTCGACGCGAAGCACTCGGCAAAGACGCAGACATTGTCGTTCTCAATCCCGTTGAAAAGCGTTTCCAGCAGGCTGGCAGCCTCGGCAAAGGATGCGGAGAGCGACTCAAACACCCCTCTCACTTTGCTGAACCCGTCCTCAAGCCTCAGCACGGCAGCCCTGGAGATTTCAGCGGAGAGATCCGCGTATGCCTTGGCGGTTTCACCGACACTGCCGTCGTCAGGCGCGGCAAGGACCAGGAGAAGCGCACGGAGCTTCCTGACATCAGCGAGAAGCGCCTTCCCTGCATCGGCGCACCTGCCGCTTTTCATGAGCGGAGCGAGATTCGCCTGGCTCTGGGAACCGTAGGGGCCCTTCTCTCCTGCCGCGGTCATAGTCTCCTGCAGCGCGTTCCTGAACTCAATCTGCGAGGTCCTGACACGCGAGACGGCATTTTCCAGCTCATCGAATGCCCTGTCCGTGTCATTGCCGGCCTTGCCGCCGGAGGAGGCTCCGCCTTTTTTCCTCAGCTGGAGGAGCGCCCGCCTGATTTCCTTGAGCATCTCGTCAGCCTCACGCGAGCTGAAGCGGTCGGAGAACGCCCCGCGCGCGGTCTGCTCGACAGAGTGCGCCTCGTCGAAGACCACCACGTCGGCATCGGGAAGTATTTTGGCCTCATGGTTCGAGTCAACATCGAGCTTCCTGCCGATGAAATAAAGCGCGTGGTTCACCACGGTAATGTCGGCCTCGAGCGCCCTGGCCCTCGCGCGGTTCACGAAGCAGTCCTGGGCGTGCGGGCACTTCTGCCCCACGCAGGTATATTTCGAGCTTCTCACGAAATTGAGGAGCATGGATGACGCGGGCACGCCGCGGAGCGTGTCCAGATCTCCAGTCTCGCTCCTTGAGGCGAACTCCTGCAGCTTCCTGAACTCCTCCTCGTTCTTCTCCTCGCTTCCCGAGTTCCTGCTCTTCACTGCGCCACCGTCACCGAAGCTTATGGTCTCCTGGAAGCCCGAGACCTTCTGCTCGGCCTCAAGATCATCCATGCGCTTCAGGCAGAGATAGCCGGTGCGCCCCTTGAGGACTGCGGTCCTGATCTGCATCTCGTCTCCGAGCATGCCGATAAGCCTCGGGAGATCCTTCTCGGAAATCTGGTCCTGGAGGTTCCTGGTCTGCGTGCTGACAAGCACCTTCTTCTTCGAGATGATGGACGGCAGCAGGTAGGCGAAGGTCTTTCCGGTGCCGGTGCCGGCCTCGACCACGAGATCATGCCCGTTCTGTATGGCATCGGCGACATCGCCGGCCATCCGGAGCTGTCCCGGCCTTGCCTTATAGCCGGGGAGCTCCTTTGCCAGGACTCCTCCGTCTCCGAGAATCTTGCCGATATATTCTTTATAATCCATCAGTCAGGCACTCCGGCATCAGAAAAAGAAAAAAATGAACAAGACAGGCACCAGGCCAGCCCGGGCGGCAGCAAGGGAAAATCACGCAGAAAGAGGGCGCATCCCTTCGTTAAAGGACTCTGCCGGACGCCCAATTATATCCCTCATCGCGCTGTTTCTGCTCCCGGCGCTGCAATCATGCGCGCCAGCAGGCGAGATTGCCGAGAAGGTCCCGGGCGGGATCTGCGAAAGGACCTATGTCAGGGACATCAGCATGGACCTCGACCTCGGGATTTACGAGGCAGAGGCGGAAGAGCCCGGGGACTCCGTCCTCAAGGCGTCTCCGCTCTACGGGACGGTGAGAAAGACCGGCTCCGGGTTCTCCTACAGCCCTGACTGCCGGGGGAAAGCCTGCCTCACAAAACTCAGGTATCCCTACGACTCATTCCTTGTCTACCGCAGCGACAGGACCTGCAGCGAGTACCATGCCTGGTACTACCCTGATCCGCTCCGCTTCAACGAGTGGCAGCTCACGGACTACGGAGTGTTCGAGTTCACGAGGACTCCACCGAAGCGCGGCACAGACATCAATGCGGCAGGCGCATACATAAAAGGCTATACAGGCTCAGGTGAGACCATCGCGCTTGCTGACAGCGGCGGCACCGAAGCAGGACACCCCGATCTCAAGGAAAATATCCTTGACTCATGCTCGGATCATTCCATGCCGGGTGACAGCCACGGGACCGAGACTGCCGGAATCATCGCCGGAGTGCACGGGAACGGCACCGGGATGTCAGGCGCAGCATTCGGCTCAAAGCTCTGCGCCATGACCGCCGGCTCCCTGCCTCCCGAGGAAATGCTCCGCCGCGCCGCAGCGCTCCCCGAGAAGCCCTCCGTAATGGTCGCAACCTATGTGAACTCCGGCATCAGGGCTGACGTGTCAAAGGCTGAGCAGCTCATGAGGGATCCCAGCGCAAGGAGAATCATCGCGGTAGAGCCCGCCGGAAACGGCTACCGTGCCGGGCTCGAGAAAAGCTGTCCGAGGGACGCCGACTGCGTTTATCCTGAAAAGAGCACGCTCATACTCCTCCCGAATGAGATTTCAGCGGCATCCGTGAACTCCGAGGGAAGGCACCCTGCCTACTCCTCCACAGGCGGGCACATCTGGGTGTCGGCTCCGGGAGGCGAGTACCTGGGCTTCAACACCCCTTCAATCGTCACGGCAGATCTCAGCGGATGTGACAGGGGACTCTCGGTGCATGGCGAGATCGATCCCTTTATGAAGAACCGCGCGAGGCGCTTCGAGAACGGCGAGGATCCGCTGAACCTCAAGTGCGACTACACTGCCTCAATGAACGGGACCAGCGCAGCCGCTGCGCTCACCGGAGCGGCGGCCGCCATAGTAAATGAGGCGTATAAAAAAGCGAACGGCGGAGCGGATGCCGGCCCGGAGAGAATCAGGTACATCCTCGCGAGGACTGCCAGGCAGCTCTCGGGGAACGGCGACTTCCTCGCAGCGCCACATGAGGCAGTCAAGGCATCACCAGTTCCCGGAACAGGCCTTGTTTTCAGGAAAGAAACCGGCTTCGGCCTGATAGATCTCGGGAGTGCCGTTACGCTTGCGGAGAACTGCGGGAGCGATCCGGTCTGCGAGAAGGCCGGGCCTGCCGTCAGGCATGAGCTTGCGCATTCAGGGATTGAAAGAAGCGGACAGGATCTAGTCTTCAGGTTCAGTGTGCCGGAGGATTTGAGGGAGCTCCTCACCGACAGGATTTACCTTCTCATCAGGTTCAGGGAGAAAGGGAGCCTTGCAGGAACTTCCATAAATGCAGGATTTACGGGAGAGAGCCGCGTCATCAAGGACTCCCCGACAGCTGTCATCTGGGATCCATCATCTGACGGCGTGATGCCTGCCGTCATATCGTCTGAATACCTTAAGCACCCGGGGAATGAATTCAGAGTGAGGCTCGGCAGCTTCAGCGGAGCGGAGCCTGAAGTAAGCGTGTTCCTTGATACGGTGTACTGAGGATATTTCGCCGCTTCACTCACAGTGCCAGATTCGGCAGCAAAGGCAGGCACGTACACGGTGAAATGCGCAGAACTTCAGGATGACAATCCGGCAGTGTGGCTCTCTGATTAAATCAGCAAAACAGAGTAAGGAACCGGCCTTTGAAAAGAGCTTCCCGGAAAATCCGGGAAACTCGTGGAAGAAATTGTGATACTTCGTCAGGACCGCTGGCAGCAGCCTGTTGTTCAGGTTTCAGCTCTCAAGCAAACCTGCCAGCGGTCTGCAGAACATCAATTTCTACTTTTCAAAATGCCATCTTGATGCATTGCATTGAGAGATCTTTCATTGTCTGACCCTGCTGGTCACCCCGACCGTACATGAGTGACCATGCTTTGCATACAAAATAGATTGTCAGAGCTGTCAGTAAAACTGGCTGAAGGCCAGTGATGAGGCTTTCAGACAGATTCTTCATAAACTCGTCGAGTGACTTTGTAATTATTTTACCGACTGCGGAGTAGACGCCTAGCATATGAAAGTTCCTTGATGTTGGTCATGCTATTTTTTTTGTTGTGCCTGTCTGAGTTTTTGATCATAGTGCTTAATAAATAAACGGCTTGAAGACGTAAGACCTTTTTCATAGGTCCAGTTCATAGAGTTTTCATAGATTTTTTCAAATGAAAGCCCGTTGCTGACCCAGGAATCGTACAGTTCGTCGTATTCCTTGATTAGCTGTTCTTGTTCTTCCTCTGTGTACTGTTTTGCCAGAGCATATGATTTTGTGATCGGAACGAGTACAAGGAGTGCAGCAGCCAGTATGCTAAAAATTATTTTGTTCATAGTTCACCTCAGAAGAAATTTACATATTATTCATCGAATGTCAGCGCTTTTTGGAATCTTGCCTGAAGCTCATCTGAGCTGTCTTCCTGTTGGAGAAGCAGGCGTGCTTTCTTATTGGCCATTTCACTATATCGTTCATGCTTTTCCTTTAATGCTTCTGCTGCCTGCTTGCGCAGCTCAATCTGGGCACTGATAGCCGCAATCGTTGCCTGGGCGTCCTGCATCTGCTTCTGGGTCATGCCGCCCTTGGCGACCTGCTGCATGATGGTATCGGCCTTTCCATCAGGTTCCGGATCTCCTGGCGGCAGTTTCCCAACAGCTCAGCTTTTGGCAGACATTCATAACAACCAGTCATAGATTAACCTAAATGCAAAAAAAAATCGCGTCAATTGTCACAGAATTAAAGTTTATTGAGATACTGCCAAAAGCGATGCCGCACTGCCGCACAGGATGTTCACAGCCGCCATCATAGGCATCATCTGTAAAATCCAGCCGGCCCCATCCATCCGGCAGTGCCAGTACAAAAAAACAGGGCGGCGCCAGAACTGACTGGTGCCGCCCTTTTGTTAGCGTGCTTTCCCTTCAGGGAAAATTCCGCGGATTAATGACGGAAGTGCCTTACTCCGGTGAAGACCATGGCGATGTTGTACTTGTCGGCAGCATCGATGACCTCCTGGTCACGGATTGATCCGCCCGGCTGGATTACGCAGGTAATGCCAAGCTTTGCGCCGACCTCAAGGCCGTCCGCGAACGGGAAGAACGCATCGGATGCCATGGCTGCGCCGTGAAGATCAAATCCGCCGGCGCTCGCGCGCTCTGCCGCAATCTTCGCGGAGAACACACGGCTCATCTGGCCGCAGCCGGAGCCCAGGACCTGGTTGTCCTTGGCGTAGACAATTGCGTTTGACTTGGTGAACTTGCAGACCTTCCATGCAAAGAGCATATTCTTGAGCTCTGCCTCGGAAGGCTGGCGCTTGGTAACGACCTTGAGCTCCTCAGGCTTTACGACGCGGGTATCGCGCTCCTGGACAAGGAGTCCGCCGTAGACGCACTTGAACTCGAGGGAAGGTCTGATGCTGTCCCAGAACCCGCACTCAAGGAGACGGATGTTGTGCTTGGCGCTTACTGCCTGCTTGGCCTCCTCGGAGACCTTCGGAGCAATGATTACCTCGCAGAACTGGTTCTTGATGATCCTGGACGCGGTCTCGCCGTCGAGCTCGCGGTTGAAGGCGATGATTCCGCCGAATGCTGACTCCTTGTCAGTCGCGAAGGCGCGCTCATAAGCCTCGGCGAGGGTCGGGGCAAGCGCAACGCCGCACGGGTTAGCGTGCTTGACGATTACGCAGGCAGGCTCGTCGCTGAACTGCTTTACGCACTCAAGGGCAGCATCGGTATCGGAGATGTTGTTGTAGGAAAGGGCCTTGCCCTGGAACTGCACTGCAGTAGCGACAGAGTGATCGCTGAAGCCGGGCTCGACGTAGAAGGCGGCCTTCTGATGGCTGTTCTCGCCGTAGCGCATTGCCTGCTTCTTGATGAAGTGCATGCTGAAGGTGCGGGGAAGGGCTGCTGGAAGCTCCTCCTTCTCCTCGGAGTTGCCGTACTGGGGAACGAGGCGGCCGAAGTAGTTAGCGATCATGCCGTCATACTCGGCGGTGTGTTCGAAGGCGGCAACAGCGAGATCGAAACGGGTCTCATAGGTGAGGGATCCATTGTTGGCGTCCATCTCGCGGATGACCCTGTCATAGTCAGATGCACGGACGACAATGCCGACATCGCGGTGGTTCTTGGCTGCAGCGCGGACCATGGTCGGGCCGCCGATATCGATGTTCTCGATGGCCTGCTCAAGGGTGCAGTCAGGCTTTGCAACGGTCTGGGCAAACGGATAGAGGTTTACGACAACGAGATCGATAGGCTTGATGCCGTGCTCTTCCATAACCTTGTCATCAATGCCGCGGCGTCCTAGGATGCCGCCGTGAACTTTGGGATGAAGGGTCTTGACGCGTCCTGACATCATCTCGGGGAAGCCGGTGTAGTCGCTGACCTCAGTGACCTTTACCCCGTTCTCTGCGAGCAGCCTTGCGGTGCCGCCTGTTGAAAGGATCTCAACGCCGCGATCTGCAAGCTTCCTGGCGAAATCTACAATGCCGGTCTTATCGGAAACACTGATAAGCGCACGGCGGATAGGACGGTTTTCCATTAATGAACCCTCGGTGCATAAGTAAAAAATTCAGGCGGATTTTACCACTTTGATCACATTTCTGCCCGGAAACGGAGACGAAAAAAGCCCCCGGGCCGGAGGCGCGGGAGCTTCAGGATCTGATTTCTTCAGCAGCCCTTACTCGTTGGATGATGAGTAGATCTTGAGAAGGAGCTTGAGGATCTCGACGTACATCCAGATTACGGTTGCGAGGAGGCCCATGCCGAAGAACCACTCCATCTTCTTGTCTGCCTGCCCCTCTGCCTGAAGGACATTGTCAAAGTCCCAGATAAGGAAGAATGACGAGACCACGACTGCGAAAATGCTGATGGCGAAGCTGAGCACCGAGTGATCGCTTGTTGTAAGGAAGTTGTTGCCGGTGAAGATATTGACAAGGAGTGCGACAACGTAGGTGATGAGGAGACCCAGCGACGCAATCGAAAGGAACGCCTTCAGCTTCTGTGTTGCGGAGATGAATCCCGTCGCGAAGGCAAGGAACATCGCAACGCAGACGCTGAGGGTTGCGGCAAGAGCTACCATTACGACGCCCGGGTACCTGGACTCAGCAAAGGCGCTGATGAGGCCGAGGCACATGCCCTCGCCTACGGCGTAAACGACTGACAGGGCGGGAGCGAGTCTGGGGACAAAGCAGGCTGCAAAATAGCAGATGGTGGCAACGAGAAGACCAACCATGGCTACTGCATAGGGAAGATGCATGGCGACAGTCCCGAATGCCGAGATCATGCACAGTCCTGCAAGGATTCCGAACTTTCCAGCCGTTCCCCTGACTGACAGAGTCTCAGACACTCCGGTGAGACCCGCTTTTCTGCCGATATCGACAATCCTGTCAACATTCAGCATGGGATTTGAACTTCTCATCTGCATGGCAAACTCCAGTGTTATTGCCGGCACAGGCCGGTCAGATTGATTGCTGAGGGAACATTCCCTTCATTTACTATTATATAGTCACTGACTGTCTGATAATCAAGCGGGCCTGGTAAAATTTAAGCATGCGGCAGAGCGCCGCATGCCCTGGGCACTTTGCGTCAGTTGCGTGACTTCGGCAGGTAGCTTGAAGGATTCTGCGACTTCCCGCGGTAGCGGATCTCGAAATGGAGCGCAACTCTGTCTGCATCTGTCGAGCCCATTCCGGCGATGAGCTGCCCGGCCTTCACCTTCTGCTGCTCCTTTACCTTGATTGAGTCATTGTGCGCATAGGCGGAAAGATAGTCATCGCTGTGCTTGATGATGATGAGGTTGCCGTAGCCGCGGAGCGCATTGCCGGCATATACGACCGTTCCGGCCGCGGCTGCCTTCACGGGAGCCCCGCGCTTTCCCGCGATGTCGATGCCCTTGTTGCCGTTCTCGGCTACCGAGAAGCCCCTAACGACCTTGCCTGAGGCAGGCCAGCGCCAGGATATGCCGCTCCTGCTTGCAACAGGTGCCGGGGTGTCATCAGCAGTCCTAACAGGCTTCGAGCTCCCCGCGCTGCTGCCCTTCCCTGTGCCCGCGGCGGAGCCTGTTCCGGTCTTGCCGGGCTTTGCTGAAGGCCAGGCAGAGGACTTTCCCTCAGATACAATTATGTTCTGCCCTGCATTGAGCTTGGTCTGTACGGAAAAGCCGTTGAGCGCCGCGAGCTTCCCGACAGTGGTGTGATAGAGGAAGGCGGTTGAGTAGAGCGTCTCGCCGCTTTTCACCACGTGCACGCGGCAGCCGCCGCAGTCATCGGAGATGTTGAGGATCTGCCCCTTCTCTATGGCATAGGGAGGCTTTATGCCGTTCTTCTTCGCGAGATAGTGGTAGTCAAAGCGGTAGCCGATCTTCTGCGCCACAGAATAGAGCGTGTCGCCCTTCTGCACCCTGTACTGGTTTTTGCCGGGCTTGCCCGCGCTCTGCGGCCTGCTGCGTCCTCCGGTGCTGCGGTCCTCTACCTGATATGAGTTCGTGGAGCTGCATCCAGAAATAGCGGTGGCTGCAGGCAGGGCGAGGAGGAGCGCTGCAGACAGCGCGAGGGCCCTCAGCCCCACTCCGAGAAGTTCACCAGACTTGTTTCCAGTCATACCGTTCTCCGTTAAGTTTCAGGCGCCCGGCGCATTACCTGCCGCTCAGCGATCTGACTCTATTATAAGATACTGCCCTACCTTAAGTCCCGAGTCCGTGGATATGCCGTTTTTCGCGGCAACCTCGGCGGGAGTCTTGCCGTAGGTCCGGGAGACCGAGTACAGCGTGTCGCCCTGCCTCACAATATGCACCGAGCAGTGACCGCAGCTGTTTGAGACATCAAGGACCTGTCCGGCACTGAGGCTGTAAGGGGCGCTGATGCCGTTCTTCTTCGCGAGGTAGTGCCAGTCGAAGAGGAAGCCGCTCGATGAGGCGATGGAGTAGAGCGTGTCACCGGGCTGTACTGTATATGTTCCTCCGGAGCTTATGCCTCCGGCCGGTGCGGCGCTGTTTTTCTGCACAGGGGCTGCCTGCACCCTACGCTCCTCTGCGGGAGCTGCGGCCTGTGTCGCAGGAACCGCCTTTGGCCATGCCGCCCCCCTGCGCTTCGGTGCTGAGGCTACGGGCGCCGGCGATGAGTCCTGAACCAGTGCGGTCTCTCCTTGAAGATCTGACTCGCCGTACAGCGGGGCATCGTCTGAGGAGACCGCAGGTGCCTGAGCCTGTACGGTTTTCCTCTCCGCGGGCTTCTTCCCGCCCGGGCGTACCCGCCTTGAATGCCAGTACTCGGGAGTTCCGGTCCTCACGCCGTCATAGCCTGCCGAGCAGCCGGACAGGACCGGGGCCGAGAGGGGGAGGGGGAGGAGCAGAACAAAAGAGGCCGCGGCCCCGGCAAGAGCCGGAGCCTTGATAAGTGACTTGAGTGAAAATGCCATGGCGCTACCCTGCAAAGCTCTTGTAGGCAATCAGCGCCGCGAGCAGCAGGACGCAGATCCAGCCGAGCAGATCGACGTTCTTCCTGATCTTCTGCTCCATCTTCTCGCCGCCGATCTTGAGAAGCCCTGCGACAAGATAGAACCTGCCGCCGCGTCCGAAGATGGACACCAGCACGAATACCGGGAAGGAGAGCTGCTCGGTGACCGACATCGGGTTGATTCCGGCCTGCATGGCCATCATGCCGACCGAGACAGTCGCGACCTTGTAGGGGATCGGGGAGAATGCCGCGATGAGGACAAACGCTATGCCCCAGGAGTCGAACCAGACCTTGATGACTTCAATGTACTTCATGTAGCCGAGATCGGTGAAAAGCGCCTGCAGCCAAACCTGCCAGAGGAAATACCCGAACCAGTAGCCGACCATTGCCCCGAGGACCGATGCCGCAAGCGTGAGGAGCGCATAGTGGAATGACTTCCTCGGGCAGGAGAGGCACATCGGGATCATGATCGCATCAGGCGGGATAGGCCAGAAAATCGACTCAAAGAAACTGTCGAGGACCAGCACCAGCGTTGCGTATTTCTTCTTCGCAAGCCTGAGGCACCAGTCATAGATCGGGGCGAATATCTTCATTGCTGCTTTCCTGAAAATTAACCGGACCTATTCCGGATTTCCTGCTACAAGAGGCACGAAACGCACTTCCCTCACCGTTCTCTCGGTAAAGTCGCTGCCAGAGCCCTTGTGATCATAAACCTTGAGGTACTGCTTCCCGTCAGGAGCCGCAAGCGGCGTCACCAGCCTTCCGTCGGGCCTGAGCTGCGCAAGTAGCGCGTCAGGCCGCTCCTGCGCGCAGGCCGTGACGATGATGGCGTCAAACGGAGCCTCGTCCGGCCAGCCGAGCGTGCCGTCAGAGTACCTGGTCTTGATGTTGTAAATCTCGAGCCGGTTGAAGCGGAAGATGGCCTCTGACTGCAGCGCCTGGATGCGCTCGACCGTGCAGACCTCATCGCAGAGCCTTGAGAGGACTGCGGCCTGGAATCCCGAGCCGGTGCCGATCTCAAGCACCTTTCTCGGATTTTTCTCGATGAGGAGCGATGTCATCTGGGCGACTGTCAGCGGGTGGGAGATGGTCTGCCCGTGGCCGATTGGGAGCGCAGCGCTGTTCCATCCTCCGAAGCCCCTCGGCGCGAAGATGTCGCGCGGCAGATCCATGGCGCTTATGACGCGCTCGTCCCTGAATCCGGCACGCCTGAGCTCATTTGCCCAGGGCGCCGCCACCCGCTCAGACATTTTCCCCTCCGTCTGCAATCAGGACGACCGCCTCGCAGGCGATGCCCTCGCCCCTTCCGGTAAAGCCGAGATGCTCTGTGGTCGTGGCCTTGACGCTGACCCTGTTCCGGTCAATCCCTAGGTCCTCCGCGATATTGCTGACCATCTGCGGCTCGTGGACCGCCATCTTCGGGGCCTGGGCGATGATCGTGACATCGCAGTTCGAGACAGTCCAGCCGTTTTCCCTGAGGAGCGCGGCTGCGCGGCGGAGCAGGATCCTGCTGTCGATGCCGAGGAACTCGTCGGAACTGTCCGGGAACAGCTTGCCGATGTCGCCGAGGGCCGCTGCGCCGAGCATGGCATCAGTCAGGGCATGGAGCAGCACGTCGCCGTCAGAGTGGGCAATGAGCCCTTTCTCATAGGGGATCTTCACCCCGCCGATAGTGACCGGCCCGTCTCCGCCGAATGCATGAACGTCAAATCCGTGCCCGATTCTCAGCATGTTGTCTCCTGAATTTCCTGTCCTTTGAGCTGTCAGTTGCCTGCCCAGGCCTCACGGTGCCTGATGCCGGAAAAACTCCTCTGCCGCAGCGAGATCCGCGGGCTCCGTAATCTTGATGTTCCCCGGATCCGAGCTCACGAGTCGCGGACGGTATCCGGCAAGCTCCATGGCGGAAGCCTCGTCAGTCACCGGAAGCCCCTTCGCCGAGGCGCTCTCGAGCGCTTTTATAAGGAGGCCTGTCCTGAAGAGCTGCGGGGTCAGCGCATGCCAGAGGAGCTCGCGGGGCTCGGTCCTCACCGAGCGGGCGGTTCCGTCACTCACCGTATCGGCAAGCTTGATGGTGTCCCTGACCGACTGGAAGGCGAGGATTCCGCCGTCATCATCGAGCGCAAGGGCGACCAGCCTTTCTATGTCAGCGGGGCGCACCATGGGCCGCGCGGCGTCATGCACCAGGGTGAACTCAGTCTGTGACGCGCGGAGCCCGGCAAGCACCGAGTCGCTTCTCTCCCTGCCACCTGTTACCTGCACGACCCTCGGGTTCGCCGCCGTATCGAGCGTGTCAAAAAGCGTGTCGTCGGCGGACAGGGCGATTATGATTCTGCCGGCGAAGGGGAGGGAGAGAAAAATATCCGCGGTCCTCGCGAGGATCTCGCGTCCGGCAATTCTGAGGTACTGCTTGGGGACAGCCGCGCCCATCCGCCTGCCGGCGCCGGCTGCGGGGATGACGACATCAATCTTCTCAATAGCCACTTTTGTCCGTCACCCTTATGAACGACTCGCCTTCCCTGACATAGCCGAGCTCTGACCTTGCGGACTCCTCGATTCCGTCAATGCCGCCGTTAAGATCCTCAATGTCCTTCTCGAGCAGGCTGTTGCGATCCCTCAGGGACTTGATGTCCTTCTGCAGCTTGTTCAGCTCGATTTTGCGGTCAATGTAGTCGTCCCAGGTGTTTTTCCCCCGGTAGGCCCAGTTGAGGCTTACTATAAGGACAATCAGCATAACGGCTGTAAAGTACCGCATCACCACTCCGCCCGGCCGAATTTTCACCGGGGAAGGACTTGAAGGCCGGACCCTGTCCCCAGGAAACGCGTGCGTCACGGCTCTGCCCGTGAGGGGCTGCCGTTCCGCCGCGCATAAAACCCGGATGCGATTTTAAACGAAAAGGCCGTTTTTTTCAGGGAAAGGACGGGGATGCGCTCAGGCAGACAGGATGCATCACCGTGAAACAGGCTCCTCAGTCAGTCAAAACTGACTTTCTCATACTCCCGTCCTGGACCGATTTTCACCCAGCGATCAGCTGTCATGATCTGGTAGGTCATGTCATAGCTCATACCGTTTTTCACCACCTCGCCCTTCCTCTCCTCAAGGAGCTCGCTGCCGACTGCATCGTGTATGGCAATGGCGCCCCTGTTGAGGCTGAAGGTATTGGTGACAACTGCCTTTTTGTGAAGCTTAAGGAACACGTAATCGTACATGCTCATCTCAAGGGAGACCGCGGCCTTAAATGAGCGGAGGCGGTGCTCGCCGATGTAGTAGCCCCAGCCTATGACCCCGTCAGGCCTGGTGAGGCCTGTGAGATCAATGACGCCGGCAGGCGTCTCCTTAATCAGGATCAGGCGGTAGAGCAAATCCGGATCCGACTCCACCCTCCTGAGCCACTTGCGTTGCCCCTCAAGTGTCAGCACCGGATCGGTATTCATGAAGCGCGTAATGTCAGGCCTCATGCGCCAGTTCATTATGAGCTCAAGATCCCCGTCATTTATCCTGCGGAGCTTTATCATGCTTCCCTCCGGCAGACAGGCTCAGGTCCTGCCGGCCTTCTTCCTTACAGCAGCGACAATGTCAGATACGGACTCAATCGACATCATCTCGTTGAAATCAAACGAAATCCTGAACTTTGCGGCGACCTCCCGCAGTATGGCAAGGTGCCCCATAGAGTCCCATTTCTCAAAATCACCCGCGGAGCTCTCCTGCTTTACCGAGCTCTCCGGTACTTCGCAGACAGCGGCGACGATTCCGGCCACCTCAGTTTCAACATCATTCATAATCTTCTCCGTGTCTCCTCAGAGTGTTCCGATGCTCCGCCCGAGGTCCTCGGCAAGACGCGGGAACTCTGACTTTCTCATCTCGTCTGCCGTCACGATGCCGCGCGCCGCGATGACCCCGGCATCGCGCCAGCGAAGCCTGTGGACGAGCGCATGGTAGTTCTGGATGGAGCCTGCGGCCGACTCCTCCTCCCGGTCCCCTGAGACCACGAGGAACGCGGAGGTTCTCGCCCGGTGCATGTCCTTCCGGCAGGCGTAGAACCTTCCGATGACAGAGCGCAGCTGCGCCGTGACGTCATAGTAATAAATGGGAGAGGCGAGCACCAGGGCCTCGGACTCGAGAAGGTGCGGCACCAGCTCGTCCATGTCATCACGGATGATGCAGCGGTCCCCATCGGTGTGGCAGTACTCGCAGACGCTGCAGGGCGCAACCTTCTTAAGCCCCGCGTCAAATCTGAATACCTCGTGACCTGCGGACAGAGCGCCTTTCTCAAACGCCCCGGCGAGAACGGACGACGCACCGCCCTCCCGCGGGCTTCCGGTTATCAGCAGAATTCTCATACGAAACTTCCAGCGGCCTCCTCTGAAGCATTGCAGCAAAATCCGTCCCTGGGACAGATCGGTCAATGATATAACAATACCGCCCTGAGATCGAAAAGGCCGGGACTTGCCCGGCCTCAGAAGACGTTCCAAATGCGGCTTTAGCCGAGGAGCGAGAGCGCAATCTGGGTTGAGCTGTTCGCCTGGGAAAGAACCGAGGTGGCTGCCTGCTGGATGACGTTCTGCTGGGTCATGTTCGCAGTCTCGGAGGCGAAGTCAACGTCCTGGATGCGGCTTCTTGCGTCGGACACGTTGGTAATGGTGTTGCTCTGGTTGCTGATGGTGGAGGTCAGACGGTTCTGAACAGCGCCCCACTGTGCTCTCTCGGAGTCAACGTGGCTGATCATCGCGTCAAGAACCTTCACTGCCGCCTGGGCATTGGCCTGGGAGGTCATGCTGAGGGAGAGCTTGGCGCCGGTCTTCGCTACGTCAGCACCATTTCCGGCCGCGTCATAGACCTTGGCAGTGACAGTCATCTTGGAGCCGTTGAGTCCGTCCTTGTCCTTCGAGGAGATGTCGCGGAGCATAGCCTGGCCGGTGGTGTTGGAAACAGTCTTGGAGAAGTCCAGCTGGTTGCCGCTCGCTACCTCGGTCTTGCCGGAGACGTAGTTGACGAGCCCGCCGAAAGTAAGGTCGGAGAACTTCGCGGTTACGGTCTGGTCAGAGTGCGAGCCGACCTGGAACGATACCAGTCCGTCATGCCCGGTAACCTTGGTGGGATCAGTCTTGTCCTTGATCTCGCCGCCCATGGAGCCGTCCAGGAGATGGAGGGTTCCGCCGAATGAGGTCTGCTCGCCGATACGCTGGATCTCGAGGGAGAGCTGGTCGGTCTCCTCCTGGATTGCGGTGCGCTCGGAGTCTGCGTTGGTGCCGTTGGCGCTCTGGAGGGCGAGGGTTCTCATGCGCTGGAGCATGTTGGTGATTTCCTCGGTGGCGCCCTCTGCGGTCTGGCACATGGAGATGCCGTCGTTCGCGTTGCGGTTGCCCTGGGTGAGGCCGTTGATCTGGGAGGTCATACGGGACGCGATCTGAAGGCCGGCGGCATCATCCTTGGCAGAGTTGATTCTCTTGCCTGAGGAGAGCTTTGCATAGCTGTCAGAGAGCTTGCTGGTTGCCTTGGACAGGGCTGACTGCGCGCGAAGCGAGCTGGTGTTGGTATTTACATAGATAGACATATTTCACTCCCCGGAGCCCGTAATCCGGACTTCATCAATTGGTTTACTAAAACGTGCTTCTTTTTCCTGCTGACGGGTTTATCGGCATTGAAAAGGGCTACTTTAAACTTCAGTTAAAAAATGTGAGCGGACCGGCAATCTAAATCCGGGATATCAGTCTGGCAGCAGCGGAAATAAGGAAAGAATGGCGACGATTGTTATGAAGGATTACCGGTGATATGCCAAAGAACTGGCTTCCGGACAAGGAAAAAGGGCAGCCTTGCGGCTGCCCCGAAAAGAAATTGCCAAACTTTAACTGTTTATTCAGCAGATAGAGCTGTTAGTTCTGGCCCTTGACTGCCTTGCGGCCGGGGAACGGAACCTCGTAGTTGAGCTCTTCCTCAATGCGGAGGAGCTGGTTGTACTTGGCCATACGGTCAGAACGGCTCATGGAACCGGTCTTGATCTGGCCAGCTGCGGTACCAACTGCGATATCAGCAATGGTGCTGTCCTCAGTCTCGCCTGAACGGTGGGAAACGATGGCGGTGTAGCCGGCTTCCTTGGCCATGCGGATTGCGTTGAGGGTCTCGGTCAGGGAACCAATCTGGTTAACCTTGATGAGGATGGAGTTGGCAACGCCCTTCTGGATGCCTTCCTTGAGGATTGCGGTGTTGGTTACGAACAGGTCATCGCCGACGAGCTGTACGTGATCGCCGATCTTGTCGGTAAGGTTCTTCCAGCCGTCCCAGTCGCCCTCAGCCTGGCCGTCCTCGATGGAGAGGATAGGATACTTCTTGACGAGGTCAGCGAGGAAGTCAGCGAGCTGTGCGGAGGTAAGATCCTTGCCCTCAGCCTTCATTCTGTAGAGCTTTGCGCCCTCATCATAGAACTCGGAGGAAGCGCAGTCCATAGCAAGGGTGATGTCCTCGCCCCACTTGTAGCCTGCGTCTACAACTGCCTGCTCGATTGCTTCCATAGCGCCTGCGGTTGAGCCGAGGTGAGGAGCATAGCCGCCCTCATCGCCGACGGAGGTAACCTGGCCCTTTGCCTTGAGAACCTTGGCAAGAGCGTGGAATACCTCAGCGCCCATGCGGACAGCCTCGTGGATGTTCTTTGCGCCGACAGGCTGAATCATGAACTCCTGCATATCCATGGACCATGCAGCGTGAGCACCGCCGTTGATGATGTTCATCATAGGAAGGGGCATGGAGTACTCGCCATGGGTTCCGTTGATGTCGGAGATGTGCTCATAAAGGGGAACATGACGTGCAGCAGCTGCAGCCTTTGCGTTGGCAAGGGAGATGGCAAGGATGGAGTTGGCGCCGAGGTTCTTCTTGAACGGAGTGCCGTCCTTCTCGAGCATGATGTGATCGATGCTGCTCTGATACTCAGGGTTCTGACCGATAAGAGCAGGTCCGAGAATCTTGTTAACGTTCTCAACGGCCTTCAGGACACCCTTTCCGCCGAAACGGCTCTTGTCGCCGTCACGGAGCTCGAGAGCCTCACGGACACCGGTTGATGCTCCGCTCGGTACGGCTGCACGGCCCATGCTGCCGTCATCGAGATAAACGTCAGCCTCAACAGTCGGGTTGCCGCGGGAATCGATAATTTCACGTCCTACAACTTTGGTAATCTTGGCCATTTAAACATTCCTCAAAAATCGCGCTTGCGCGCCCTAAAATGCGCCCGGAGGCGCCTTGAAAAATCGCCGGAACACAGTCCCGGCGGCTGTAAATCAAATGCCCTCGTCGCGGCGCTGCTTCTGGAACTTCTGCGCAGCGGCAACGAAGCCGTCGAAAAGCGGATGCGAGTCACGCGGAGTCGAGGTGAACTCGGGATGGAACTGCACGCCGACAAACCAGGGATGATCCGGCAGCTCGACAATCTCAACAAGAGTGCCGTCCTGCGACTTGCCGGTGACCTTCATTCCGCTCTTCTCAATCTGTCCGATAAGGTTGTTGTTGACCTCATAGCGGTGGCGGTGGCGCTCGACGATCTCGTCCTTTCCGTAGAGCTCACGGACCATGGAGCCCTGAACCAGACGGCAGACCTGTCCGCCGAGGCGCATGGTGCCGCCGAGGTCAGACTTCTCGCTGCGCTGCTCCACATTTCCCTTCTTGTCGGTCCACTCTGTGATGAGGGCGATGACCGGATACTTGGTGTCCTTCTGGAACTCAGTCGAGTTGGCGCCGGGCATGCCGGCCTTGTCGCGGGCATACTCGATGATGGCGCACTGCATGCCGAGGCAGATGCCGAGATAGGGAACGCCGTGCTCCCTTGCGTACTTCGCGGCAAGGATCTTGCCCTCAACGCCGCGCGATCCGAATCCTCCCGGAACCAGGATTGCGTCAAGCTCCCTGAGCTCGTCGGTTCCGTCATGCTCGAGGGCCTCGGAGTCAACGTAGCGGATCTTGACCTGGACCTGGTTGTGGATGCCTGCGTGCTTCAGGGCCTCGTTGACCGACTTGTATGCGTCAGGCAGCGAGACATACTTGCCGACCATGCCGACGGTAATCTGGCCGTGGGAGTTCGCCTGGCGGTATACAACCTTCTCCCAGTCGGAGAGATCAGCCTCCTTGCACTTGAGGCCGAACCTGTCGCAGACCAGCTGATCAAGCCCCTCTGACTTGAGGACTCCGGGGATCTTGTAGATGGAGTCCATGTCCTTGAGGGAAATTACCGCCTTCTCGGGAACGTTGCAGAAGAGCGCGATCTTCCTGATCTCGTTCTGCGGGATGTCGACCTCGGAGCGGCAGACCAGGATGTCCGGCTGGATTCCGATGGAGAGGAGCTCCTTTACGGAATGCTGGGTCGGCTTGGTCTTGACCTCCTGGGAGGTCTTGAGATAGGGAACGAGTGTGAGGTGAACGAATACCGCATTCTCGCGGCCTAGCTCCTGGGAGAGCTGTCTTATTGCCTCAAGGAAAGGAAGGGACTCGATGTCGCCGACGGTTCCGCCGATCTCGACAATCGCGATGTCATGCCCAGAGCCGCCCTTCTTGATGTTTTCCTTGATGCAGTTGGTGATGTGCGGAATTACCTGGATGGTCGCGCCGAGATAGTCGCCGTGGCGCTCGCGCCTCAGGACCTCGGAGTAAATCTTTCCGGTGGTGTAGTTGTTGTTGCGGGTCATTCTGGTGCGGATGAAGCGCTCATAGTGTCCGAGATCAAGATCGGTCTCAGCGCCGTCCTCCGTGACGAACACCTCACCGTGCTGAATCGGGCTCATGGTACCCGGATCTACATTTATATACGGATCAAGCTTGAGGATTGTAACGTCAAGCCCGCGGGCCTCGAGAAGAGCTCCGAGCGAGCCTGCTGCTATACCCTTGCCGAGTGACGAGACAACGCCACCAGTCACGAAAATAAATTTTTTTGCCATGCTTTGTCTGTATTCCGGTTATGCGCCCGGCAGAAAGTGCCGGCGCTTTCAGGGCCGACCATAGACCCGAACAACACGGGTCTATAATATAGCAGAAAAAAGCTCTCTGCACAAAGGAAACCGGTGACGGCCGCGCGTCCAGAGGAAAGGCGCCGGACACCGGCTGCCATGATTACTTATGCTCCGGACCGTCCGGAATCCCGCCGGGGAAAACGCTGTCCCAGCCGATGGTTCCGTCATCACCGGAGTCAGGTTTACTTTCCGCCACGTCTGCCGACTGTTCCTTTCCGCCCGCGGCCTGCCCCGGAATTCCGCCGGGGAAGACGCTGTCCCAGCCTATGGTGTCAGTCTCGCTCTCTGCACTGCTGCCGGAATCAGCCTTTCCTTCACCTGAAGAGTCCGGACCTTCGCCTGATTCAGGCACTCCGCCCGGGATGACGCTGTCCCAGCCTATGGTATCGCTGCCGGAAGTCTCCGAAGGAGCAGCCGCAGATTCCGCCGCAGGCCTGCTGTCCGCACCGTCTCCGCCTTTTCTTTTCCTGCCGAAGGCCTGGGAAAGGCGCCTGCGCCTTACCGAGACGTCAGGTGACGGAGGGACATCCTCGGGCTGGGGCGTCCAGGAAGTCTCCGGGATCTCCTCTGCCGGAATATCACCGGGATCAGGAGTCTCCTGAAGCAAGGACTCTGCGGCCGGCTCAGGCGCGGCCGCTGACCTGCCGGATGCGCGCCTCACCAGCTTCTTCTTTTCAGGCTCTGCCTGCTCTTTCTCAGCCTTGTCAGCTGCTGCAGCTGTTCCGGCTGATTTTCCGGCAGTTTTCCTTTTTGCCGTCTTTTTCTTCTTCTCCGGCGCTCCGGCGTCATCAGCCGCGGAGACGGCCCCCTTTGCCGCAGACTTCCGTTTTGCGCCCGTGCGGGCTGCCGTTCCTGAAGGCTCCGCGCCATCGGACTTGCCAGCCGCAGGCTTCCTTGCTTTTGCTGAGCCTGCAGGCTTCTTTCTTGCGCCGGTCACATGCTCAGGCTCCGCCTCGGTCTGGGCGGCTGCCGGAGTCTCAGGGCTAGGCTCCGCTTTCTTCCCGTCCCTTATTTCGCTGATGGTCCTGCCGCCTATTACATCGCTGCTGCCCTGCTTCTCCGCAGCAGCCATGGCGCTCTCGGCATCATCCTCGCTGAGGGCGCACGCCACTCCGTGGGACTGCCCTGCGCCGAGCGGCCCTGGAACGCCGTTTTTCCCCGGAAGCGGTTTCATCGGAGTTACGTGGATGAACATGGAGCTCCGGTCTGCGGCACCTGTCCGAACTGAGTTCCACTGAGTCCCTGAGCTGCTCTTCTTCACCTTTACGGCGGCAGCGTCATTCATGTACTTGTCTGCTGCGAACGGGCTGATCTTAAGGAGATCAGCAAGCTGACGGAAGACGTAGCGCTTGCGGTTCGACAGTGTCGAGTCGGCAAGCAGGAGCTCGGCGAGCGCGATCATGAGCTCGCCCCTGATGCCTGAGTTCTCCGGCTTCCTGAGGTACGTGATCTGCTCCCCGCAGCATTTCCTTATCGTCTCCTTGATCTCCTCCGCGGAGCGGCCGCCCTCCATGCCGAATGACTTAAGGTAGTACTCCGAGAGGATCTCCGGATCGCCGCTGTTCGCGCCGCCCGTGAGCTTGAGCGCTGTTTCCTTCCTCGCGGTCAGGAACCATTCGGGGATCCCGCCGGCGGAGAAAATGAACACCAGTCCGGAGATGCTGCCGCCGACGACATCAAAGAGCGCGGCTGAGAACTCCGGGTTGTCCGCGGCCGACGCAAGGAGATCAGGCGGTATATCCTCCTCTTCCTTCTTTTTCTCTCTCTTCCAGGTCTCCCCGGAAATCAGCTCCTCGTCCATTGATCTGCTGCCCTCTGCCGGGGCATCGGCTTCCGGGGCATTTCCTGAAGAGCGTCCGCCTGCGCTGCCGCTCCTTCCCTCCTTTCCCTTACGGTCAGGAAGATTACCGTAAATCCTCGGGTTGTAGACTGTCTCCGTCACAGCAGGCCTCGTGAACATGGAGAATATGAGCATCGGCAGCAGCATGACAAGCGATGCCGAGAAGAATATGAGCCAGGCCGATCGCTCTGATTCCTCTACTCCCTGGAAGGACGGGTGACTGAAAATATACTGCCCCTTGCCCAGTGACCAGAGGAACAGCGGGAATGATGCCAGCGGCACAATCGCCCAGAGCGGGCTTCTCCCCGCCTCGCGGAGCCTTCTCACCGCAAGCGTGCACTCACAGAAGGCAAAGAAGGCGAAAAGTATGCTTCCGAAAAGAAGCGCGCCGCGCCTCAGTGCGGTTATGAGCTCCTTCCTGCCGCGCTTCTGGTTGCGGTACTCGACTGCGTCATAGTTGAGCTTTCCGACACGGCTGTGGACGGCGTCAATCGTATTGAGGTAAGTCTCGATATTCTGGGCCGTCATCCCTCCGAGGCTGATCTCCCTCAGTATGCTGCTCTCGTTCTCGAGGGCCATGGCAAGGGAGTTCATGGCCTCAATGGCAGCAGGAGGCAGTCCGCTCTTCTCCCTGCGCTTCTCTGCCCTCTCCTCCCTGACATCATCCATCGTGCGGTTTATCAGCTTCTCCCTGCCGAGCTGGATCTCCGCCTGATCCGTGCCCTCAGGCGCTGCGTTTCCGGTAAGGCTCCCGGACTGGATCTCACGGTCCTCGAAATAGGTATTCTCCGGAAGCACGCCTCCGGCAGTGAAAAGCCTGACGCTGTCAGACGCCTCGCGCGCGGTGTCCGCGTATTCGCCGAAACGCTTCAGATCAACGCCAGCGGTAAGGTAATGGTCAATTGCGTCAGGGACGCGCCTGAGCTCCGATGCCGACTTCCTGGCGCTTATGAGGAAGCGCTTGAGGGCCCTCAGATCATGCCGGAGGAGCTCGAGGGGGTCGGCAAGCGGATGAAGGCGCCTGAACGAGCTGAGGAGCCTCTCGGTCCTCGCCGCGCGGATCCTGCCGACATCATCAGACTCCGTCGCCGCCTTCTCCGCAAGCCCGGTAAGCCTGCCGGAGGATTTGGTGAAAAGCTGCCTCGCGTTTTCGGAAATGCCGTTGTCGCCGAGAATGCCGGCAGCGCCGGAGAGCTCCTCGGCAAGCTCCCTGATGGTCTCCTCCCCGAGCGCCCCGCCGCCCGCGATCTGGTTTACTGCGGCAGACACATCGGCGATCACCCGTCTGAGTCCTGCCCTCAGCGTCATCTTTCCCTCAGGCACCTCAGAGGAGAGCCTTTCGAGCATGTCCTGCACATCATCGAGGATCTCCGCTACGGCGAAGAGGTGGGAAACGTCAATCCCCGGATATGATGTCGTGACATCAAGCTTCTTCAGCCCTTCGGAGAGCGCCTCAAGCTCGGCCACCGAGCGGCGCACGGAAATGATGTTGGACGAGTAGCCGTCAATGCCCGCGGCAGTGTCGCGGAGCATGTCAGCGAGAGCCTCGGACTCGCGCCTTGAGTAAAGGGAGTCCTGGCTGAGGACCTCGAGCGCCCGCCTGACGCTTTCGAAGAGATCGCGGGTCTCGCTGTCGCAGAAATTGCGGCCGCAGGCCTGCCTGAGCTCACTGACGAACTTCGCGGATGAGGCCTGGAGCCTGCTGCAGGCCCTGGAGAGCTTCTTCTCCGGACCGCCGAGCGTGAAAATGAACCTGGAGAGATCGTCTGACAGGGCATCCAGGCTGCTGACGAGCGACTTGTCGATAACCGGCATCCTGTTCCCGTGATACTCAGCGACGCCCTTGAGCTCGTTGAGCGATCTCGCGCCGCTTGCGAACGAGGGATTGAATGCAGAGGGATACTGCCTTCTTATCGAGCTCAGTCCCCTGAGCACCCTGGTCTGCCACTCAGGGACTATTGTCTCGTAGAGGCGCCCTGCCGCATCGCCGAAGAAGAGGGGAACGGCAAGGAACACGAGGGGGATGATGAAGAACAGCAGCGTGAACTGGACATGGCGGCACTCCTCAGAGGACACCTCACCGCCAAGGTTGAGAGCTCCCCGAACAAGCACAGTTCTGAAATCATGAAACATTGAAGGATCTTCCGATTCGCCAGGACAACGCGCCCCCCGAAAACATCCGCATATTCTATCAGATCGCGCGCCGGTTTTTAACCGCATGCCAGATGCCCCGCCCGTGCGGCGCGACATGGCGCCTGTAATGGTAGAATGCCCGCTCCGGAGGGAAATATGGATAGGATGTTCATTGACAGTCTCGAGGTGATGTGCCCGATAGGCGCATATCCCGAGGAGCACGGAATTCTGCAGCGCCTTGTGGTGAGCGCAGACTTCGATGCCGACCTCAGCCGCGCCGCGGAGACTGATGATCTCGCCGCTGCCTGCGACTACTCGGGAATTCCCGCAAGGATAAGCAGCATGCTGAACGAACGCCACACCGAGCTTGTCGAGCGCGCTGCCCTGCTTATTGCCGCCCTGCTTGTAAGGGAGTACGGCGCGCCGCGGGCCAGGGTCTCGGTGTACAAGCCAGACGCGCTTGACGGAGTGAAGGGCATCGGGGTCACCATCGAGCGGACAGCCGGCGAGATCCGCGAGCTCGAGAGGAGAGGCGTGCTGTGAAGGCTCTCATTCTTGCAGGATCCGACACCGGCTGCCGTGAGAATCTCGCCCTTGCCCTCCGGGAAGTAAGGAAGAGATTTCCGGTCATCGCAGTCTCGCATCCGGTGAGATCAAGGCCATGGAGCGGTAAAGGCGCTGACTACCTCAACGCAGCGCTGATAATAGAGACTGATCTGGCGCCGGGGGAAATCGTCTCATCGCTGAGGGAGATCGAGGCCATGGCCGGACGGAAGCGCGGTCCGGAGGCCAAGGGCGTCCCGCTTGATCTCGACCTCATGGCGCTCGAGGGGTTCCGCGGTCAGGCGGGACGCCACGTTCTGCCGCGTGACGAGCTTCTGAGGCCCTATGCCCTGGTCCCGGCCGCTGAGATTGCCCCGGATCTCAGAATAAACGAGAGCGGCCCCGGCCTCCGCGAGCTCGCCTCCGGGAAAGGCGCCTCACTGCATGGCATCCTTCCGCTCTGCGGGCCCGTTCCGGAAGGTTTTCCCTCATGAAACACGCCGCCCTGCCGATAATACGGTAAAATATCCGCGTTACACTTGAGGATTGCGCAAATGACGACTTTTCAGGCTCTGGTGCTGGCCCTTATCCAGGGACTCTCCGAGTTCATTCCCGTATCAAGCTCGGCCCACCTCATTATCCCGGGCAAGCTTTTCGGCTGGCCTGACCAGGGGCTCGCCTTTGACGTGACGCTCCACGTCGCGACCCTTCTCGCAACCGTCGTGTATTTCCGCAATGACCTCCTCGACATGATCAGGGGCACCGTGCAGTCCGCGAGGATCAGGCAGATGAACAGCAGCGCAAGGCTGGCACTTCTCCTCATCATTGCCGTAATTCCTACTGGAATCGCGGGCCTCGCCTTCCACGGCATAGTTGAGCAGTATCTCAGATCCGACCTGGTCATCGCCTGCACCACCCTTGTATTCGGCCTCCTCCTCTGGTACTCCGCCCGCTGGTCCAAAAGGCACCGCCCGTCACGCCCGAGCAAGGGGATGACGGTAAAGGACGCCCTCATCATCGGAACTGCCCAGGCCATCTCGATAATCCCCGGGACCTCGCGCTCCGGCATCACACTCACAGCAGGGCTCTTCGAGAAGTTCAGCCCGGTGTTCGCGGCGAAGTTCTCCTTCCTGCTCTCCATACCGACCATCGCCCTCGCGGGGGGCTACGAGGGGCTCAAGCTCGTCATGCACGGATCTGACGAGCCCTGGGATCTCCTCGCCGTCGGCTTTGTCACCGCCTTCATCAGCGGCCTCATCTTCATAAAGATCTTCATGAATATCATTGAGAGAATCGGCGTGATGCCGTTCGTCATCTACCGCATGCTCCTCTCTGCATTCCTTTTCACCATGCTCTTTGCCTTCTGACGTCCGCCGGCAGGCCGGAGGGCCTGCCGTGAGCCTTTCATCACATCAGCTCAGGAAATCCCCTGCGCCCCTCGCAGCGGTGAATCTTACAGCGCAGAAGCGAAAAAAGATAAAATTCATGATCCCAACCCCTTGACTTTGGGTAAAATCAAAGCGAGGAGTGCATAGCGCCATGCTGCATTCAGGGACATGCGCCACGGATGGCGCGGCCTGCCGCATTTTTTGCTTTTCACCGCCGTCTGATTCCAGGGAAGGGACTCGAACATGAAAAAAAGTGTCAGGATTCACGCTTATCGAGCTGATGATTGTCATCGCCATCATCGGCATTCTTGCAGCAATCGCGCTGCCTGCCTACGCCAAATACACCGCAAGGGCCAAGTTCACCGAGGTTGTGAACGCTGCCGAGCCGATCAAGATTGAGGTCGAGCTCTGCTACATGGATCAGGGCTATCTTGCGCCCTGCGGCAGCACGGGATCGTACTTCGGCGGCAGTTCCATAAGGCGCATCATCGAGGATGCTCCATCAAAATATGTCAGATCTGCCTATGTTGACATGACAACCGCTGAGATCCATATCAAGTCAAAGAACATCAAGGTCGGAACTCTCGGTGAGGGCCTCGACGACTTCATGCTCCTCCCGACAGAGGTAAAGGACGCGGACGGAAATCCGACCGGAGCGCTCAACTGGAAAATCGATCCTGAATCAAAATGCAAGCAGCTTGATGTCTGCTGAGTCTCAGGGCCCTGCCGCACGGCAGGGCTTTTTTGTCCCGCCTCGGTTTCCGGTCATTCCTCCTTATATGTTATATGCCATAAACGGAAAAAGTCTGTAAAAATTCCGTTAAACCTTTGTTCCAGCAGTTTCTTTTCTGAAAAAACATATTATAAGTAATGCCATTCAGCAACCACCGGCAGCATGGCTATGTCATCGATAAATCTCTCCGTAAAGCTCGACATCTCAAGGATAATCACCCCGGGGCACCCGGTAAGGTCTGACGGAAGGGCCGTCGACCTCTACAGCGACGCGCAGGAGGACAATGAGGTCAACGAGTACTTCGTCATCGACCAGAACGGAAGCCCCTGCGGCATAGTAACCAAGAGGAAGCTTGCCTCGGATTTCGGCGGCCTCTACGGCTACAGCCTCCACTCTAGATCATGCATCTCCGACATCATGAGCAGGAACTTCATCGCAGTTGACGAGGACTGCAGCCTCACGGACACTGCGTCAAGGGCCATGAACCGGAGCGCCAACCATGTCTACGACGCCATCGCGGTAACGAGGGACGGCAGGTACATAGGCCAGATCACCATAAAGGATCTGCTGCTCAAGCTCAAGGACGCCATGGTCGAGGCGGCCTGCGACGTCAACCCCCTCACGAAGCTCCCCGGAAACAGGATGATAGAGAGCACCATAGAGTCGCTCATCAGCGGGAAATGCGGCTGGGCAATCGCCTATATCGACATCGACAACTTCAAGGCGTTCAATGACTCATACGGGTTTGCGGCCGGAGATCAGATAATACTTGACGTGGCCGAGTGCATGAAGGGCTGCTTTCCCGGAGGGACGTTCATAGGGCATGTCGGGGGAGACGACTTCGTGGCGATATTCAGCGGCGATCACGCAGAGGAGTGCCTGAAGCGCCTCTGCCTGTCATTTCACGAGAAAATCCTGCCGCTCTATACCGAGGAGGACAGGAACAGGGGCTACATCATCTCGAAGGACCGCTCCGGCGCTGTAAGGACCTTCCCCATCGCGTCTCTCTCGATCGCGCTGATGCTGAGCTCGGTCACGAGGCCTTCGTCAATGAAGGAGTTCTCGAAGCTCATTGCGAAAGCCAAAAAGAAAGCCAAGGCAAAGGACGGCGACGCGATTGCCCTGGCAAAGTAAAGCTGGGTTGGTGAGCAGCCCGGTCCGCGCGCGGCTCAGAAGAGACCGGGGTTTTCGGAGCGCGCGTCCGAGAGGTTCATGTCCATAAGCTTTTTGAGCCCCTCATTTCTCCTGACCTCGAGGGCCTCTGCCGTATACACCGGGAAAAGCGACTCATAGAGCAGCTTGTCGGCGTAGGCGGAGCCCAGAACAGAGGCCTTCACCATCTCGTCAAAGCGCTCCTTCTCCTTTTTCACCGGGAGCCCGCCGAGCATGGAATGCTTGGCTACAAGCGCGCTGAACTCCTTCGCGAAGCGGCGGTAGGCAATGTCGAAGTTGTGGCTCTCGTACCAGTCGGTAATGATTTTTCCGATGAGATCATGGAAAACCGGATGCTCCGCCTTCATTCTCTCCTCCTCCGCCTTGAAATGCGCGTTGAAGGCCTTCTGCTTCTCAGGGTGTATGCCGAAAACCATGGCGAGCGCGGCGGTATGGCTGAGAAGCGGCTCAAACTCCTCCCTCGCGCTATGTGTCCAGGAGAGGTCAAACCATCTTCTCCTCTGTAGATACTCCTTCACGTCACCGCCCGAGGGGAAACCCGAGGAGTCCTTCTCCGAAGGAGGCTCGCACGGGACCAGATCGTCAGCGAGCGAGACAGTCCCGGTCACCGCGTGGAACACGATCCGCGCGAAGCGCTCGTCTTCCATGAAGTCAGGCTTCATCTTCGAGATGAGTGCGGTCTGCTCCTCCGCCTCCGTCCTGAAGCGCTCCGGATCCGCCCCGCACTTCTCCCAGAGATCGAACCACGGCCCGAGATCCTCTTTCCTCAGGCGGTATATTTCTCCGAACATGTACTCTCCTGCTGGCTGTTTTTACTTTGGCGGAGTGTTCTGCCCGCCTCTTATTCAATTGTACACGGAAAAAAACATGGGCACCGGCACTGCGGACAATCCCGGGGCGTGCGCGGCAAGCTCTGACATCATGCGACTGATTACTATTTGGGCTAAAATGCCGTAAATCATTTTTGGAGAGCTAGATGAAGCCTTTAAGAATCCTCATGGCCGCTGCCATGATTTCAGCAGCTGCGGTATCCGTCCAGGGCTGCAATTCAATAATGAGCAAGGACGAGTGCCTGAACACCAACTGGGAGGCCCGCGGCGAGAATGACGGCATAGCCGGGAAGGGCTCATCGATCATAAGCGAGTACCATGAGGCCTGCGATGACTACCGCCCGATGGACGAGTCTTCCTACAGAAGGGGGCGCGAACGCGGGGCAAAGGCCTACTGCGTGCCGGAGAGGCTTTACAACACCGGCATAGCCGGAACGCAGCTTACCGACATCTGCAGCTCCGTGCCGGGCTCCGCCGAGCTGATGGTCTACTACCAGAGAGGGCAGATGGTTTATCTCGCCCAGGCGCAGCTCAACACCATCGACGGCATTGTCCAGATCTCCAACCTTCTTCTTGACAAGGGCCGCTGGCAGTCAAAGCAGTACCGCATCCTTGAGATAAGGAAGGCGGCGTCAAAGGTCAGGCCCAAGGCCAAGGCAGCACTGGAAAAGGCAAGGGCTGCCGGAATGAAGAAGGATGTCGCCGTGCCTGATCTTCTCGAGGACATGAAGAGCTCCGGGATGATCGACACCATTCTGAAATATGCCGATGCTGACCAGAAGCTTGACGAGATCGAGAAAAAGATGGCCGACTACCAGCGGAGCAAGGAGAGCAGCAGAAGCTGCATGTACAGCTCGAGCAAGAAGCTCGCCAAGAGCTGCTCGGAAAGCTACGATTATTACAGCCAGCAGATATCCGAGCTGAGGCAGGAGCGCTACGAGATCTGGTCACAGGTCGGGATCTGAGCCCGCACCTCGCTCTTCCGGGAAAAGCAATGAGCATCCCGGAGAGCAGCAGCGTGCCGGCATCCCCTTGCCGTTTCACGCCGGCGGCCGGAACGGACGGGCTCACCCATGCGGTGATGCCCGTTTTTCTGTCTTTTCCCCGGCGGCCGAGGGTCCGTCATATTTCCTTGCCTTCAGACGGAAATACGCAGATGCTGATCATTTTTTAGGCTAAAATTGCACCAGTAAATTCAGCGGAGCATTGTATGAAACCCGGAAAAATCCTGCTGTCAGCGCTCATGCTCTCTTTTGCGGCAATGCAGGGCTGCTCGGTAATGAGCAAGGATGAATGCCTCAGTGCGGACTGGGAATCGCGCGGTCTCAATGACGGCGCCGCCGGCAAGGGATCATCCCTCCTAAGCGAATACCATGAGGCCTGCGACGAATACCGCCCGGTTGAGGAGGATGCCTACCGGAAAGGCCGCGCGCGCGGGGCGAAAATCTTCTGCGTGCCGAAGACGCTCTTCAGCACCGGAAGGTCAGGCGCCGAGCTCACCGACATCTGCAATGATCTGCCGGAATACGGAGAGCTCGCGATCTATTACCAGAGAGGCCAGATCGCCTACCTCGCGGAGCAGCAGGTCAGATGGTTCGATGATCTCATCAGCAAGGCCGACTCGCTCCTCTCAAGCAGCCGCTGGTTCTCCAAGTCCTACCGCATCAGAGAGATGAGAGGCACGCTCACCGGCCTCCGGAACAAGGCGAAGATCGCCGCTGACCGGGCGGTCAATGCGGGAATGAACACAGATGTCTCCGTGCCGGATCTCTCACCGGAAGCCGAGCGCACCGGAATCCCCGAGACAATCAACCGCTATGCGGATGCGGATGATCATCTCGACCGACTGGAGACCGAGATGAACATCAACCGGTCAAATCTAATGCGCTATGAGGCATGCATGCACGACAGGGACAAGGACAGGGCCGAGTCGTGCAGGCATGAATACTATTACTACAGGGATCAGCAGAGGCAGCTTGAGTCCGAGTACCGTTCAGTCGAATGGTCTGTCGGGCTGTAGCCGGCACAAAGTGGGTAAACACTGCCGGGCCCGGCATCCGGCACTGATCAGTACAAAATGAAAGACAAAGGACCAGCATGAAGCTCAGACACCTCCCGTTCGCCTTTCTCTCCTCGAGAAGCCCCGAGGGGCTGCTGATTGCGGCAGTCCTCGCCGTCCTCGGGACTCTTGCCCTCAAACTGCTCTCAGGCAATGGTGGTGAGAGCATGACAGCAGTCCGCCTGCTAGCGGAGCTCGGATCCGCCGAGGCCGAAAGCAGGATCGGGGTGATGATGGCAGATCAGGGAAACACCGGGGAGGCAGAGAAGTGGCTCCTGCGATCCGTAAGAAACGGCTCTGGCTCCGGGATCCCCGAGCTCGGAAAGCTCTATCTCGGAAGAGAGTCGCCCGCCGAAAGGGCAAAGGGCTTCTCCATGCTCCTCGGCGCCGCGGGGCGCGGCTCGAGGAAGGCGAGGTACCTTCTTGCGAGGAACTCCGAGCTTAACGGCGAGAAAATCCCCTGCTACGTGTGGAATGCCCTGGCCCTTGACCGGGATGCGGTCAATGACGCTGACGCGTATGTCCTGAGCGATGCAGAGAAAGGGAGAACCCGCTGCTCGGAGAAGTTCACCGCTGAGGACTACCGGAAGGCGGAGTCCGTGCTGAATGAGTTCCTCCGCATCACGGGAAATGCCGCAGAGTATGACAGGGAGCCTGACGGCACTTCGTGACATAACCCGGGAAATCACCCGTCTGCCCGGGCCTTCCTGACAAGCCCCTTTTCCATTCCCTCTCTTGAGACACCGATGCTGAACATGACGCTGCGCCCGGTGCTCTTTATATCAGGCGAAAGCCCGGCATGCCTTATCTCACGCCTTACAAACCTGTTCTCGTAGGCTGATTCGTCACCGCCCTCCGGAAGACGGTACGGGAAGTCACCGAAGAGGAACGATCTCAGCGCAGCGGCTGCGGCCGCGAAGAGGACTGACGAGAGCGCAAGGGCAAAGGAGCCGTCCCCCTCTGACATAACGGCGGGAAGAGGGACAATGAGAAGCGCGAAGAGCATCATGAGCACCCTGCCCGCCTGTTCGGTGCAGAGCATCATCAGGAATACCGCGGCTGAGGCGAATGAGACCTGGGCAAGCTGCGGGAAAAACGCAGAGGGAAGCGCCGCAACGACAGCGGCCGTGAGCAGCAGGACGGACGGAATCCTCAGTTTCCGCCCTGTGCCGGTGCCAGTTCCCATATTTCCTCCTCAGCCGCCCTGCGGCAGGATGCGGCGCAGCGACAGAGCCGCCCGTTATGGAAAATAATCCTGTAATGCGTTTAATTCAACGGCTGCCGGCTCATTTTCAGACACAGGTCAAAAACCGTGCAGCGCGGCGCGTGAAACAGGTCTTATACGCAAAGCCTCCGCATCACAAATCAAAAATAGACATCTGATGCTCTATCCAGGAGACCTGATGCGCGTCGTGAATCACTTCTCCCTTAACAGGGCCGCCTATGAGATACGGAGACTCCGGATCATGCATTCTGAAGTTCGCCGCAACTTCATACTGATCAAAGTTCGCGTAGCAGTACCTGCAGCCGTGCGGGCAGGTGTTGTAGGCCCCGATGTCATTTCCGAGAAGGCAGCCGCCCTGCTCCTGGTACTTCTTTCTTTCCTCATCCGGTATCGATGCCGAGCTCCCCGGCCTTTTCTGCACTCCCCTTTCCGATTTCGGGATTGTAAGCTTTATGTCCCCGATGTGCTCAAGGGCATGGTGCGTCATGCAGCCGCTGACATCGACCCCGTACTGCCTCAGATCCTGATCCTCATAGCAGCCGATAAGGCGGATGCCGTTCCGCCGCGAGATCTCCGCAAATGCCTTTCCAATCTCAGCCTTTTCCCGGGGAGTCACTTTTCTGCCTTCGGGGAAGTTCCTCACGGTCTTCGCGTAGAGGTCGAGGAAGGCGATCATGCAGGTCTCAACCTGCCCTGCGAGCGCCTCTGCCATCCAGGCGAAGCGCTCAATATGCCAGCTGACCGTGTACCTGTCATTTACTATGATCGGGGAAACCCTCCAGGACACGGCCTTAGGACCGAACGCCGCGGAGAGCTCTCTGATGTATCCCGCAGTCTTTTTCCAGTACGGGACATGAGGCTCAAGCTCCCTGCCGTACGGGTTCATCGTGACAAACCAGAACGTGCGGAACTTTCCGATTTCATCAAGGTGCGGAATGAGAGGTCCCGGGTTTTTCGTCCCGAAGCAGAGGATGTCCACTACCTCGGGATCGAGCCTGTAGCGTGTCACCTGCAGGGGGTTGTAGGGATTTCTGGTGAGCACATACCCTGCACGGATCCTGTTGATGAACCATTTTGAAAAATAGGCCGGAATATCTGTCCGCATGCCGGTGTTAAGTATCATCGAATCGTACCCGTCCCTGTTTTCCAGCTGCCCGGAAAGAGGCTGCCGCATCCAATGCATGAATCCCGCTTTTCATTCGTGGCGCGGATCCGCTGCCATTATTTGAGTGATATTCATCACAATTCTGTCACAATATCCGGCTTTTGTCTAAAGACAGCCGCGCAGCTGCCGATAAGTCGGTGATTTACGGGTGCGGATTCACTGAATCAGCTTCAGGCGGGAACAAGCAGGAGACCTGGCATGGCCATATTCGTCAATACCAATACAAGCTCGCTCAGGGCGCAGAATGCCCTCTCGAAGGCGACTGACAAGCTCCGCGACAGCTACAGCAAGCTGTCGTCGGGAAAAAGGATAAACTCTGCGAAGGATGACGCGGCCGGTCTTCAGATCGCATCCCGCATGACCTCGCAGATCAACGGACTCTCCCAGGGCAACCGCAACGCGAACGACGGCATTTCCATGTGCCAGACCGCCGAGGGCGCCACCGAGGAAATCACCAATATGCTCCAGCGCATCAGAACGCTCGCGCTCCAGAGCGCGAACGGCACCAATGCCGAGTCGGAGAGAAAGGCAATCCAGGAGGAGGCTGACCAGCTTACCCTCGAGATCCAGCGTATCGGCGAGCAGACCTCCTTCGGCGGCACTCTGCATCTCCTCAACGGCTCAATGGGCGCCAAGGACAAGGACGGGAAGGTAACCGACAACTATGTGAGCTTCCAGGTAGGCTCGCACTCAGACCAGACCGTGACCGCCGAGTTCGCCGACCTCACCTTCGGCGGCCTCATCAACTACGCGGTCGGGCAGACCGATGTCGCGAGCAAGCACCAGATCGCCTTCGGCAAGTCCGCGGCGCTCAAGGACGGCACGCAGACCGCGGTCCTCAAGAGCCTTGCTGACATTGACAAGGACGGGCTCACCGGCACCAAGGTAACCTCCGACAAGATCACCCTCGGAGGCGCTGACGCCGCCCTCGCGAAGGACTCCAGCCAGAAGCTGGCCCTCAGCCTCTCGACCCATGAGAACGCCGAGGCTGCAATCAAGGTGCTTGATGTCATGATCCGCAGGGTTGACTCCCAGAGGGCGCAGTGGGGCGCGGTGCAGAACCGCCTGACCTCGACCATCAGCAACCAGAGCAACACCATAACGAACGTCTCTGACGCGAAGAGCCGCATCCAGGATGTCGACTTTGCCTCCGAGACCGCCAACATGACCTCGCAGAATGTCATACAGCAGGCTGCTGCCGCGGTGCTGTCGCAGGCGAACAACGCAAGCCAGATCGCCCTTTCCCTGCTGCAGGGCTGATCTTAAGGAATACAGCGGCAAAGAAAAACCCTGAAGCCCTCAGAAAGGACTTCCGGGTTTCTTTTTATGGGCGCTCCGGGAAACCGGACATTGCCCTGACTATCAGAGCCTCTTTGCGGAGACGACGTCGTTTATCTGGTTGAGCCTCGTGAGGACGCGCGAGAGATCGCCGACGTTGTAAACCTCCATGTCGATCTCAATCACCGCCGAGTGCTTCGCGAGGTTCGACTTGGAGCGGACGCCGAGCACATTCACGTTCTGGTTTGCGAGCACGGTCGTGATGTCGCGGAGGAGCCCAGGCCTGTCGTTGGCCTCGATAATCACGGTAAGCGAATATCCCTTCGAGTAGTCCCCGTTCCAGCTCGCCTCCACAACGCGCTCAGGATGCCCCTTAGAGAGATCCTTGAACTGCGGGCAGTCGGTCCGGTGGACCGAGATGCCCCGCCCTACCGTGATGAACCCGACGATGTCATCGCCCGGGATCGGGTGGCAGCACTTCGCGAGATGCGTGAGGAGATTGCCGACCCCGTGGACGCTTATCTCGGATCCGGGGCCCGCCTTCCCCGGGAGCGGCTTTGCCGAGGCATCAGACTGCTTGGTCTCGTCAGCGCCGTAGCGCGCGAGAATCTCACGGTCAGCCTCCTCGCCGCTCCTCGAGTTCTTGAGAGTGGTCTCGAATGAGTTGATGAGCTGGTTGATCTTCACGTCGCCCGCGCCGATCTTGGCGAGAAGCTCGTCGATCTGGGTGACGTTGTACTTCGGGCATGCCCCCTGCAGGAGCTCCTCGGTCTTCTCCTTGGAAAGATCAAGTCCGTGGCGGTCAAGCTCGCGCGCGAGGATCTCGCGGCCGGCCGTGATGTTGTGCTCGCGGTCGATCTTCTTGAACCAGGACTGGATCTTGGCCCTGGCGCGCGAGGTCCTGATATAGCCGTTCTCCGGGTTGAGCCAGTCGCGGCTGGGGTTCGGCTCCTTCTGGGTGATTATCTCGACCTGCTCGCCGGTCTGGAGCGTGTAGGTGAACGGAACAATCTTGTTGTTGACCTTCGCCCCGATGCAGCAGTGGCCGACCATGGTATGGATTGAGTAGGCCAGATCGAGCGGCGTCGCGCCCTGCGGGAGATCGATGACATCCCCCTTCGGGGTGAAGACATAGACCCGGTCCTCGAACACCTGGCTCCTGAACTCGTCGATGAGGGAGCCGGACTCGACCATATCCTCCTGCCAGGCAAGGAGCTTCCTGAGCCAGGCGATCCTCTCCTCATAGGCGGAGTCCGACTGTCCGGTGCGGCCTTCCTTGTACTTCCAGTGCGCAGCCACGCCGAGCTCCGCGTCACGGTGCATCTGCTGGGTGCGGATCTGGATCTCGACGGTCTTGCCCTCGTCGCCGATGACGACGGTGTGTATTGACTTGTAGCCGTTCGGCTTGGGGTTCGCGATGTAGTCGTCGAACTCGCTCGGTATATGGTGCCAGTGGGTGTGCACGACGCCGAGGGCCGCGTAGCAGTCGTTGATCTTCTCGACGATGATGCGCACCGCCCTTACGTCATAGAGCTGGGTGAACTCGAGATGCTTCTTCTGCATCTTGCGCCAGATGCTGTAGATGTGCTTGGGCCTGCCGTAGACATCGGCCTTTATGCCGTTCTCGGCAAGCGCCGCCTTGAGCTCGGAGACGAACTTGTTGATGTAGGCCTCACGGTCAATCCTCTTCTCGTCGAGCAGGTGCGCGATCTTCTTGTAGATGTCAGGATGAAGATAGCGGAAGGCGAGGTCCTCAAGCTCCCACTTGAGCTGTCCGATGCCGAGGCGGTTCGCGAGCGGCGCGTAGATGGTGCTGATTTCCTTCGCGATGAGGACCCTGGTCTCCTCAGGGGCGCTCTTCACCTCGCGCAGGACCGCGATCCTCTCCGCGAGCTTGACGCAGACCGAGCGGACATCCTCAATCATGGAGATGAGCATGCGCCTGACCTTGTCGACCTGCTGCTCCGGGACCTCATTGTTCGAGATGTTCTGCAGGCACTTGATCGCCTCCATGTCCCTGGTGCCGGAGAGGAGCTGCGCGATCTCGGGGCCGAACTCGTCTCGGGCCTGATCAATGGTGAAGTGCCCCTCCTCGACATGGGGATAGATAATCGCGGTCTGGAGCGTCGGGAGGTCGAGATGCAGCGTCAGGAGGATTCCCACCATTTCCGCTGCTCTCTTCCGGAGGCGGATGCCGTCGTCGGTGTTCTCGTCGAGGTGCCGTGAACAGTAGTCGAAAGTCTGCAGGATAGCGGACTTCTCATAGTCGGGAAGACTGAGAGACTCTATCCAGGATTTGAGATCAAATCCTGACTTCAGATGAGTACGACGTACGGCAACCATTGCAAGTTCTCCGAAACAGCAGTGAGACCAGTTTTTTTATTCTTATATATGTTCAGAACATCTCTCGGCATATGCAATTATCGTGCAGATGCCTCAATCCCCGCGATGCCCCGATGCCCGGACAGGCACTGTTATGATACATGCACTGTTTTCAGGCAGAAGAACATTATATCTGCAGAGATGTAACAAAAATGAGGCAGATATGTAAATTCTGCATTAATATTTACTACCTATCATATCTGATTGATAGGATATCGCAAATCAGATTAAATTTACAGAAAAATGACCAAATATTTTTAAAAACCGAATGATTAGCGTCTTGAGAACCCGTAAAAACGTCCTTATAATAAAAGGAGTTTCAGGGAGGTCCCAACGGACCTTGGATATTGTTACATAAGGTGAAAAATGACTGTAAGAGTTGCGATTAATGGATTCGGCCGTATCGGTCGTCTCGCTTTCCGTCAGATGTTCGGTGCTGAGGGCTATGATGTCGTTGCTATCAACGATCTGACCAAGCCTGCTATGCTTGCTAACCTCCTGAAGTATGATACTGCTCAGGGCGGCTACTGCGGCCACATCGGCGAGAACAAGCACACCGTTACCTCCGGCGAGGATTCCATCACCGTTGACGGACACGAGATCAAGATCTACGCTGAGAAGGATGCCAAGAATCTTCCTTGGGGCAAGCTCGGAATCGACGTAGTTCTCGAGTGCACCGGCTTCTATGTAAAGGATGATGCCAACGGCCGTCCTCTTGCATTCGCTCACATCGATGCAGGTGCCAAGAAGGTTGTTGTTTCCGCTCCTGCTGGAAAGAAGATGAAGACCATCGTCTTCGGCGTTAACCAGGACACCCTCACCAAGGATGATAAGGTTATTTCCGCAGCTTCCTGCACCACCAACTGCCTCGCTCCTATGGCCAAGGCTCTTAACGAGCTCGCTGGCATTGAGTCCGGCATCATGGTAACCATCCACGCTTACACCGGCGACCAGATGATCCTCGATGGCCCTCAGCGCAAGGGTGACCTCAGAAGATCCCGTGCTGGCGCTGCCAACATCACCCCGACCTCCTCCGGTGCTGCCAAGGCTATCGGCCTGGTTCTCCCTGAGCTCGACGGTAAGCTCATCGGCGCTGCTCAGCGTGTACCTGTATTCACCGGCTCTTCAACCTTCCTTACCGCTACCGTTAAGAAGGCTGTTACCGCTGCTGAGATCAACGAGTACATGAAGAAGGTTACCAAGGACAATCCTTCCTATGGCTACAACGAGGATCCTATCGTTTCTTCCGATGTTATCGGAATGAGATACGGCTCACTCTTCGATGCTACCCAGACCTCCGTTGTTGGCAACGAGGTTCAGGTTGTTTCCTGGTACGATAACGAGAACTCCTACACTTCTCAGATGGTTCGTACCATCAAGTACTTCGCTGAGCTCAACTAATATAAAGTCTGAGTATTAAGAAAGGAAGGCGGCCGGAAGGCCGCCTTTTTTTCGTTTACAGAAACTGCCCTGCCCTCAATGTGAGTTTCAGCCGAAAAAATCTTCCGCAAGTAACAGGCCGGGTGCCTTTTACAGACTGCAGAGCGCAAAATGACAAGAAGTCAGAAGCGTGCTCCAAACGGGAACCGGCTCGGCAGGCTGACCATGGAGGAGATCAGGAGCGGCAGAGCTGGGATGAGCGGCAGTAGCGCACGGATGATCCGCTGCTCACTGTGGAGACGCCGTTCTGGTATCTTGGCCGGGAATATATGGTCACATCGTTCGGCGAAAGGTACGTCATAGTCTCACAGCCGGATTTCAATGAGGTGATCAGCAGCGACAACTTCAGGAAGCTGCTTGAGATGCCGTTTATCAGCGGAAAGTCATTTCATGAGCTGCTCGGCAACCTGCTCTTTGAGGACTGAGACTGCCCTGACTGCTGATGCTCTCAGAACAGAACATGAAGGCGGAGCCGGTGAAGTAAATTAAACATAAAACTCTGCAGAGGCGTTGCGGCTCCTCATGGTACAGATCATATGCACAATAAATTAGCAGGATAAAATGTACAAATAATGAGCAGCACACTGCAGAGACTAATGGTGCAGGTAATCTGCACAATAAATGATCAGGGCAGAAAATGCACAAATAATGAGCAATACCCTGCCCTCTGACATGACGAAACTGCCCCTCCCTGAGGCAGGTGCTAATCAGAGCAGAGCCTTCTCCGTCTTCCGCCTCTTCATAATCACAATTGTTACCCAGAAGAACACTATTCCGTATACGGTAGTGATAGGCGCGGCAAGCCCTACATGGAAGAGCGTAGCTCCCGCGATGGAGCTGAGGAGCAGAGCAGAGGGAATTCTTACGATGATGGCGGACGTTACTCCCTGCATGAGTACCGGGAATGTGTGCCCTGTTCCGTTGAGAAGACCGATGCTCGCGAAGAGGTAGCAGGTCAGGATGCAGTCAAACGAGAATCCCTGGATATAAAGGTGCGAGGCCCTGATTACCGCAGGATCCGAGGTGAATGCCCTCGACATCAGACCGCCTCCGAAATAGGAGATGAGGAACACTCCGGTGCAGAACACCGTGCCGGCGAAGATGGACTTCCTGTAGCCCTCTTTGATTCTCGCGTAGTTCTGCGCGCCGAAGTTCTGCGCGACAAACGCCGAGACCGACTGCATAAGCGCGCTCGGGATGAGCATGACAAACGCGATTAGCTTCTGCGCCACGCCGTAGCCAGCTGACTCTATGAGCCCCATCGCGTTGATGATGGCGTTCATCACGAGGAACGACACCTCAACAGTGAGCTCCTCAACCATGAGCGGGATGCCGATTTTGAGGATCTTCTTCATCTCCTCCGGATAGAAGCCGAGCCGGATTCTCGCAAAGTCTATCCCGAACTTGACCTTCCTCAGTACTATGACGCTGACGACCACGGAAACCAGCTGGGAGAACACAGTCGCAATGGCAGCTCCCGCGACGTCCATGCCGAAGCCGCCGATGAGTATGAAATCACCTGCTATGTTTACAACGCAGGCAATCAGCACGAAAAGGAACGGGAGCTTTGAGTTGCCAAGTCCCCTCATTATGCAGGAGATGACATTGTAGGCGGTAATCACCACCGTTCCGCCTACGCAGATCCTGAAATAAATCTCGGTTTTCTCAAATGCCTCAGCCGGCACACGCAGAAGATGCAGGATCTCGGGCGTGAAAATCTCTATAAGAATGGTGCCGATAACCGAGATTATGGCAAAAAGCGCGATCGTCGCGCCTGCGGCATCCGCAGCCTTGTCCTGAGCCCCCTCACCGATATGCTGCCCTATGACTACAGTAGAGCCCATGGCAAGGCTCACCAGGCCAAAGATGACGATGTTCATGGCGACGCTGCCGGTCCCAACGCCAGAGAGGCTCGCTGCGTCGCAGAACATGCCTATGACAAATACGTCCGCTGCGCCGTAGGCTGCCTGGAGAAGCAGTGCCCCGAGGACAGGGACCATGAAGTTCAGCAGACCATGAATCACCGATCCGTGAAGAAAGTCAGCCTTGGCCATCTGTCATACCACCTTAAATGAAACATGCCGGCTATGTTGCAGCTTTGCTGAGAAATCTGCCGTAACCAGGAGTATAGCTTTTATGAATTGATTTGCGGACAGTCAGAAACCAGCCGGCCAGCTGGACTTGTTTGCGGTAACCGCTATGACCCCGGCTGATCCAAATGCAAAAAAATGAGCGCCGCAAGGCGCACATTATACCAGCAAGAGGGATCTTAATCCGCCTGGACAGGGATTAAGATTTTTACCTGCCGTTGTCAGAATATACACGAACACTGATCCTGTCACCATGCAGGCAAGCTTGCGTCTGACCCGGTACAGAAGGCCATGAACCCTGCTGTGCCGGAGTATGCGCCGGTGAGGCTGCAGCGGAATGTCCGATTGCAGTCCGCCGTGGAAAGCCAGAGCCTGTGCTGATAAAATAGCGGAGAAGCTTACTGCCTGAACTCCAATTTCTCTATGCAGAGAGACTCCTTAATATGTCAGGCTGCAGTTTTGCAGCACTTATTAGCGGAGTTAAAAAATGAGCGAATGGAAGAAACTCAAGAGGGAGTTCTACAGGAAAGACACTTTGCTCAAATACCACGGAGGAATAATAAATTTTTCTCCGGAGAGCATTAACAGCGTGGAGAATGGAACTTTCAAATCTTATGACGAGTATCTGGAAGTCCAGGAAAGATCCTGCGGCAAAATCAGGACCTACTTTGAGATGTCGTACTACTATGGCTGTAGCTGTGATTTCAAGGGACAGGTAGCTCGTGTCAATGCCTTAGATGGAACTGTTCTTTTCAAACGGATCATGATCGAAGGCCTTTATGGGGACGGTGACGGGTTTTACGGCAAGGAGGATCACGTCTGGATCAGCACGGAGGATACCTCTGCCTTCCAGCCAGGTGAATCCCTGAGCTTTAACGCCGAGGTCTATCGCTACATGAAGCACGGCGGGCAGGACGGAAAGCTGATTGACTACGGGCTCCGTGATATCTCTGATATCCGTAAGATCGAGTCTTACGAGGTTCCGACAGAGGAAGAGCTGGTAGACCAGCAGATCAGCCAGCTGGTCTGCGAGACGTGCCTCTATCATGACCAATGCTCCGGGGTCAGCTGCATCGCAAACATGAATGAACATAAAGAACGTATCGCTACATTAAAGAGCCTTGAACCTGGTAAGTTCACTTTCAGGACAGTCCTTCTCGCCTATGAACTGCAATACAGGATGCTTGCACAGACTGGTGGTATAAGGCTCGACCGGAATGATCCACATTATGGTGTCATGGAGCGTTTTGCGGCAATCTGTGCGTCCCATCCGGTCTACTATTACGGAGACGTAATGGAAGCTTTTGACAGGATGGTTAACCCGGACAAACCCAGAATATACATTGGCGATACCGATAACTGATTAATTTTAAAACTAAAAAAGCCATGCCAGGTATTGAGTTTCCAGCATGGCCATATTCGGTCCTTGGAAATATTATTTTCTGTATCCCTGCATCCTTCCCTAATCCGACTTTTTCACCGGCAAGGCCTTCAGATTATGAAGCAGGGGTGTGACTTACCTGTCGTTTGCCAGGATGTCCATGAACTCCGAGCCTACAGCTGCGGAATACAGCCTGTCCTGATCAGCGAAGTATACGGCAAACTTCGGGCAGAACGAGAGCCCTGCGGTATTGCCGCCAATCACCATGCAGGCAAGCTTGCCGTCGGTCTCTGCACGGAGGACAATGAACTCGACGGTGCCGGAGTATGCCCCGGTCAGGCTGCCGCGGACTATGCTGCCCGACTTGAACCTGTTACCTGAGTCATTTCTCTTCACGAGCACACTGCTGAGATCCTCTGCGGTGTGGATGAAATGCTCTGCGGTAAGAGCGTTCAGGGCAACCTGGTGATGCTCAAGGAAATCATATGGATGATCGCTGAGGCACTCGCGGAAATGATAGAAATACATGCTGTCATCTGCGCTGAACTCAAAGGGTTTGGCAAGTGCTGGGTCTATCTGGCTCTCGCGGTATGCGGAATAGAACTTGTATCCGTCGTTGATCCTAAGCGCGATCTTGCCCTTTTCAACGAACCATTTCCAGTTTTTATCAACCTTGACGCACTTAAGACTCATAGCCGCATTCTCGTTATTCTTGTATTTAAACAGCGCTGTCTGATTATCTCATAACCAGCAGATCAAACAACTGTCCAGAAAAAATTTTTTGCATTGTGTAGCAAAAAATTTTTTATTTCAATTCCCGTAAAATTTTTTTTACGACTCCCGGTCCGCGATAGATCAGCGAGCTGAAAATTTCCACCAGAGAGGCTCCTGCCTCAATTTTTTCCTTTGCGTCGGCGCCGGAGAAGACTCCGCCCACTCCGATAATAGGAATTTTTTTCTGCAGATGCCCGTTCAGGATCCTTATCGCCTCGGTGCTCTTATCCCTGAGCGCCGCGCCGCTGAGTCCGCCATTCTCGGAGGAGAGAGGGTTGCCGGAAACGCTGTCCCTCGACGTCGTGGTGTTGGTGGCAATAACCGCATCCGCGCCGCACTCGGCGATCACGTCAGCGGCAGCAAGAAGCGCGTCCTTCTGAAGGTCAGGTGAAATCTTCACGGCGACCGGAACCTTTCTGCCCTTCTCCGCGGCAAGAGTGTCGCGCTCCGTGAGGATCTTAGTGAGAAGAGGCTTAAGTGATCCTGCGTCCTGCAGCTTCACGAGCCCCGGGGTATTCGGGCAGGAGACGTTCACCGTAACGTAATCCGCGGAGTCGTAGACGGTCCTGAGGCACGCGGCATAGTCATCGCCTGCCTTCTCGAGCGGGGTCGTATTGTTCCGCCCGATGTTGATGCCGAGGATCCCCTTATAGCGCCGTCCGGTCACATTCTTCACGAGGTTCTCCGCCCCGTGATTGTTGAAGCCCATGCGGTTGATGATGCTCTGCTCACTGACAAGGCGGAATAGCCTCGGCTTCGGGTTTCCTGGCTGCGCGGAGGGCGTCACCGTTCCGGTCTCGATGAAGCCGAACCCGAGGGCCCCGAATGCGTCAACCGCCTCGCCGTTCTTGTCGAGCCCGGCGGCGAGCCCGAGCCTGTTCGGGAACTTAAGCCCCATGACCTCGACCGGGTCCTCCGGGATGGACTTCATGAAAAGCCTGCCGAAGCCCAGCGCCTGCGCCGCGGACATCATCGACATGGTAAGCCCGTGCGCCCTTTCCGCATCAAGGCAGAACAGCGCCGGCCTTATTACATGCTCATACAACATAGCCGCTATCCCCTCCGAGCCTCTCAAGATCAATAAAACGGTTGCTGTCATCCGTCACCAGACGGAACGATCCGTGGAGCCCGTCCCTCGTGACAAAGCTCCTGAACCTCATGGCAGGGAGCTCAATCCTGAGCCCCTCCGTTGTGGTGACCATGATGTTCCTTGCCGCCCCGCTGTAAATCAGCCGGATCTGCTCCTCGTCAAAGTCAGCAGTGAAATCGTAAGTCTTCACCAGTTTCCCCGTCAGCCGGCCAGAGCGTTCTTGATCTTCTCGTAGAGATCAGGGGAGATGTTCTTCATGTTCTGCATCTTCTCAAGGCGTGAGCGGATCATCTCCTGCCTCCTCGGGTCAAGCCTGCGGAAGAACATCCACGGAGTAAAGATCCTCGCTCCGGTCTGCGGGTTGATGTCATTGAGCTTCTCCATGACCTCGGTCATGAAGTCGTAGCCGCTTCCGGAAATCTCGTTGAAGGCATAGGGGTTCGACATGATGAAGGTGCCGGCAAGGGATCTGACGCGGTTCGGGTTGTCCCACCTGAAGTCAGGTGAGGTCTCCATGAGCTTCCTGACCTTCTGGAGGGTATCCTCGTCTGCGACGCCTGCGACAATCCTGAAGCAGTTGTCCATTACAAGGCCGTTGCCCTTCCACTTTTCGGAGAAGTCGCGGATCAG
>DEHC01000036.1:43288-47935 GCA_002351705.1 Gammaproteobacteria bacterium UBA2810 | reverse complement strand
GGCGTGGTGAGGTGATTCTTCCGGTAGCAGTCGAGCCATTCGTCAAAGAGCTCCCTTGCGAGCTCTGCGGCGAGATGCTTCCTCACAGCATGAACCGCGTCAGTGTCAATGGTGTCAAGATAGGAGCCCATTTCCTGCTCGGTCGGAAGACGGAGGATCTCGGCAAGGAGCTGCTTGTCGGTCTTCTCATCCGCGAGGAGGCTTCTCATCGCGGCGATGATGTCAGTGGCCTGAGCAAGCTGCCTGTTCTCTGCCGCGTTCTTCACGTTCTCCCTGACATAGGACTTGAAGAGATCGACTGCGGCGAACTTCCTGGTGCAGGGATCATCAGAGTAGCGGACCAGGGTGAGGAGCTCGTCAGAGGTGTGCTCCGCGTCAAGGCGCACAGGTGCGCTGAAGTCATCAAGCCAGGAGCAGACCGGCCTCTCGGGGAGATCCTCGAAGACGAGATCCGCATGAGCCTGATCAAAGAGCAGCACGCCGTCATGATATGCGCCGGATGACTCCCTGATCGGGAGCTTCTCTCCCTTTTGCGAGAGGAAGGAAATCCTGAGCGGGAGCACCAGGGGCTGCTTCTCTGGCTGCTTCCTGTCCGGAGGAGTCATCTGATCAAGCGAGACGTAAAGCTTCTTCTCCTTCGCCTCATATCTGGTCCTGACCTTGAGGCGCGGCGTGCCGGACTGGCTGAACCAGCGGGAGAAGGCAGTGAGATCGATGTCTGACGCGTCGCTCATCGCCTTCAGGATATCGTCGCAGGTCGCGCAGCCGCAGTCGAAGCGGCTGATGTAGAGCCTCATGCCCTTCTGGAACTTCTCCTCGCCGAGGATGGTGTGGAGCATGCGGAACACCTCGGCGCCCTTGTCATAGACAGTGACGGTGTAGAAGTTGTTCATCTCCATCACGTAGTCCGGGCGGATCGGGTGGGTCATGGGGCCGGCGTCCTCATCGAACTGGGGGCCGGTGATGACTCGCACTGCCTCGAGCCTCTTCATCGGGCGGGACTCCACGTCGCTCGAGAACTCCTGATCACGGAACACGGTGAGTCCTTCCTTGAGGCAGAGCTGGAACCAGTCGCGGAGGGTTACCCTGTCGCCGGTCCAGTTGTGGAAGTACTCGTGGCCGATGACGCCCTCGATGTTGAAGAAGTCGAAATCGGTCGCGGTCTTCGGATCAGCGAGGGTGTCCCTGGAGTTGAAGACGTTGAGCCCCTTGTTCTCCATGGCGCCCATATTGTAGAAGTCGACGCAGACAATCTGGTAGAGCTCGAGATCGTACTCGAAGCCGAAGCGGTCCTCGTCCCACTTCATCGCCTTCTTGAGGCTTGCGATGGCATGGAGGCCGCGGTCATGGTCTCCGACATTGACATAGAGCTCGAGATCGACATGCTTCCCGGACTTCGTGGTGAAGGTGTCGCGCACGATATCGAACTTGCCGGCGATGAGGGCATAGAGGTAGCACGGCATGGCCATCGGCATCTCACGGATGACATAGTGGCGCCCGCCGGGGAGCTTGCCGCTCTCCTTCCTGTTGCCGTTAACGAGGAGGTAGGGGTACTCGGCCTCGTCCGCCTCGACCCGGCTCGTGAACCTGCAGCTGATGTCAGGACGGTCAAGGAAGTAGGTGATGTGCCTGAATCCCTGCGCCTCGTTCTGCGAGCAGAAGTGCCCCTCTGACATGTAGAGGCCCTCGAAGGAGGTGTTGGTCTTCGGTGAGATGTAGTTGACGATCTCAAGGGTGAAGTCATCAGGGACGTTCCTGACGGTGAGGCTTACGTCGTCGGCGGTGTAGTCAGCGGGGCTGCCGTTCACCAGGACCGACTCAAGCCTCAGGTCCTCGCCGTCAAGCACCAGATCCTTTCCGCCGCCCGGGCTGCGCTTCACATGTGAGACCTGCTTTACCCTGGTGTTCTCCGGATCAAGCTGAAAATCGAGGCTGGACTCCGGTATGGTGAACTCGGGAGCCTTGTAGTCAAGACGGTACTTTGCCTCTTTAAGCTTATTGACGGTCATATCTGCCTCTTATTCCAACTCACGTGAACTGACACGGCCGAAGGACGCAGGCTGAGCCTCAGCGGCCGTCATTCCGGAAGGGAATCAGATCCCGTCCGGAACCAATCATAACCATTCGGTCGGCATCCTCAGAGAATGCCGCCATGCCTCCGGCCAGCCGCCGGAAGACTTTATTCTGCCTTCTTTGATGCTGCGCCTGCCGGAGATGCGCTGTATGCCCTGCCGGCTGCGTCGGTCTTCTCGAGGGAGGCGAGATCCGATGTGATGTTCACCGCCTCGTCGAGGTAGCCGTCCGGCATCTCGGTGTCAAGAGGGAGATCAGAAAGCTTCTTTATGGCAGGCTTTCCGATGACCTTGAGCCTTGCGTTGGCCTTCTCAAGCTCCCAGACCTCGCTCTCGGCGCGGATCTTCTTCAGCTCGGCGAAATCGAGCGGCGCTGACTTCTCCTCCGCAAGCTTCTGCATGTTCGCAAAATCCTTCCTTGCGAAGATGAACTCCTGATCATTCTCGGAGCGCGCGTCATGCTTCTTGCTGAGCGCCGAGATGATCTCAGGGGTGATCATGCCGAGATCATGGTAGTTGCCGGCACGGATCTGATCCCACTCCAGCGCGTTCGGGAGCTCGCTCTCGCCGACGAGCGCCGGATCAACCTTCGGAGGGAAGGCGATGTCAGGCTTGACGCCGCGGTTCTGGGTTGAGCCGCCGTTGACGCGGTAGAACTTCCCGATGGTGAAGGTGATGCTGCCGAGATCGCGGTCATAGAGATCATAGATCCGGTCAAGCGCCCTGCTCTGCTGCACGGTGCCCTTGCCGAAGGAATTCTCTCCGACAATGATTCCCCTGCCGTAGTCAGCCATCGCCGCGGCGAAAATCTCAGACGCGGAGGCGCTGAAGCGGTTGATGAGCACGGTGAGGGGGCCTGCGTACTGGATTGCAGGATCAGTGTCAGCCTCGCTCTCGATGCGGTGGTTGACATCTGCGATCTGCACGACGTCACCGGTCGAGAAGAAGAGCCCCGAGGTCAGGGTCGCCTCGGTGAGGAGCCCGCCTCCGTTGTTCCTGAGGTCAATGACGAGGCCCTCGATGCCCTGGGACTTGAGGCTGTCAATCTCCTTTTTGACATCGGAGTGAAGGTTGGTGTAGAAGCTCGGGATCTTTATTACCCCGATCTTCCTTCCGTCATAGGAGGTCTTCACGCTGCCCTTCGCGGCCTGATCCTCGAGCCTGATCTCGTCACGGACGATATCTGCCCAGAAAGTCCTGCTCCCGGAGCCGGTTCCGCGCTGGATCTGGAGCCTTGCATGGGATCCCTTGGCGCCCCTTATATAGGTGACGGCCATGTCGATCCTCATGCCGACCAGGTCAGTAACCTTGCCGTGATCATCCTTTGCGGCGACTATGCGGTCGTTGACCGCGAGCTGACCGCTCTTCTCAGCGGGGCCGCCCGGGACAAGCTTGATGACGGTGACGTACTCGTCCTTTATGGTCAGCGTCGCGCCGATGCCCTCAAGCTTGAGGTTCATCTCATTCTTGAACTCCTCGGCAGCCTTGGGCGCCATGTAGTTCGTATGAGGGTCCATCTCGGCCGAGAATGCGTTCTCGATTGCGGAGAACGCGTCATCGTCATTTACCTGGGAAAGGAAGGAGATATAGTTCTTGTAGCGGCGGCGGAGAAGATCCGCGGCCTTCTTCTCGTCGTTCCCGTCAAGCATGAGAAGCTCGAGCTCATACTGGACGCGGTTTCTCCACAGCCGGTCATACTCGTTCCGGTCCGCAGGCCACTCGCTCTTGCTGCGGTCGAAGACGTAGCGCTCCTTCGAGCTCAGGTCAAACTTTCCGTCAAGAAGCGAGATGGCGTATCTGTAGCGCTCGAGCCTGCGCGCGGTGTAGGTGTTGTAGATGCCGAAGCCGAAGCCCAGGCTGCAGTCGTCAAGAAGCGAAAGCATGTCAGAGGATCTCTTCCTGAACCCTTCCACGTCGCTCCTGAGGAATATCATCCTTGACGAGTCAAGGGTGTCGATATAGCGGTTCAGGACCTTGTCGGCAAACTCCTGATCGAGCCTTATCACCCTGAGGTGGCTGCCCGTGTAGAAATTCCTGACTCTCTTGCAGGCAACGATCTGCTGGGGCTCGGCCTGCAGGAGCTTGAGCCCCTTTGCGTCAGAGTCTTCCGCCGCCGAGGCAGCAGAAGGGAAGGGAACAAGAGCGGCCAGGAGACCGGCCGCCAGTACGTTAAGAACTGTCTTTCTGCTTTCGCGCATTATCTTTACTCGACCGAAACTCTCCCGCCAGGGATCTTTACTGACATGCCGCTCGCGAGATCGACGCTGACCTCACCGCTTGACAGGAACACCTCGGTGACAGTTCCGTCAACGAACGAGCTGCCGGTCCCGATCTTGACCCTGTCGCCCTTTTTGAGCGATGCGAGATCAGCCTGTCTGTATGAGGCCTTCTGCTGCTCGAAGATGGCCTTCTGCTTTTCCTCACGGGCCTTCTCCTTCTCGGAACTCTCGGATCTGACGCGCTGTGCGCCCTCAGGTCTCTCACGGCGGCGCTGCCCGAAGCCGGACTTCATGCCCTTGCCCTTGCCCTGTCCCTGGAAGCGTCTTCTCTGGCGCTGGGGAGCTCCGCTGGCGCC
>DEHC01000036.1:38852-43209 GCA_002351705.1 Gammaproteobacteria bacterium UBA2810 | reverse complement strand
GCGGCAAGCGCGCGGCGCTCTGCGGCAATTTCAGGGTGCTCGCTCTCGAACTTCTCACGGCTTGCGCGGAGGCGCTCGGCTGCGTACTTCGCCTCCTCGTCGCCTACAGCAGAAGCCTCATTGCCGTCGAGGTCGATGCGCATGGCGCCTGGCTTCTCCGCCCGGAGATAGGCCCACCATGCCGTATACTTGCCGAGGCCCGCTCTCAGTGCGGTCTTGGTATAAGGACAGTCCTCAGGCTTTGCCGCCATAATGTCCTCGAGGATGCCGATCTTGAGAGGACGGCATGCCCTCGCGTCCGAGGTGAAACATTTGGGGAAAGTCCTGACCAGATAGGCAATGATGTCCCGGGGCTTGTTTTGCTTCTGATTTTCCGTAGTGCTGTTCATAGTTGCTTATGGACGGAACGGCCTGTCATAGCCTGCCGCCGCTTAGAGATAAATAACCGCCGGATAAGCCGCAGCCGCGGCGCTCCGAACTCCTTCCCGTCCGGACCGCAATCAGGCCGTGCCGGGGTTTCGCCATTATACAACAAGAATGCCGCCGCTCCCCTGTTTTTTCACCGCGGGGCGCTCAGCTTTTATCCGAAACCGAACTGGATTCCGGAAGGCGCGCGCGTTTTCTCCCGGAGCCCGGGTGACGTCCGGCGCGGCTGATATAATCAGGCTGTCAGGGAACGGTACTTCACGCAGGGGGAGGATAGACGATGGACAAGGAAAGCCTGCAGCGCATGTTCGCCTCGTCATACGCATCATTCAGGAAGGACCTCTCACGCTCCCTCACCGGACAGGGCGTCTCCGGTAGGCGCGAGTACTGGAATTTCTGCGCCTGGGCCCTCGCCGCCGGAGTCATCCTGCCGGCCGCAGCCTGGCAGGCGTTCAGCGTGGAGAGTGTCTTTCCTGGCGTGCTAATCGCCGTCTCCTTTGCCATAGGCTGGGCGGCCGGCACAGGCATTCTCACTGTTTCCCTCGCGAACCTCTCGGTGAGGCGGCTTCATGACGCAGGGCTCAGTGCCTGGCTCATGCTTCTCTACCTTATCCCCGGCGTGTTTCCGCTTCTCGCCATCCTTGCCGGAATCCCGGAGACCTGCCCTCCACCTGCAAACCGCTATACGGGATTCAGGCCCGAACAGTTCGGAGGAAGCGCCGCAACCGACGCCGGCAGGGCGACTGCTGCGGCCGCTGCCGTCTGGTATCTCGTCCACCTTGCCGTCATCGCGGCGGCGGGAGCCGTTCTCGGCATCATCTCGCTTCTCTCCGCCGGACAGGACAGCGAGCTGCCCGGAGCAGCACCGGATGCGCCGCAGCAGGAGCATGACCTTGTCTGCCGGGATGATCCGGAAAACTGCAGGAACCGCAGCTGACAGCGCACGCTGCAGGCATCGCCTTGCTGCGCCTGATAGGTCAGAACCATGATCTGCCGGCATTATCCGCCTATTGAGTGACCTTCAATCTGTTATAATCGTCACGGTTTTTACTGGGAGGGCGCCGTCAGGCGCGAATCAGATGATAGGAACACCTTACTCAAAGGACAGCACCAGGGTAATGCTCATGGGCTCAGGCGAGCTCGGCAAGGAAATCGCCATCGAGCTGCAGAGGTTCGGTCTTGAGGTTATCGCGGTCGACCGCTACGAGCACGCGCCGGCCATGCAGATTGCCCACCGCTCGCATGTCATCAACATGCTTGACGGCGATGCTGTCGAGAAGGTTGTAAGGGAGGAAAGGCCCGCCATCGTCATCCCCGAGATCGAGGCGATTGCAACTGACCGCCTCGAGCAGCTCGAGAAGGAGGGCATAACCCGCGTCATCCCGACGAGCAGCGCCACCCTCATCACCATGGACCGCGAGAGGATCAGAACCCTTGCGCATGACACTCTCAAGCTCAAGACCTCGAACTACCGCTTCGCCGAGACCGAGGAGGAGTTCCTGAAGGCGGTCGACGAGATCGGCGTGCCCTGCGTGGTAAAGCCGGTAATGAGCTCCTCCGGACGCGGGCAGTCAGTCGTCCGCGACAGGGAGAAGGCACTCGACGCGTGGAATATCGCCCACGAGGAAGGCCGCGGCAAGAAGTCCAAGGTCATTGTCGAGGAGTTCCTCAAGTTCGACTACGAGATCACCGAGCTTACCGTAAGCGCCGTTGACGGCATCCACTTCTGCGAGCCCATCGGCCACAGGCAGGAGAACGGCGACTACCGCGAGTCCTGGCAGCCGCGCGCCATGAAGCCCGAGCTCCTCACCGAGGCAAGGAGCATCTCCCGCAAGATCGTCGCAGCCCTCGGCGGCTGGGGCATCTTCGGCGTTGAGATGTTCGTCAGGGGAAATGACGTGATTTTCAGTGAGGTCTCGCCCCGCCCGCATGACACCGGCCTCGTCACCCTCATCTCCCAGAACCTCTCCGAGTTTGCCCTCCATGTCAGGGCTGTGCTCGGCCTCCCCATCGGGCAGATCATCCAGGAAGGCCCCTCCGCGAGCGCGGTCATCCTCGGTGACGGTGACTCGGACAACATCAGGTTCGACGGCGTGAAGGATGCCTTCAGCTCCGTCCCTGACTGCCAGATCCGCCTCTTCGGAAAGCCGGAGATCCACGGCGGCAGGCGCCTCGGCGTGGTCCTCACGCGAGGCTCTACCGTTGAGGACGCTGTGAAGAAGGCAAAGCTCGCGGCATCAAAGATCAAGGTCATTTACTGAGATAAGAAACTGTCTGGCTGCAGGACATGATATTCAGGAAAGGCGCCCGGGCGCCTTTTTTATTATGAGCCGCGGCCGGGGCTGCCGGTGGCTCAAAGATGAGACTCCCCCGTCACAATCAGCCGATAATGCCGTTGACATATTCCCACTCATGATAGAATTCCCACTGCCGTTCCGGCAAGGAGGAATTATGAACATCACCCGGACAATACGCTCCTTAGTCTTTTCAGCGCTGGCCTCTCTGGCCGCGGCAGGCGCAATGGCGGCTCCGTCCGCCGCGCCGCTTCTTCCGAAAGGCTGGAGCCTCGAGTACTCCATTGTCTCGGACGACTTCTTCGATCCGGGGAACGGCCTGAGGCGCGACCGGACAAACTACATGATCATGCGCATCCAGTACCTCATGTTCAGGGGGCTCGAGAGGAGCGCCGCTGACATCGCCTCCGAGGCATCAGAGAAGCTCGGCTGCTCCAGGCCCTCGAAGGCGGCGGAAGGCTCATATGACATGTTCTGCGCCGACCGCAGGGTGGGCGGTATAAGCGGGATGCTCGCCAAGGTGATGATCTCCGAGAACAGCGGCAAGCTCTGCCGCAATGAGCTTTTCCGCGGGAGGTACGCCGCGGGAGGCAAATGCTACACCGCAGCCTTCGTGACCAATCCCGTGAACGTCGACATGAGCCGTATGAGCATCGCCGGGCACTATGCCGACTACGTGCTCCGCTCCCCTGACGGGAGCATCACTGACGCTGAGATTTTCGTTGACGCAGAGGCGAAGGACGAGAAGTACATCATGAGGACGCAGATCGACGAGGACTCAAAGTGCGGTCAGCTCGAGAGGATAACCGACGACGCCCCGGGTAAGCCCGCGGTATTCCGCACGGTCTGCAGGGATGCCGGATCGCTCGGCGCCATTACCCTGCCTCCGCCGGACACCGGTGACGGAGCGGGCGACGTGCTGAGAAAGGACTTCCTCTCCCACGGGACCATGGCCTCGTATTTCGTGCTGCCAGGCACTGATGACCTTACCCTGGTCAGGATCAGCACATCCTGCAGCGATGACTATGCCTGCATGAGGCAGGCCTACTCCTTCATCTCCGGTGTAAAGGCCCTGAAGGGAACACGCCAGTGAGATGTGATGAGCTTTCCCGCAAACCCTCATTCAGGCCCGGGAGGGGCAGTTCCGGCCAGACGGCGCCCCTCCGAGCTCTTTCCATCCTGTGCGCGGCGCTTCTCGCCCTGATTCACCGCACCGGACTGTCAGCCGATCTGACGAACGGCGCCACTGGCATCACTGCCGCCCCGCTTGTCGAGGTTGATCCGGGGCATACTCCGAAAAGATACGGCGCGGTCTGGGCCTGGGGAGACCGCGAGGTTGAGCTCAACGACGCGCTCGCACGGGATCTCTGCAGCGAAATCAGGAGCAGGGGGCTGCGCTGCGCCCTGACGAGGCAGCCATGGGAGGAGATCTCCCTTACCGGAAGGACGCAGAAGGCAAGGAGAGACGGTGCATCGCTCTTCATCTCAGTGCACCATGACAGCGTCCCTGAGATGTTCTGTGCGAGGAAGAGCGGCTTGCCCGGATGCACGACCGATCATGCCTCAGGCTGGTCGGTGTTTGTCTCGAAAAAGAACGCTCAGTACGGGAAGTCGCTTGAGGCGGCAGCGATGGCAGG
>DEHC01000036.1:36902-38618 GCA_002351705.1 Gammaproteobacteria bacterium UBA2810 | reverse complement strand
GACGGCGCCGAGGAATTTCTGAAAAACGGGGATGACGCCCGCACTGGCGGATCACGCCGGACCGCGGTCAGGACGCATCCTGCGGCTGGCTCAGGGAAGCACCGCTCCCCCTCACCTTCTCCATGATGCCCCGGCAGGCAGGCTCGAAGAACTGGCGGCGCCATCCTATGAGAAGCCTCGGGGTGCGGCCTTCAGGGAGAAAGCCCGCGGAGTGAAGCACCAGCTCGTTCTCCATGCTCTTCGTGATGACGCGCTGCCTGCCTATGCCGTATTTCCTCACAATCTCATCGGCGGCAGTGCCGATGGCGGCGTTGAGGCTCGCCTTCCAGGGCACCTCATCGGCAGAGGGCTGCCTCGCGGGGAGCTCAGGATCCGGGATGCGGCTTACCTCCCTTTCAATGCGCATGATGTCGCTGCCGTACTCCCGCGCGGCGCGCTCCCTCATTCCGGCGCGGACCATCCGGCGCATGTTCATCCTGCCGTCCTCCACGATCTTGAGCGCGGCCTTGGTCTTCATCAGCCAGGCAAAAGGGATGTCGAGCTTCTCCGCGGTATTCTGCCTGAACTCGAGGAGCCTCCTCAGGAAGACCTGCTGCCTCGCCGTGAGGGAATGGGCTGACTCAAGCTCGAACTCATAGACCGACACCGGATCGCGCGGTGAGGGAGCGAACTGCAGCCTGCAGTCCTCAAGGAACCATTCCAGTATGCCCTTCTCCTCAAGGACCTTTTTCATGCTGTTCCAGCAGGTCTCAAGGTACTCGACGTCAGCGGCCGCGTAGCGGATCTGATCATCTGAGAGCGGACGGCGGAGCCAGTCGGACATGGTCTGATCCTTCACAAGCTCCACGCCGGTGAAGGTCTTCACACACTCGGCAAGCCCCTTCGAGTTGCCGTAGCCGAGCCAGGCATAGGCGGCCTGCAGATCCACACAGCTCCCGGGCAGAGCGCCTCCGGAGCATTCGATAACCTGCACGTCCTCCTCTGCGGCAAAGAATCCGGCCGTTCCCCTGTAGGCTGCGAGCGCCTTCCAGAATGGCTCCAGGGAGCAGCCCTTCGGGTCAAGTATATAGGCAGTATCGCCGGCCATCACCTGGAATGCGCCGAGAATAGGGTAGAAGGTCCTGATCTTCTCGAACTCGGTGTCTATTCCGATAAACGGCTCGCCGCTGAATTTCCCTATGAACTTCCTGAGGCTCTCTGCCCTGTCCACCAGCTCGACGTTCATCAGACTCTGTCTCCGCCTTTCTTCTGCTTCTCCGCCTCGATCTCACGGAGGCGCCGCCTCAGGATCTTTCCGACATTGGTCTTCGGCATCCTTTCGACGAACTCCACAATCTTCGGCACCTTGTAGCGCGTCAGGAACTTCTGGCAGTGCTCTATGAGCTCCTTCTCGGTGAGGCTCGGATCCTTCTTCACCACGAACACCTTCACCCTCTCGCCGCTCGAGCCGCTCTTCACGCCGATGGCGCACACCTCGAGGACCTTGGGGTTCATGGCGCAGACCTCCTCGATCTCGCTCGGGAAGACATTGAACCCCGATACCAGGATCATGTCCTTCTTGCGGTCAACAAGGCGGATGTTGCCGTTCTCAAGCCATACCGCCATGTCGCCGGTATGGAACCAGCCGTCCCTGAGCACCTGCCCGTTGACGTCCTGCCTGTTCCAGTAGCCCTTCATGACCTGGGGACCCTTCACGACGAGCTCGCCGGGCTTCTC
>DEHC01000036.1:32985-36833 GCA_002351705.1 Gammaproteobacteria bacterium UBA2810 | reverse complement strand
CCGATGGTGCCGGAGTACTCGGTCTGATTGCACGGGTTGACCGCGACGAGAGGCGAGCACTCGGTAAGGCCGTAGCCCTCGAGGACGAATGATCCGGTGAGCTCCTTCCAGCGCTCGGCGACCGGCTTCTGCACGGCCATGCCGCCGCCGATGACAAGGTGGAAGCCCCTCACTGGGTTCTTCTGGAAGTCCGGGCAGTTGTTGAGGCCGTTGAAGAGCGTGTTGACGCCCATGAAAACCGTCGGCCTGAAGCGCCTGAGCTCCTTCGAGAGCTTCGACATGTTCCTCGGATCGGTCACGAGGTCGCTCTCCGCGCCGATGCGGAGCATCAGCAGGCAGTTGATGGTGAGGGCGAACACATGGTAGAGGGGAAGCGCGGTCAGCACCCGCTCCTCGCCCATCGAGACAACCGGCCCGTACATCTCGACGCACTGCTCCATGTTGGAGAGGAGGTTGCGGTTCGTGAGCATCGCCCCCTTCGGGAACCCGGTGGTCCCGCCGGTGTACTGGAGGAACGCGGTGTCGTCGGGCTCGGGATCCGCAATCTCGGCCTTTCTCTCATGCCCCTTCTTAAGAGCGTCGGTGAAATAGCAGAAGCTGCTGAAGTCCCACTGGACGGTCTTCCTCGAGAGCCTGAGCGCCAGGTTGAAGAGGAAGCCCTTCACGGGCGGGAACATGTCGCCGAGCCTTGTCACTATGACGTAGTCAACCGAGGTGAAGGGTTCGACCTCCTCGACGTTCCTCGCGAAGTTCTCGAGCACGATGACCGCGCGGGCGCCGGAGTTGAGGAGCACCCCGTTGAGCTCCCTCGGCGTGTACTGGGGATTGATGTTGACAAGGACCAGCCCTGCCTTGATGGCGCCGAGCATGGCGACGGGGAACTGGAGGATGTTGGGCATGACTATGGCGAGGCGCTCGCCCTTCTCAATCTTAAGATCGTGCTGGAGATAGGAGCAGAAATCGTCCGAGAGCTCGTCAAGCCTCCTGAAGGAGAGCTTTGTCCCGTAATTCTCGAAGGCGGTCTTCTCCGGCCATTTCCTGACTGACTCGCGGAACATCGCTGCAAGGTTGCGGAAGGGAAGCTCCCCGATATCCTCGTGAACTCCTTCCGGATAGCATTTAAGCCAGATCTTGTCCATACAGTCCTCCGCCGCCGGACCTTCAGTCCGGCATTCTCCCGTCTGCCCGATCCAAAGATTCTACTCCTCGCCGGGAGCTGCTTAAACAGGACGCTTTCATTAATGCGAGATTCTTCAATAATATTCCGGATCAGGCAGAGTCCCCGGAGCGGGCTCTCAGCGGCCGAGGGCGTTGAGCTTTTCGAGTGCCTGCCTCGCCTGCAGGTTGCCCTGTCCGGATGAGGCCTCAAGGAGCGTTCTCGCCTTCTTCATGTCGCGCCCGACGCCCTCGCCCTTCATGTAGAGCACTGCAAGGTGGTACTGCGATCCGGCATGGTTCTGGCTCGCGGACTTGCCGAACTCCTCGGCGGCGAGCTTGAGGTTCCTGGGAATGCCGCTTCCGGTCTCGTAGATAAGCCCCAGGTAGTACTGGGCGCTCGGATTGCCCTTCTGGGCGGACTTGCGGAAGAGATCGAGGGCGAGAGCCGGATCCCTGTCAACTCCCTCGCCGAAGTAGTACATGGTGCCGAGGAAGCACTCCGCGTCGCTCTGCTCCTTGAAGGCGGCGCTCCGGAAATACCCGACGGCACGCCCGTAGTCGCGCTCTACGCCGTCCCCGGTGTAATACATCACGCCGAGCGCGTTCTCGGCGTCAGGCTGGCCCTTTTCAGCGGCGCTCCTGAGGAGCTCCATGGCCTTCGCGCTGTCGTGCCCGACCACGTCGCCCGAGAGGTACATGCCTCCGAGGATCGCCTCGGCGTCAGCGTTTCCGGCCGCCGCAGCCTTCCTGAAAAGCCCGACCGCGATGAGATCGCTCTGATCGACTCCCTGTCCGGCCGCATAGAGCCTGCCGAGATAGTACTGGGCACCGGAGTTTCCGAGATCCGCTGACTTGGTGAAGAAGGCTGCGGCCTTCCGGTAGTCGGTCTTTACCCCGAGGCCGTTACCGTACATCTGCCCGAGGACATTGAATGCTACAGCATCGCCCTGTTTTGCTGCCCCGGTGCATGTCCTGAGAGCCTTTTTGTAGTTTCCCGCGTCGAATTCCGCAGCGCAGTCCGCCTGGGCCGTCCCGGCCGCGGCACAGAGGACAAGCACCGCAGCTGCCGGCCATGCAATTCTGTTTATATTCATATAATCCTGTGAGTAATCAGCCGTGCACTCTGATTTTAGCCAATGCATGCGCGTTTTTTAACCGTGACATTTCAGGACTGAGACATTGCATGCCTTTTGAGGCCTGAACAGGCCGGATGAGCACGGACAAGGGGAAATGGAAACCCTGGAAAGAGAGGAATGTGAACAGGAGAGCAGGGAGCCGGGGCCTCCGGAGGGATGTACCGGAAGCCCCGGGAATAAGCCTGAGGAGTGGAGGCGGCAGCCTCCGCCACCCGGAGGCTACGCGTGTATGTCCTTTACCGTAACAAAAGCGCCGAAGCCATTGATGGTGATGTAGGAGTCTGCCTCAAGCGGCTCGTCGGTCCAGAAGTTCCTGGTGTCAGGCAGGATCCTGATCCTGAGGGGCCTGTTCTCCGACCAGTTGAAGTAGATATTGATGACCCGGTCCTCATTCTCGAGCTTGATGCACCTAGACATCTCGTCAATCGCCGAGGTGTTGTAGCGCGCGAGAGCCGCCTCGCGGATCTTCTCCAGGATCCTGAGATCCTCGTCCTTGAGCTCGGCGGGCGAGTCTGTGAAGAAGAGGACGCTCCTGAACACCAGGGCAAGAGCCGCCGCAAACGAGCGGTCGCCTTCGTCATCCGGAGCTGACGCATCCCTGAAGGAGAGCGGCCCCGCGTCAATGAGCCAGAGATTGCCGTCCATCCAGCGCCTCTGCGCGAGGAGTCTCGCCCGGCGCATTATGTCCGCATGAAGGAAGCCGCTGTCAGAAAGTGAGAGTACCGAGCCGAAGCCGAGCGAGGGCCAGAGCGGCGCGTCGCAGAGCTCAATCACCGCACCGGGAACGGCCTTCTCGATGGTCTCGAGACCCGCGCGGTAATTGTCAATTCTGGTGAAGCCGCCATGCACCGAGGCGCCGCCCCTCGAGCAGGCGAGGCTGAGGCTCTCGAGCCTGAAATAGCCGATGCCCAGGCGCTCATGGAGGGTTTTGAACACTCCGGCGACGGCCTCACGGACCTCGGGGTTCGAGAAGTCGAGGATGCCGGCTGCAGGGACCTTGCTTCCGGCAAGGGTCACGTCGTCAATCTCGAACGGGGAGCCCGGATCAATAAGGGATCTCACGAGCCAGTCGCCGTGGAGCATGGCCACGGCGCTTTTCATGCTGACCGCAAGAGGGCTGCAGCGGAATGCGGGGACAGCGCCGGCGGCGGTGATTTCCTTTGCCCTGCTCTCTATCTCGCTGAGGTAGCCGTGCTCCATGATCCAGCTTCCGGACTCGCTGCCCTCCGGCTCTCCGAGCTCGATGAACCGGAAATGGCTGAGGGAAGACTTCATCTTCTCCGCTGCTGCGGTGAAGCTCACCCCGGTGCCGTCCTGGGACATGAATACCTGCTCGGGCGCGCGGCAGCCGGTGAAGCTTCCGTCCGGGATGCGGCCGTGGTGGCGCTCGATCATCTCGGCAAACTCGCTCATCAGATCCGCGGTGCTCTTCGCCTGCAGGAACACCAGGTTCTCCCGGTCGGACTCATCGGGGTGCATGCCGACATTCTCCGTGTCAAGCATGATCCTCATGAGCCCGGTCTCGTACATCTGGAAGAAGCCTGAGTACTTGCC
>DEHC01000036.1:27798-32902 GCA_002351705.1 Gammaproteobacteria bacterium UBA2810 | reverse complement strand
TCGGTATGGTGCGCGGCAAGAAGAGGCGGCTCGCTGTCCTTCAGGGATCCGATGAAAAGCGGATCGCCGACCGAGCCGACGTAGCGGGAGTGCACCTGGAACCCCTCAAGCTGGAAGATATCGCCCTTCTCGGCAGCCACTGCCTCGAAAATGCAGACAAATCCGTCCTCGTCCGATGTGAGCGAGCCCGGGGAGATGGTGAACTCGCCATCGTCCTCATCAAAGGCAATATGGCGGGTTTTGAGCTCTTCCCTGAAGCGGCCGGCAAAATCCTTATCGAGCATAACGCTTTCCTCCAATTATGTCAGTCTACCATCAGAGCAGACTCAATACAGCAGCCGTTCTCAGAAATGAAAGGACGGTCAAAAAAAAATAATCACCGGCCGGGCGCGGGAAATACGCCCAGGCAGAGCCGGCTACTCGGAAAAAAGCGAGAGCAGGCGGCCAGGCACAAGCCTCACGAGAGCCATCAGCGGCCGCCACCAGAAAGGGGCATAGACTGTCCGCCTTCCCCTGAGGACCGCGCCTGCCGCGCGCCTCGCGACAGCCTCCGGATCGGCAAGGAACATCCTGCCGAGCCTTCCCGGGTGCGCCGCTCGTCCGAGCGGCGTGTCAGCCGGCCCAGGCTTTATGAGAGTGAGCGTGACGCCGCTTCCCCTCGCCTTTTCGGAAAAGCCCTCCGCATAGGCGGAGACAAGGCTCTTCGCCGCGCCGTAGGTGTAATTGCCGCGCCTTATCCGGTCTCCCGCCACCGAGCCGAAAACGGCCATCCGGCCGCCTGACTTCCTCATTTGCCGGAAGAAAATCTCAAGGAAGATGACAGGCGCCGAGGCGTTTATCCAGAGCTTCTCCGAAAGTACTCTTGGATTGTCCTCAGCCGCCTTCTCATCTGCGGGTGAGCCGAGCGCAATGATAAGGAAATCAGGAACTGCTGACGAGAGGATCCGACCGGAGAGCGACTCTATGCCCGCGGCATCCACGATGCTGCCCGAGACCGTGCTCACGGAGACTTCCGGGAAGCGCCCTGCGATCTCATCTGCCGCAGCTGCGAGCACCGGGCTCTCCCTCCCGGCAAGGACCGCCGTTCCTTTGCCCCCCGAAAGGAAAATGAGCCGCTCAAGGAGCGCCCTCCCGAGAACGGAAGTGCCGCCTATGAGGACGAACGACCGAGCGTCAGTTCTCGGGGTGGGGAACGAAGTCATCGTCAATGCCGAGCATCGGGCTCATTATCCTTGCAGGCTTCCTCGTGAGCCCCCAGTCGGTGCCGCCGTCCGACATCTCGCGGCCGGTGATGAGCCTGTTCCAGAAGCTGTCGCTCTGCAGCTTCTCAAGCACCCTCGCGAAGGCGGCCTTGCGGTCAGCGCCGATGATGGTGAGGCGCGTGCTGAGCGCGCTGTCGCCGGAGCTCTCGCCGGAAAGCCCTGGGATGCGCTCCTCCGCCGCCCTGATGAAGGCCTGATGGCTGTCCGGATCCGATCTGAGCGAGAAGTAGAAGTAGTACTCCCTCACCACGCTCTCCGGAACCCCGGGATCCGATGCAAAGAGCGCCGCGGCATTGTCAGATATGAGGTGCATCATGAGACGGAACTTCCGGGCTGTCTCTGCAAGCTTGGAGAATCGCGTCCTGCCTGCGGTCTTCCTCGCCTCGCGGAGGCTCCGCGCGTTTCCAGAGGCGGCGAAGATGTCCCACACCTCGGCCGGCACCTTCATTGACTCTCCGGGAAGGCCGTACTCCACGACGAAGCTGTAGAAGGATGAGTTTCCGAGATCCGCGGCCGACTGCTCGAAGGCCGTGCCGAAGAGATGCGAGGTATAGGGCAGGATCTGCCTTGCCCTCTGCAGCATCCGGTCTGCGTCATTGACCCTCACGAGGTGCTGAACGCAGCCGATGAACCCGGATGCCGTGGCAAGCGCGAGGATCGAGGAGTTGTTGAGTATCGCGAAGGGATCCCAGGTCGGGAAGTCGCCGTCTGAGTCGTTCGCAATGAGCATGTCGGTAAGCTTCGGATGCTCGATGAGCATGCGGGCAACCTCGAAGAGCAGCGCGGCGCTCGAGGTGTTGGCCGCCATGTAGCGGCAGAGAGTCGCCCAGACGCCGTACGGCACCAGCTCTTCCTCATCGCTGTCCTTTGCCCTGAACATGTCGTAGTACGCCTCGGAGAAGGCCACATACTCGGTAAGCTCCGGGAGAATGTCGGGACGCAGCATCAGGCCGCCCGCCGCAGTGGCGGCGAAGCTGTTGAGCATTCTAGGATCTCCCATGAAGCTGTACGGGAAGGGGACGGAGCTGGCGTACTCGCTCCTCGGCTCCAGGGAGTCAGGCGTGCCCTCGAACCCGAGGAGCTCGAAGAATCTCTGTGCGCCGCCGCGCCTTGTCTCGCTGATGATGACGTCTGCGGCTGCCGGATCGAACCCGAGATCAAGGCTCTCGGCGACAAGATCATCCTCGTTGCCGTGCTCGAGGCGGAGTCCCAGATCGTATTTCTTGGCCTGTGCGTAGATATAGAGCCCCGAGGCGGTCTGCCCTGCGATCTCATAGAGCATGCCGCCCCGGATGTCGGGAAGATCGTCAGGCGAGCCGCTCGGGTTCGCGATGCTGTCGCTGCGCTCGATGCCGTCTGCCGAGCACTCCGCTGCGTTTTCGAGGCGGAACTCGCTGTCGCGGATCCCGTCGTTGAGTATGCCGAAAAGCGCGAGGAAGACGTATGAGTCGTCAAAGCCCGAACGGCCGTTCCTCACCATGCTTCCGGCGAAAAGGGCCATGATGTCGTCAGGGAGGCGGGCGAGAGGCGTCGAGGTGATGCACCAGTGCGCGAAGTAGAAGGCGAGCATCAGCCTCCCGAGGGAGATTGACTCGGTGCCGCTCCGGTCATGCTCCTGCTGTATGACGCCCCGGAGCAGATCAACCGCACGACTGCTCCTGCCCTCGACCTCGTCAAGGCCGTCCAGCCCCGGGGGAAGATCGTTGACAAAGAGCGCACGCGCCGCCTCGACGGAGAGCGAGGGATCCTTTTCCGCAGCGCTCTCTATGAGCTCGACAGCGCGCTTCCTCGCCACCTCCGAGTCATTGAAGTCAAGGACCAGCGACAGGAGGAATTTCGCAATCTCGTAGTTTCCGGCGGGTGTCTGCGGAAGAAGCGTGAGGAAGAGGCCGAGACGGAGGTACCTTTTTGAATAGGAGAGGTTTGCCGGGGTGTCAGCAATGAATCCTGGATCAAACGCGGTGACCATCCGGATGACGAGATCCGGGGAAAGGGAGCCGCGGAGCTTCGCGCTCTGCCTGAGGTGCTCGCGCGCGGCCTTCTCCGAAACGACCGTGCCGTACCCGGAGTAGTCCATCCACGCGAGCATCACGCCCGCGTAGACAAAGCCGCCCTTCAGGTCAGACTCGCGCTCCTGGTAAAAACTCTCCAGCTCTGCATGCGGCGGATTGCCCCCGCTCCGGAGGAAAATCTGCCGGAACTCTGACAGGATCCGGCCTGCTGCCGCGCTGCCGATGCCGGTCTCGGCCTCATCCTCTCCTGACATGAACATGCAGGCCCCTCCTAAGTTTCTCAGTTGTCTCCGTTGAAAAGCTCGAGATCAGCCACCTCGTCAACCCAGGCGTGATCTGCCTTGGCGTCGTCGTTTCTGAGCTTGTCAAGGTAGGCAAGGTACTCGTCGTTCACGTCATCGTTGATGAACTTGCCGCTGAACACCGAGTCCTCGAACTCAACGAGCTTGGGGTTCTCCTCGCGGACGGACTTCTTGAGGTCCTCGAGATCCTGGTAGATGAGGCCGTCAGCGCCGATGAGCCTGCGGATTTCCTCGTTGGTCTTGCCGTAGGCGATGAGCTCGCGGCTTGTCGGCATGTCAATGCCGCAGACGTTGGGGTACCTTACCTCAGGGGCAGCCGACGCGAAGTAGACCTTGTTCGCGCCTGCCTCGCGGGCGAGGTCGATGATCTGGCCGCTTGTCGTTCCGCGGACAATGGAGTCATCGACGAGAAGGACGTTCTTGCCCTTGAACTCGCTCCTGATGGCGTTGAGCTTGCTCCTTACCGACTTCTTCCTCTGCTTCTGCCCCGGCATGATGAAGGTCCTGCCGATGTAGCGGTTCTTGACGAAGCCCTGGCGGTACTGTATGCCGAGGTACTTCGAGATCTCGAGCGCGATGTCGCAGGAGGTCTCCGGGACAGGAATGACCACGTCAATGTCGAGATCCTTCCACTCCCTCTTGATCTTCTCACCGAGGTACCTGCCCATTCTCACGCGCGCCGCATAGACGGAGACGCCGTTCATTACGGAGTCAGGGCGGGCAAAGTAGACGTACTCGAAGATGCAGGGCTTAAGGGCAGTGGTCTCGGCGCAGACAGCGCTGTGGAACTCGCCGTCCTCGGTGATGTAGATGGCCTCGCCAGGGGCGACGTCGCGGATCAGCGAAAAGCCCAGGGTGTCAAGCGCAACGCTCTCCGAGGCGACCATGTACTCGGTCCTGCCGTTCTCATCCTTTCTGCTTCCGAATACCAGCGGGCGGACGCCGTTGGGGTCGCGGAAGGCGACAAGCCCCGCGCCGATGACGAGGGCAACTACGGCATAGGCGCCGTGCGCCTTGGAGTTCACTGCCCTTACGGCCTCGAAGATATCCTCGGGAGTAGGGGTCAGATCCGGAGTGCGGCCGAGCTCATGGGCAAAGAGGTTGATGAGGACCTCGCTGTCGCTGCTGGTGTTGAGGTGCCTGCGGCAGTGCTTCTCGACGTACTCGGTGAGCTCGCGGACATTCGTGAGGTTGCCGTTGTGGGCAAGCGCAATGCCGAAAGGCGAGTTGACATAGAAAGGCTGGGCCTCTGCGGCGCTCGAGGAGCCGGCGGTAGGATAGCGGACGTGGGCAATGCCGATGTTGCCCTTCAGGCGGTGCATGTGGCGGACCTCGAAAACATCCTTTACAAGACCGTTTGCCTTTCTCTGCCTGAACTTTCCGTTTGAAATGGTGACGATTCCGGCTGCGTCCTGACCGCGGTGCTGCAAAACCGTCAGCGCATCATAAAGCTGCTGGTTCACGGGCGATGTTGCAACTATTCCTGCTACTCCACACATATTCTGTCCTGAATATCCGTAATGAAAAA
>DEHC01000036.1:5781-27620 GCA_002351705.1 Gammaproteobacteria bacterium UBA2810 | reverse complement strand
GCCTGCTGCATCTGGGGGACCGAGCCCGCGAACGAGCTCACCAGGCGGTTGACGAAGGGCATCAGCCTGGAGTCGCGGTACAGGGGCGCCTCGGCAACGGCGGAAAGTCCGGTCATCCTGATGAATATCGTGAAGAACGCGGAGAGCGCGGCCACAATAATGACGCCCCTCAGTATGCCGAAGCCTGCCCCTATAAGGCGGTCAGTGCCGGAAAGCCCGGTCTTCTCCATGAAGCGGCCCGCGAAATAGTTCACGATGCCGCCTGCGATGATCACCAGGGTGAAGATTGCGCCGGCAGCGGCCATCGTCCTGCCGGTTGGGCTCTCGATGAAAGTGAGGTTCTCCGAGAGCGGGCCGCAGCCGACGAAGGCAAAGAAAAAAGCCGCGCACCAGACGATGAGGGACAGCACTTCCTTCACGAAGCCCCTCATGATGCTGATAAGCGCGGAGAGTCCTATGACAGCCAGTATGGCCCAGTCAAGCTCATTCATGGTTATCATTCCTTAAAGCCGAATACAGGCCGGCAGCACCTGATGCCGCCAGCCTGCATGCCGGAAAGCCCATCCGGCACGGCCCTGCGCAGGTTTCTCTGTTACTTCCCGCTCTTTGCCGGAACCTCAATTTTCTCCTGGCCGCCCATGTAGGGACGGAGCACCTCGGGGATGGTGATGGAGCCGTCAGCGTTCTGATAGTTCTCCATGACGGCGACAAGGCACCTGCCGACTGCGACGCCGGAGCCGTTCAGGGTATGGACGAGAACGTTCTTGCCGCCCGCGAGCTTCACCCTCGCGCCCATGCGGCGCGCCTGGAAGTCGGTGCAGTTGGAGCAGGAGGAAATCTCGCGGTAGGTGTTCTGCGCGGGAACCCAGACCTCAAGGTCATAGGTCTTGGCGGAGGAGAAGCCCATGTCGCCGGTGCTGAGCGCGACAACCCTGTACGGAAGGCCAAGCTTCTGCAGGACCTCCTCGGCGTTCGCGGTCAGGCTCTCAAGCGCCTCCCAGGACTTCTCGGGATGGACGATCTGGACCATCTCGACCTTGTCGAACTGGTGCATGCGGATAAGGCCGCGGGTATCGCGTCCGGCGCTGCCTGCCTCGGATCTGAAGCAGGGGGTGAGAGCAGTGATCTTGATCGGGAGATCCTTCTCCTGGAGGAGCTCGCCGCGGACCAGGTTGGTAAGAGGAACCTCGGCGGTCGGGATCAGGGAGTAGCGGCGCTGTACGCCCTCCTCGTCGCCTGTAGCGGTAAGAAGGGTGTGGAACAGGTCAAGCTCGAACTTCGGGAGCTGGCCGGTGCCGTAAAGGCTGTCGGAGTTGACGAGATAGGGAACGCAGATCTCGGTGTAGCCCTGCTGCTGAGTGTGGAGATCCAGCATGAACTGCCCGAGAGCGCGGTGGAGGCGCGCAATGTCGCCCTTCATGAAGACGAAGCGGGAGCCGGTGACCTTGCGCGCGGAGTCAAAGTCAAGTCCGCCGATGGCCTCGCCGAGCGCGACGTGATCCTTCACCTCGAAATCGAACTTCCTCGGCTCGCCCCAGCGGCGCTGCTCGACGTTGAAGCTGTCGTCCTTTCCTACGGGAACGGAATCATCAGGAAGGTTAGGGATGGTGTAGGCGATCTTGCTGATCTCGGCAAGGACCTCGTCCTGCTGCTTCTTGACCTCGTCGAGCTCCTCGCCGACCTTGGCAACCTCTGCCATGATGGCGGAGGCATCCTCGCCGTTTCTCTTCGCCTGCCCGATCTGCTTCGAGAAGGAGTTGCGCTGGGACTGCAGCTCCTGGGTCCTCGACTGGAATGACTTGCGCTTCTCCTCAAGGGAAAGCAGCAGCCCGGTGTCAAGGGTATAGTTGCGCTCAGCAAGCTTTACCTTAATCTCATTCAGATCCTTTTCGTCACGAAGATACTTGGGGTCAATCATTTTCCTGAAAATTCCTATGTTTGCCGCGGCGTGCGGCCGGTCCCACTCGGAACAGCTCCAGTCCGCGCGTGAATTTTAGCAGATTTGCGCGCGAGAGACACCCTGCCGGCGAATTAAAGGAGAAAGTCCCGCGCTGGCTTATGATCCCTGCCCTCTAGGGGTATAATCGGCTGAAAAAGCACCGGATCCGTTCCGCATGACGCCTTCCGATCCCCGGCTCCATGGCCGGAAATGAGAGGAATGTCAGCGGAACAGGGCCGGCAAAATAATAAAATAACCAGTACCCTGCCGGAGTCTCCCCAGGGTCTTTAAAGGGATAAAACTGACAATGGATCATCTTCAGGAAAAGAAGTTCCTCAAAGCCGCCGCAGCAGTCCTTGTGCTCTGCGTCTCGGTGCTGCTCATCAGCATCAGCTTCACCGTGTTCTTCTCCGTTATTCTGCTCGCCATAATCGGCGCCGCCGCCTGGGGCGTATTCCTCTACAACGGGATCGTAAGCAGAAAGCACTTCAATGATGAGACATTCCGCGAGCTGATCTCGAACCTCAGGTCTCATGCAGACACCGCGTCCAAAATAGCCGAGACCCTGGGCACCATCAAGGGACGCACGCTCGAGGAGGAGCATGCTGCCGAGACCTTCGGCAAGGCTGCGGTGTTCCTTGACTCGGCACTCCGCGAGGCTGCGAACGATCAGTGCGAGAACACCTTCACCGAGCTCGCCTCCTGCCTCGACCGTATGGCCTCTGCGTCCGCAGGACTCACGCTCTACCTGACCGACAGTCCGGCAATGCGCGACCACATGACCGTCCTCAACCAGATCGACCGCTTCCGCGCCGAGGAGTCTGCGGAGAAGAAGATGATAAACACATTCAACATCCAGGCCGCTGACTACAACGCCGCAATCTCCACCTTCCCGAGCTCTCTGATCGCGAGGCATTTCAACCTCGCCGTAAAAGTCCCAATGATCGACTGCTCAGGCGAGGTCCACGGCGGGTAATATTCATCCGGCCGCCCTGCAGTAGCCGTCACCTGCTGTATAAGGGCCGCGTATCCTTCACTTCCGGCAGCATTATGGAATATGCTGCCGCTCTTCTGTGGCGCGAGCCCATGCCTCGGTGACTGCCTGAATGTCTGCTCCGGTCCGGAGACTGGGCGCAGAGATGCCATAGCCTAAATTCCGGGACATGAAGGCAGGCAATACGAGACAATTGATCTGTCTGTCACTGGCTGCCTGAAAAGCACAGGGAATGGCTCGGCCTCAGCGGCGGCAGCAGGTTTTTCCCGCACTGATCCGGAAGTCCTGCCCAGCAGGTGCAATTCACTTAAAATACACAGACGGCGGCAGAAAAAAAGAAGACGCAGCACATGACAAATGACCAATATACATCTCTGCTTCCCAACTGGTGGAGCATGGAATGGGCGCAGGCCAAACTGGGGGAATTCAGCGAAGAGCAGCTTAAGGCAGGCTATGACCTCATCTGCGGAGGGTTTTTCTCCCATATCATCGCAGACGGCACAGGCCCTGTGTACTGCGAAAACGCCTCAACGAGCACAAAGCTGCGCTCGGTGCGCTATACGACTTACCAGAAGCAGAGACTCCGGCAGATTATCCAGGAGGAGCCTGACGGAAGCGGGGATCTGCGCAGAGGGACAATGAGCAGGGCGCTGTGGGAAAAGCTCCTCTCCAAGCGCCTTGTGCCATGCCTTACCGCCAGTGACGAGCTGTCTCCCAAATCCTACCTCGCCAGAAATATGAACAACCCCGAGGAGCCGGTTTATGAGGCAGCCGTGCTTCTGTGCTCGGCCTGGCTTGTAAGCTGCGATCCCGCGCTCATGTTCGCATGGCGCGGGCTGAGCCTGTATGACGAGCTCTCCATTCCCCGCTTCCCAATAAGGCCACTTCCCACGGGTGAACTGCCGGCCGCGAGAATAGATCTGCCTGTTTCCAGAGATGAAAGGCTCAGAAACCTGGAGTCTGAAAAGTTCGGACCGGGAGGCACGGAGATCATCATGCGCTGGGCCACCGGGCTCCCCGCGAGAACCTGGCTTTCCAGCACGCTTCCGGCACATTCAGACCTCAGGACTGCCGAAAAGCTTGCCCCGAAGCTCAAAAACCTCTCCGCGGATGCGAGATCAGGCAATACTGTCCTCACGGCAGATCTGGCTCTGCCGGACGGGAGCATGCAGTCTCCCGCACTGTCTTTTGACCATCTGAGCTCTTGGTCAGACTCAGGCCTCAGGTCATTTTTCAGAATCCACCAGAGCGACTGCCTCTCTATCGCAGAGAACAGCCTGAGCAATGATGCCTACACAGCGCTTGAGAGAAACTGCTCCGGACTATTTGACGGCAGTCAGGACCGCATCACGGGCACCGGAGGCGCGGCGGGAGCCGCGCTCGCGCTCAGGGCCGCGGCAGCCATATCGGAGTACCCGAGGCTCATGCTCCGCTGGCGCGGGCTCAGCGTCCTTGCCTGCGCCGAAGCCAACAGAAAAGCAGGGCTTGAAAGACAGGACCGGAAGTCCGGCAATTCCCCGTCCCGTGGTGCTGACAGCCGCAGTGGGGGAGACTCAGTCACTGAGGCGGAGGCTTTCAGCGATCTCAGGGCTCCTGAAAGTCAGGCAGATCATGCGTCTGACGAGCCAGGCAGCGCCCCATGGGTGCATAAATGGCTCGCCGGGTCCGGGCTGATGGAAAACGATGAAATAGCAGGAGAGGCCAGGGCCGCGCTCCGCGAGGGCAGGGCCGGAAGCCTTGAATTTGATCCCGGGAAAAACCTTCTCAGCTGCAGGATTAAAGACGAGCTCGGCGCTGAAGACACGGTGACCATGTCATTTGGCAGCTATGATCCGCAGAAACGGAGCATTGTCTGCTCCCTCCTGTACCTGAACCCTGAGCTTCTCAGAGAGCTCAGGGAAGGAGTGGTGAGCGCCGCCCTGCAGAAGCTCCTAGGCAGGTACGGGATTGCGCTCCTGCCGGACGGGAAGGAAGAGCTGTCTGACAGCAGCGGATGCCGTGAAAGCGGGAACATGCTGGCAGCAATGATCAGGGCCTCACAGCTTCTGACGGACAATCCGGCGCTGCTCCTCAGGTGGCGGGGGATTGATGTCCGGGACGAAAGCCTGTTTGACAGGAAGAGCATTTCCGGCGAGACGCTGCTGGAAATCTGCGCTCCGGGACCGGCCGCGCGTGAGTTTATCCGGCTCTTCTTAAAGGATCCGCTCAAAGCACCGCTCGCCGAGGCGGCCGGCATCATCGCGCAGGGGCAGGCAGGAGATCCCGAGGCGGACGGGAAAGGCGGCGTCATGGCAGCCTGCGGCACCGGAAAAGACAAAAAGACGCTGGTTCTCGCATTAAAGCCGTTCACCTGCGGCCAGGCGGCGAGGATTGCCGATTTTCTTGACCGCAATTACAGAATTCTGCAGAGACTCTGCAGAGGCAGCTTCCCCACAGAGCTCAGGGAGCTTCTCTCGGAAATGCACGCTGAGCCGGCCGGCGGCAGGCTCTTTCTGGACGGCAGTGACGTTACGGACAGTGCGGCCTCTGATCCTCTGCTGCTCACAGCGATCATCAGAATCGGGCAGGCTGTCGGCAGCAGGCTGACAGTGCTGTTTGACTGGCGGGGGCTGCCGCTTGGCAGCGTGCCTTTAGGCGAGATCCGCACGGAGCTCGAAGGCAGGTCACCCGATGAGCCGCTCCTTATGCGCTCTCCCGGCAGGCCAGACAGATATATGCTCGAATCACTGGGTTTCAACGAGGATGAAATAAAGGACTCCGGCACCTGGTGGGGAACAAGCTGGCTCAGAACCGCAGCCATGGTGAATTATTGCGAGATCGGAGCGAAAGAGAAAAAGAAATACGGCGGCATGCTTGCCGGCAGGCTGCATTTTCTGCCGAACCAGCGCCTCATTTACTGCGACTCCGGGAAAAAGCACCTTCATATTAGCCTGAGAGGGCTTGAGGCAAAGGACCAGGATCTGATTCTGAAATTCTTTGAGGAGCGGCCGGCGCTCGCAAAGGCACTGGGACTGGGCTACCTTGACCGCAGCTTCAGGGAGTTTGCCAGATTAAAGGACATCAGCCTCCTGAACTCGCCATACGACACTTACGTATCAGGAAGCGGCGGCTACTACAGCAGCTCATCCTCATCAGCTGATCGCTCTGCCTTCATCCTGGAGATGCTCCGCCTTCTGGAGAATGATCCTTCACTGCTGTTCAGCTGGCGCGGGCTTGACATAAAAAGGAAGCTCGGCCTCGGCACGGCAGCCGGGCTGCAGGAGCCTGATGAGGAGGCCCTCAGCGCATTCGAGGCGGCAGATGCGCCAAAAAGCGGAAACGATGCCCGGCACAGGGCAGCCCCCGGCAGTTTCCTGAGGACTGACTTCGCCCGCCGTTTCATAGCCAACCTTGCTGACGATGCAGTCATAGGCTACCAGCGGGATTCCAAAGCCGCGCGCACCGGCGAGGCCTGGTTCAGCAGCGAGGATCACAGGACTTATCTGTCAGTAAGCCACGGCGCCACATCAGCATATCTGGCCAGCCTCAGCCTTGATCCGCTGACAGAGGACGAAAAGCAGACTGTCATAGGTGAGCTCAGGGACGATCCTCATGCGCTATCGCAGCTGCAGGTCGGAAAGCTGGATGAGCCATTCGCCAGGAAACTGCAGTCCCTGGGGATCCCGCTCATGTGCGGCGACAGCGTCGGCGACGAAATGAGATGCTCCTGCGAGGCTTCGGACAACAGTGTGTGCCGTCATGAGGTCGCGCTGCTCAAGCGCGCAGCGAAGCTCGTCGAGAGCAATCCGGCGCTACTCTTCTCCATGCGCGGCCTGGATCTGAGGGCCGAGCTTAAGAAGCTCGGAGCGGACAGCGGCACGGCGGACGCCTGGATGAAGCCTGACGCGCTTTTCAGGATCCATCCGGAACTGAACGCTGACGACACTGAGGACAAGACCCCCGAGGACGTTCTGTACCACCTGAACCGCGTGAGCTTCGCAAAAGTGCCCTCGGGGCTCCTCCGCTCGGCCTTCAGGCTGCTCGCGCCGTCGCCCTCGGGCTACGCAGGAGGCGACTGCAGGGCTGAGCTGTCAGATGCCCTGGACTCGGCACGCGGCTGCGTGAAGGACATGATCAGATCTGATGCCGAAGCTGCGGAGCTGCCGGACCTCACCGCGAGCCCGGTGGAGATCTTCGCCGATGGCAGCATCATCAGCGACGATGGCCACCATGCCCGTACTGTATTCACAGTCAGCCCTGGGACAGAGGATCCCCTGGCGCGTGAATACCTTCTAAGAGAGCACGGGCACAGCGGAGCAGGCACTTCGGAAGACAGGGACGGGAATGCGCGGGCTGAGTACCGGGGCACAGTGTTTGTCCCGACTGCGGAAGACAGCATGTTCGAAGAGATGCACAGCCTTCCGGCCGGCTGCTTCGGCGGCAGGATCTCCGCAGAGGTACTCGGCAGAGCCGGCGCTCCCGCCCAGGCGATGTACGCCCTGTGCTCGATAGCGAGGAAGCTCGTGCTCGCGGACGCCGTCATGCCCTGCCCGCTCCGCAAAGGTCCGGGGGAGCTGAACATTATTTGGATCCCCTGCATTCTGTCGCATGAGGTGCTCACCCTCACCGCGCGCATCGGCATGCTCGCGAGGAAGCTCCTTCTCGGAACCGTGCTCCGGCCCGGCGAGGCGCTCGGGCTTAAGGCGGAGCAGTTCAGCGACGCCGGCTTCGGCGCACTGTGCCTCGGAATGTTCATCAGCGATTTCGTGAGGAAGGGCTTCCTCAGGAATTTCGGGCGCGCTGAGGCGGCCTGGAACCGGGCCTACGCGCAGACGCCCGAGCTGCTGCTCCTGACGATGAGCTACTGGGAATATCTTGACATAAGCGACTCAGCGCTCGCGCGCATGGAGAGCTCGCTCGGTCAGTGGCTGGCGCCGCTGTTCCTTGGACAGGCCTCAATGCGCCCAGTGCTTATACTCGGGACCTCAGAAGGGCCGGATCCCGGCATAGGAGATGCCGAGGAGAAACTCCGCAGGGGCGGAGAGCAGGCGCTGGAAGAGGCGGAAAATGAGGGAAAAGGCAAAGGAGAGGAAGGAGAAAGCGGCTCCTCTGACGCCGATCCCTACGTCTCGGCTGATGACAATGTCTCAGCCGAGATCTCGCTTGGCTTCATCGACCGCACCGACGGGCACTACCTGAGCTACGCTGACGTGCAATGGCTTGGCGGAGAACGGCAATGGGAATGCCGCGCTGCTGCCGCGCGCATCTCTGCCCTGCTGCCGGAGGTCTCGGACATTGTCTCAGGCAGGTCAGATCATGCCACCCTTTCGCTTGATGCCCTGCAGAAGGCGCTGTTTGAGATCCTGCCGGCATTGAAGCTAAGCGGCGCCATGGTGGTGCTGCCGCGCTCGATGCGGCAGATCCTGAGGCCCGCGGCCATTGCCAGCATGGGGATAGGCAGGGGCTATCAGGAAGGGAGCGGGCTCATGAGCCTCGCGTCGCTTCTCACCTTTGACTGGAAGGCGACTCTCGGCGGACGGGAGATCACCGATGAGCAGTTCGCCGAGCTCAGGGAGCACGCCGGCCATCTGGTGCGCTTCGGGAACGACTATGTCTACGCGAGCGCCTCCGAGATTGACGCCATCATCAGGCGCCTCCGCGGTGAGTCGCAGCGCCCGTCAAGGCTCAGGCTCCTGGAGGCGGCGCTCTCCGGAAGCTATGATGGCCACTCCGTCTTCATGGACGACAGGATCAGGAAGGCCGTCAATAAGGAGCTCAGGACTCCGCCCGCGAAGGTGCCTGAGGGGCTCAGGGCCACTCTCAGGCCTTACCAGGAGCGCGGCTACTCCTGGCTGATGCACAACATCCGCGCGAGCATGGGCTCCATCATCGCGGACGACATGGGACTCGGGAAGACGGTGCAGGTCATCGCGGCCCTCGAGAACCTCCGCGCCGCCGGGGAGCTTGAGAAGGACCCCGCGCTCGTCACGGTGCCCGCCTCGGTCGTCATCAACTGGACAAGGGAGCTGAGGCGCTTCGCGCCGGACCTGACGGTCAACGTCTACTACGGCACGCAGCGCTCCCTGGAGCCGAAGGCGCATGTCCTTCTCACGACCTACGGAACGCTCCGGCAGGACATCGAGAAGCTGAAGGATAAGAAGTGGCGGGTCGCCGTCGCGGACGAGGCGCAGAACATCAAGAACACCGGATCGCAGATATTCCAGGCGATGTGCCTCCTCAAGGCTGATTCAGCCATTGCCATGTCAGGCACTCCCGTGGAGAACCGCCTCGCGGACTACTGGGCAATCATGGAGTTCGTGAACCCGGGGCTATTCGGCACGCTCGGCTCGTTCATCTCGGACTACGCAAGGCCGATTGAGCAGAACCGTGACGCCGACGCGGTGAGGAGGCTCAGGAGCGTTACGGCACCGTTCATCCTGAGGAGGCTCAAGACGGATAAGAGCGTCATCGCGGATCTTCCTGACAAGATAAGCTCAGACCGCTTCTGCGAGCTCACAGCGGAGCAGGCTGCCATGTACCAGGCCTTCGTGAGCGACGGGCTTGAGGGCGTCACGGAGACGCTCTCACAGATGGAGAGAAGCGCGATGGTGCTGAAGCTCATATTGAGGCTCAAGCAGATCTGCGACGCGCCGGAGCTCTTCTCGAAGGACCCGAAGATAACGGGGCCCTCGCACTCGGGGAAGGCGCAGATGCTCCTTGATCTTCTCGCTGAGCTCACTGAGAACGGGCAGAAGGCCATCGTGTTCACCCAGTTCCGGGAAATGGGAGAGCTTCTCGTCTCCTGGATTGGGGAGAGGATCGGCACTGTTCCTGACTTCATCCACGGAGGCGTGAGCGTGAAGAAGCGGCAGGAGATGGTTGACCGCTTCCAGAACGATCCGCAGGACCGGGTCATGGTGCTCTCGCTCAAGGCCGCCGGAACCGGACTCAACCTCACTGCCGCGACGGCGGTAATCCACTACGACCTCTGGTGGAACCCGGCTGTCGAGGATCAGGCCACCGACCGCGCCTACCGCATCGGGCAGAATAAGAATGTCATGGTCTACCGCTTCATCTGCGCGGGAACCTTCGAGGAGAGAATCAACGAGATTATCAGCTCCAAGAAGGAGATTGCGGAGCTCACGGTGCAGAAGGGCGAGAAGTGGCTCGGCGACCTCTCGAAGAGCGAGCTCAGGAGCTTCCTCTCCATGACCACGGGCTGACAGAAATGCGGCAGCCTCAGGAGGCTGAGGACTGCCCTGCCCGGAACAGCCCGGCTCATACCAGCGGCAGAGCTTTCCGGCAGGAGCGTTGCGCTCTGACAGTGACAGCAAGCATTCCGACAGGCTGCTGTCACTCCTGTATAGCAGATTCTGCAGGGCCTGTGCACGAACAGCATCGTACTGGCCTGCAATTTTGCAGCACTTGATTATTCAATTGATCACAAGCTCAGGGGCGTTGCGCAGTTTCAGCATAAGCCGGCGAATCGAGATCTTCTCGCTTTGCTTTGAGTGCTCGGGATGCAGCATCGTCAGAATATTCAGAACAAGCCTGTTAAGAAGGAGTCGGTTTCTTGCACAATCTCGGCCTGCATAAAGATTTTCAACGTCTTGTACTGACTGTGCTTCGTGCGTACGCCCAGCAAATTTTTCTACATTTATTCCATGTATTCCGTGGCAGCCAGGACGCTGTTCGCAGAAAATTCCGTGAATTTGTCCGTATGCAGTTTCCATGAGGCGGCTGCCATCTTCAATGAAACTTTTTGTCCTGCTCTGACCGGCACAGGATGATGACAGGACCAATCAGCTGTGTCATCTGCCCTGCCAGGCAGCCTTCCAGCTCTCTATGGTGCGCTCCTTAGTGCTGAAGTTGATGCCAACCTTAACCACACGTCGTCCATCTGACTGCCATGGAATTGCATAATTCCTGTCGTCAATCTGCCGCAATGCCTCCTCGACAGAGCCGTCAAGCTTCAGTTCCATGACGTAGACGCTGCGTTCAGTCTTAACGACGATATCCATACGTCCTTTTGCTACTCTTACCTGTGAGTATACAAACTTGCCGAGAAACGAGAACATCACGTAAAGCATAGCCGTGAAGTGCCCCTCTGATAAGGGGGCATCCATAAGTGTCCCTTCCTGATATGGAATTGAAGAGAAATAGCTCTGCGCCGCGGTAAGTGCCTTGTCTATGTCATCTGCCATCAAAGCCTCACTGATCCGCCAGCAGGCACTGCTGGCGGTATCTAAGTCAGACCAGACATAGTAAGGAATAAACAATTTTGTAAGTCCGATTTTTACCTCTTCATTTGGATAACCTAAAGTATAGAGATCGGATCGGTCGTCATAATCCTTAATAGTCAGGTATCCGCTCTGATAAAACAGCGGAAGAATACTGTGCATGTTCTCCGTAGGAGCATCAAAGCTATCAGCTTCCGCCTGGCTCCCGTCAATCTTCGTTATATCTGTATGAAATTTCCTGATCTGATTTATCAGGAAACTCGGAGTTCCGGTTGAAAACCAGTAGTCCTTAAAATTACATTTCTTCATAGCAGAGAGCAGGCTGAAGGGGTTATATATTCCTGGCGACTGAGATGCAAAATGATAGCCGTCATATTTCTTCTGAAGCCTGCCAAGCACCTCAGGACGTTTCAGGTTATATTTTTCTGCCATCTCCGTTAAACCTTCGTCAAAGTTCGACTCAAGCTCATCCTCAGTGATGCCGCACACGGCAGAGAAATCCTCATCCATGGAGATGTTCTCGAGATTGTTTAGCTGCGAGAATATGCTCAGCTGTGAGAACTTGGTAATTCCGGTTATGAAGACGAAACGCAGATAAGGATCAAGATCTTTAAGAGGAGAATAGAACCCCTGCATCTCTGTGCGCATTAGTTCGAGGCGATCCTTATCATGAAGTACGGTGAGCATAGGAGAGTCATACTCGTCTATAAGCACAACAACCTGTCTGCCTTTCTTTTCGTATAACCGCTGAACAAGATTAAGGAGACGTGCCGAAATATTCTGACCGCCAGCAGGCATGCCATACTCCCGCTCAATTCTCTCAAGCTGTTGGATTATCAGGCAATGTACATCCTCTACGGTGCCGAGCTTGGCAGAGGCCAATGAAAAATGCAGCACGGGATATTCTGTCCACTCCGTTTCCAATTCTGCTGCAGCTAGTCCTTCAAAAAGACTCTTCTTACCGCGGAAATAGCTGTCAAGCGTGCTGACCAGGAGTGACTTCCCGAAGCGGCGGGGACGGGAAAGGAATACGTACTGATAACCATGGACCAGATCGTAGACGTATTTTGTCTTGTCAACGTAAAGATAATTCCCGCTGCGGATTTTCTCAAAAGTCTGTATACCGATAGGATATTTCATAATATGCCTGCTCACATCTGCAAAGATTTTCTACTGCTTCAGCGGTATGATTTCTTCTAGCTCATATTTAACAGAGTACGTTCCATCTTCGTCCATAGAACAAACTTTTTTCAGGTCTGGTGAAACAAAAAAAGTTTTGACATATTCATTTATTAAATCACGTAGAGTTAAGTCAATATTTTCATCAGTAAGTCTATCTAAATCTATATCATTAATATAATAAATCTGATCATGCCAGTTACTGATATCACTCAAAACATCCAAAGTACAACTTTTTTATATATATAACGTATACGACTCGTTTTAACATTGACCACCATTATCCTTTTGCATTCAGTGCAATACCAATATTCGTAGCCAAATTCACTATCCTCAGAATAAAAATCCAACGCTGTTACTAAAGGCCTGTCTGTGAGTTTGTTATCCACATCCGTCTTGTGCCAAACATGAATAATATTCTCAGAAGGACAAGCAACCCATGAGAGTGTCTCACCGCATTTGCATCCTAGTCTTGACACAGTGTCACCTTTCATTTTCTAATTCATAAAAATTCTAGTTTTGTCTGAAAATCATACTTCACCTCTCACCCAACCTTTACTGAGGGCTTCCTCAAAAACCTTCCGGGGCATATTCTCTTTGTACTGATTCCCGAGAAATAAATATATGCGTTTTTTCAATGGGATTATGCATAATTCAGAGCATGTAGATCCGATTTTTGCAGCCATTTATACGCAAAATAGCTAGGCTTTGGCTTTCTTGATAACCGTTGCCTTTGGCCTCCCAGGTGTGCGCCCGGCCTTTTTTTCCTTGCGATGACCTCCCTGGTGCTCTGACAAAGTTCCTTCCGGTGATATCAGCGAAAATACCTCATATATTTCAGTCTGAGGTGTAAGGACAGTAACATGATCCTCCCTGTAAGGATATTCTATATAGCGGATCGATGTCATTTCATCAATCACATCTTTGGAACAGCCATACTTTTATCTCAGTTTCGTGCTCCATATATTATTCCGGATGGCTCGGAAAACATGTCCCTGCCGGCCGGATCCGTTGTCAATCTGCACTTAACCCTGATAATGGAAGGGCATATGACGATTTTGGCAGGGCATTTGAAGGACAGCATATGAAAAGCGCTGCTGAATATCCCGAATATCAGGTGAACCCAGACAATATTCAGTTCCTAAGCACCGCGGCCAAACGGCTCTTCATCCCGCCGTCCAGCCTCTCGGCAGCCCTTAAGGAGGTCGAGGACGAGCTCGGCATCAGGATCTTCAACCGCGGCCGCGAGTTCTCCATTACGCGAGATGGAGAAGAGTTCCTGATCTACGCGAGGCAGATCATGGATCAGATGAACATCCCCGAGAACCGCTTCAGCAGCAAAAAGGACGCGAGGGAGCTCTGCTCGGTCTCGGCGCAGCACTGCATCTTCGCGTTAAAGGCTTTCGCGAAACTAGTGAAAAGGCTCAGCTTCAGCGAGTAAGAATTCACCTTCCGCGAGACCAGTACCTGGGAGATCATCAGAGACGTCGCGCAGATGAGACTGGTTGTCAATGCTCCCATGATCAACTGCTCCGGCGAGGTCCACGGCGGAAGCCTGGCGGTATTTATTACGAGAACTTGTTAATGAATATTTAATGTGAATTGTGATGACATTTTCATATTAAAACTTGCATAACTACTCTGTAATAGCTACCATTGCTTGTATAAAAACACCTGCTATATCAGCAATTCCATCTGAAATATATACGGTTGTCCTTTTGTCGTGACGGAGTGTCTGCTTCAAAGCCATGCGCAATGTCTGAATGGAGGTCTCAATGATTTCTGACGAATTAAAAAAGATTATCAGCACGTTTGAATCTCAGGGAGTAATGAATTTCCTTGACCCAGCTTCAGAAGAGCAGATTTCACAGTTTGAGAAGAAAAACGGGATCAGGCTGCCAGAAAAATACAGGGAGTGGCTCAGATTCAGCGATGGCGGTGAGTTTTTCCTGCCGGCCGGAACTCAGATGTACGGCGTTGCACATCTGCCGCTGATAGATGTCGCAGATGAAGGATGCCCCGACGATAAACATATCGTTGTAGGAAGAATGTGCAACGGAGATCCTGTCATGTACGAAAAAGGCAGCGAAACTTTTGCCATATATTTTCCTGATGAAGGAAAAATTGGCAACGGGCTCGTTTATAACGATTATTTTGATTTTTTAAATGACCTTTATGATGTACTTGGCATAGCAGAAGATGAAGATTGATCCTGTTGAACAAGCAAGCACGAATGCAAGGTACCAAGCAGTAAGAAAAGCATGGAAGCGCGAACAGCAGTTAGTATGGGAAGGCAAAGGCACAAGAGACTGGACCAGAGAACAGCAGAGAGACATCCTTAACCTCAAAAAGGGGAGGGCTTATGACGATCTAGGCAGGGCGTTTGAAGGTCAGCATATGAGAAGCGCTGCTGAATACCCCGAGGATCTGGGAAACCCGGACAATATTCAGTTTCTTACCAGAGATGAACACCTGAAGGCCCATAAGGGAAGCTGGAAAAATCCAACCAACTGGTACTATGATCCGTTAACTGACACTTACACTGACTTTGGGAATGATCAAATTGCACCTTGCAGGATAATAGAACTTAGTGATCCTGTAATAGCAGAGGGGCGGGCTAACTTTTATGTTATTGACCCGCTTACTGGCAGGAAATGTAAGCCTGCTGCCAGTGTGCGGAAATGCGAGGAGCCGGAAGTTATCAGACGTCTCAATGAAGGCCTGTTCGTAAGGCCTGCAGATTTGGCTATTGCAATTGCATATGAGCGCTTCAGGCTGAACAATGAAAGAGTTACCGCGGAATCATTCAAACTGTTAGCCGCTGACTCAGTGCATACAGTCGACTATTGTCTGAATCCAGAAGCTGTAGCAATTCCGATCAGAACCAACAGAACAATCAAATATTATTACGCAGTGTCGGATATCGATTTGAACAGACTTGAAGAAAGACTGAATCCAGAAATTGTTCAGCGTCTCAGAGCAAAGCTGGAAGGTACTTATGACACCAATGCCCTTAAGGGGGAATACAAATCGGTAAAGGCTGATATGTGGCAATTCATCAGGGGTCAGAATAACGATGAGGCCGAGTCAACAAGGATAATGCGCTCTGTTTACACATTTGGCCAAAAATCAATTTTTTCATTGTACAACATTATAAATAAGCATCCCAGAATATATTCAGATGGGCGGATTACGGTAAACAGAAATTCAGAACTTGTCTCGCTTAATGAAGCAAGGAAGCCGGATAAGACAATAATTCGGGGTTCGGATCAGAATAAGCCGAGCCGCGGATGGAGCAGGTAACTTTTCTTTATATACTACACTGAGGACGGCATGACAGTGCCGCTGATATTTATGAAAGATAAAGATGAGAAAACATTAAGTCCGCTCGAGGCCCGTGTTGCCTTTGCCGGAATGCTCGACAATGCAGAAAAGTGGGCCAGAGAGGTCTGGAGAAAAAATCCGCAGCTCAGGGAATTCTACCGCATGAAGACCCTCGCCCAGATTGACGATGATCTTCACTCCTGGGACAAATGGGAGGATATCCGTGATGATTACAGAAATGGCAGCTATACAGCTTATTTCTACAACAAAGCAACAGGACGAGACATTAAAAAGGCTATTCACGCAAATTCAAGGGAAGAGCTGAAAAAAATACTTCTTGCTGAGGCACGCTCCTTCGAGCCGGATCCTGATGATCACCGCAAAGTAATGAGAGAATACTTTAACGATCGCGGGATTGACTGGATGACCAGGGGGCTCCCAACCTGCTGGCAGGAGTATGACGAGGCATGCCTCAATCCTGGTTACGACGGCTCGCTCTCCTGGGATGAGGATGAAGAATAGCCTGGCGTAAAAACGCCCGGAAATTGAGCTGGCTGCAACGCAGTCTATGAATGAGAGAGCGCCATTTCAACATAGGAGCTGCTGAAAATTCAGTGCGGCCTGACAGCAGCCGTACCCGCTCTGCTGCGCTGCCCTCAGCTCTCAGAAAACAGGTGCCTGCTAGGAAGCGCTCCGGAGATTTACCGGCACTGGCAAGGGATCCTTAGAGGCCCATGCCCAGGCATCTGACATAGTTCCTCTAGGGTAAGTGCATGACTCTTCAGCAGATAAGGTACATTCTCGCAATAGCTGAGTGCCGCTCGGTAAGCACCGCGGCCAAACGGCTCTTCATCTCCCAGCCCAGCCTCTCTGCGGCCCTTAAGGAGGTCGAGGACGAGTTCGGCATCAGGATCTTCAACCGCGGGCGCGAGTTCTCCATAACGCGTGAGGGTGAGGAGTTCCTGATCTACGCGAGGCAGGTCATGGATCAGATGAACCTCCTCGAGAACCGCTTCAGCAGCCGGAAGGACATCCGCGAGCTCTGCTCGGTCTCCGCGCAGCACTACATCTTCGCCGTCAAGGCGTTCTCAAACCTCGTGAAAAGGCTCAGCTTCAGTGAGTACGAGTTCACCTTCCGAGAGACGAGAACATATGAGATCATCAGCGACGTCGCGCAGATGAGGAGCGAAATAGGCCTTCTCTACGAGAACGGCTTCAATCGGAAGATCATCGGGAAGCTCCTCAAGGAGAACCACCTCTCGTTCACCCCGCTCTTCTGCGCCACTCCGCATGTCTTCGTGAGCCGCGATCACCCGCTCGCGGGGAGGAAGGAGGTAACACTTGAGGACCTTGAGCCATATCCATGCCTCAGCTTCGAGCAGGGGCAGTACAACTCCTTCTACTTCTCCGAGGAGATCCTGAGCGAGCTCCCGCACGCGAGGTCAATCCACGTGAGCGACCGCGCCACGCTCTTCAACTTCCTGGTGGGGCTCAGCGGCTACACCATATCGAGCGGCTTCCTCTCCGAGGAGCTCAACGGCGGCGACATCATTGTCTCCGTAAGACTCAGGGTGGATGACGAGATGCATATCGGATACATCAGGAGAAAGAGCGGCGAGCTCTCGCGCTTCGCGGGGCTCTACATAGAGGAGCTGAGGAAAGTTATAAAGGAGGCGGGGTACGAGCCTGAGGAAGAGGCCCCTGCCCCGCCAGCGATGGACTAAATCACATACTCCGGATCGTGTTCGCCGCCGAGCTTCAGGATCTCGAAGATCTTCTCGCGGAGCGATATGTAGTACGCGGAGGTCCGGTCTCCGGTGCCGCGGATCCGGTTGTCGATGATCTCTCGGATCCTGCCGGGGTTCCCCTCCATCACCGCAATCCTGTCGCCGAGGAAGGCTGCCTCGTCGATGTCATGCGTCACGAATATCACCGTAATCCCCGATGATGAGGCGATTGACGAGATATCATTCTGCAGCTTCATCCTCGTAATCGGATCAAGCGCGCTGAACGGCTCGTCCATGAAGAGGACGTCCGGTGACACGGCAAGGGCGCGCGCAATGGCTACTCTCTGCTGCTGCCCGCCCGAGAGCTCGCGCGGATGCGACTGCCTGAGCCCCGAAAGCCCGGTGAGAGCGACAAGGCTGTCAACCCTCTCCATCTTCTCCGCCTTCGAGAGCTTCGAGTTCTCGAGCCCCAGGAGAATGTTGCCCTCCACCGTGCGCCAGGGGAGGAGCCCGTAGTTCTGGAATACCGTAATCCTCTTCGGATCGGTTCCCTCGACGCGCTTTCCGTCGATCAGCACCTCGCCTGAGGTGGGCTTCAGGAACCCCGCTATCAGGTTGAGAAGCGTGGTCTTGCCGCAGCCCGAGGGCCCGAGTAGGCAGATGAACTCTCCCTTCGCGATGGAGATCGAGGTGTCGGAGAGCGCGATGAAATCCTTTCCGTGCTTGCGGTAGGTGAGTCCGGCCTTGTTTACTTCTATATACATATTGCTGCCTCACGCCGTTATGCCCGTGCGCTTCAGAACATAGCGTTCGAGAGCGCCGAGAAGAGTGTCAAGGATGAGCCCTGTGACGCCCACCAGGATGACTGCCGACACGAGCCCCGCCGTATCGAAGTTGTTCCTCGCGTCGATGATGAGGTAACCGAGGCCCTGCTGCGAGCCCGCCATCTCTCCCGCGGTGAGGAAGATCCAGCCGGTGCCGAGCGCGGTATGGAACGCCGAGGTGAGCTCGGTGAGCACCGCCGGGAAGACGATCTCAAGCATGGTCCTCCTGTTCCCGAGCCCGAAGCTGTCCGCGACGCGGAAGTAGACCGGATCAATGTGCCTCACAGCCGCTACCGCCGTAAGGAGCACCGGGAAGAAGCCCGCGATGATGACCGTAACGAGTGTCGGGGCCGCGCCGATGCCGAACCAGAGCACGATGAACGGCAGCCATGCGACCGGCGACACCGGGCGCAGAACCTGGATGACCGGGTTCAGGAAGTCGAATATTTTCCGGTACCAGCCGAGGAACACGCCGAGGACTGTGCCTGCTATGACCGCGATGACCCAGCCTGCCGCGAATATCGAGAGGCTCGATGCTATGTCATCCCAGACCTCGCCGCCCGCGAGCATGCTCCAGAGGCTCACCGCCACGTTCTCGGGAGGCGGGAGGAGCGCCTCGCTCACTCCCGATATCGCGGTAAGCGCCTTCCAGAGCGCCGTGAACAGCACGAACGGCAGGATGGTGAACAGCGTCTTTCCCGCTATCTTTTTAATTGCTCTTTTCATTCTTCACCTTCAGCACAAAGTCATCATATGAAGGAGGATTGTCCGAGAGCTGCCACTTCTTCATGAGATCGGAGAGCTTGCCGTAGGCCTCAGGCGTCACCTCAAGGTGATCAAAGGTTACGAGCGGCAGCGAGATCTGGAGGACCTCCTTGCCCTGCTTCAGGTACTTAACCGCTACATCCTCGGCGAACTGCGGGTGCCCCGCGAGATAGTCGCCGGCGGCAAGGTAGTCCTTCCTGAACGCCTCGGTAAGAGCGTCGCGGCCCGCGAGAGCCCTGGTGTTGAGGACCAGCCCGCAGCAGAGCGAGTCAGGCCAGAGCTCGCTGTCGCGCATCAGGACATGGCCGCGCCCGAGGTGCACCGCGACGGCGCCGAAGGGCTCAGCCACGCAATAGCCGCCGATCTTCCCGGATACGAGGGCCGAGGGCATCTCGGGAGGAGCCATCTCGACGATATTCACATCCTTCTCGTCAACGCCCTTCTTCTCCAGAAACTCGTGGATGAGGATGCCGTGCGAGGAGAGGCGGTGCGGGATGGCGAATGTCGTCCCCTTGATCTTCTGGTCAGGGCCGCCGATGATGACATTGCCGTTACGGTGGCCGAGGGCCATGAGTGAAAGAGGCAGCCCCTTCTCCTTTGCCTTTACCGCGGGCTCGATGAGGACCGACGCCCCGTCAACCCGTCCGGTCGTGAGCGCGTCAAGGAGTTCCGGCCAGGATCCGTAGCGCACCAGCTCGATACGGTAATTCTTCTTTGGATCCGCGTTTACCCTCTCCGCCGCGGCAAGAAGCGGCACGGCGTGGGTAATCGGGATGTAGGCGATCTTTATGACCTGCTTCTCCTCACTCTCCTGCGCCGCCGGCGCCGCAGCAGCCTTCTCTGAAGGCGCAGAGTCTTCCTTGCCGCATCCGGTCATAAGGGCACCCGCGCATACCATTGCAGCTACTGCTGAAAGCAGTGTGAATTTCCTTCTTAATTCCATCCGAGTTCCCTCCTTCTGTCCTCAATATCCTTTATGATTTCTGCGGCAAGCTTCCCCGCATCAGTGTCAACCTTCATCTCCGAACCGAGAATTTCCTTCGTGCCGGTTGCCATGAATCGCTCGACGTTCACGGAGCCCTGAACCGGCGCGTAGACGCAGTGGTAGGAGTTGAGCCCCAGGAGCCTGAAGGCGAGCGCGGCGCAGAGGCCCTTCTCGTTCGACCACTCCGGGCTCGAGAAGGCGAACGGCAGGCGCTTCAGAGGCTCACCGAGGCGCTGCGAGAGCGCGCTGAAAAGCCCAGAGGCCCTCGCGTTGTCGAGGCACTCGCCCATGTGCCACACAGGAGGCAGGCCGCGGAGGAACTCCTTCAAAGTGTCTCCGGTGTACTCGAGCGCCTTCTCCGAGCAGTAGCCGAGCTTCAGGAGCGGGAACGACGCGCAGCCGTTCGTGAGCACCAGGATGTTGTGGCTGATAAGCTCGGAGGCGACGGTGACAATCGCCTTCTCGTAGATCTGCCTGGGGTTCGAGCAGCCCACCAGGTTCACGATGCCCCTTACGCGGCCGTCCTTTATCGCGTCCGCGAGCCCGGCGATGGTGTAGAACTGGTCGATGAACTCGACGGAGAAGCCGATTTCGGCCTGAACCTCATAGTCCGGGATGCTTCTGGGCACTCCCTCCCTCTCGAAGTGCGCCGCGATGGCGCGGGTCAGGATCTTCTCCGCAAGCTCATGGATCTCACTGATGTTCGAGTGGTCATGCTTAAGCTCATAGTGCTCGGCGTCAGGAAGCCTCGCGGAGTCGCTTGTCGTGATGACCGCGGTCTTGAAGCACTTCGCGACGTTCATGATGGTCGGAAAGACATCCTGCACGTCAGCGACCCAGAGATCGAGAGCGCCGGTGCCGAGAACCAGCTCCGCTCCCGCGGCGTTCGCGAGCGGCACCACGCCGTAGTCGCGGTACATCGCGGAAAGCCCCGAGCAGCAGATGCCGTAGAACTCCATGCCGGCGGCGCCTGCCGCCCTGGCCTTCGCCTGCCACTCCGGGGTCCTTCCGAGGCGCACAATCTCGCTTACAAGAAGCGGCGAGTGCCCGTGGACCGCGACGTTGACCGTATCCTTCCTGAGAGCCCCGACGTTGACGCGGGTCTTCGCGCGTACTGGAAGCCCGAACAGGCTGTCCATCGCGATTGACGAGCCGAGACAGCTGCTCCAGGCGAAGGCGATGCCGGTACGGAGGAACTGCTTCATCACGTTCTTCCAGTCGCCGTCAGTTCCGGTCGTGGTGCGGTGGAGGCTCTCGAACACCTCGTGGTAGGTGCCTATCGGGAGGATGTCGAGCTTCTTCCAGGTCTCGAGGCGCTCCTTCGGTGCGAATGCCGCTATGGCGTGGTGCTCCGAGGGAACGGTCCTCGAGAGGTCCTCAAGGAGATAAGTTGCGACCTTCTCCGCGAGCTCGTCGAGGGGAAGCGACGGTTCAAAGCCGAACTTCGCGGCAGTTGACCTCACCTTCTGCTCGCCCTGTATGGGAAGATCCAGCTTGTGCTGCGCGGCGTAAAGGAGAGCAAGCATCGACTCCCTGCCCCTGGCGCCGTGGGCTGCCGTACCTGATGCGAGGTGGCGCAGGAGGTTCCTTGCCACAATCAGGTCAGCATCGGCTCCGCAGACGCCGCGGGGCGAGCGCTTCGTGATCTTGCAGGGGCCCATGAAGCAGTTCTTGCAGCAGATGCCGGCCATGCCGAAGACGCACTGCGGCTGCTGGCTGTCAAAGCGGTCAAAGACGGTCTCGATGCCGCGGCGCTCCATGTTGAGGAGCATCTCGCGCACAGCGGGATCCGGCGTCTGCTCGATCTGCTGCTGCTTGTTCGGGAAGGTCCTCCGGTAGGCGCCGACAGCCGAGGTATAGTCAGCGACATTCATCTGGTCATG
>DEHC01000036.1:1513-5614 GCA_002351705.1 Gammaproteobacteria bacterium UBA2810 | reverse complement strand
CGGAGCAGCATTTCCGGAAGCGGCTGCCGCAGCCTTCTCCCTCGCCCTCCGGAGAGCCGCCGCTACTGCTGCGCTCTTCGGCGACTCAGAACCAGCTGCTGAAGACTGCCCCTCAGTCTCAGGAGCCTCAGCGCTGTTCTCCGCAGCATCTTTTCCTGCGGCTGCAGCCTTTTCTCTTGCCCTCTTGAGCGCTGCCGCAACTGCGGCATTCTTTGCTGATTCTGAATTGCTCATAATAACCTTCTATTCTGGTAGGAATAATGGTATTATAAACATGTGAAAGTGAAAATCAATAATTCCTATCTGATTTATATGAAATAAATTTCAGAGACAGAAACAGCGGCCATTCAGGATCCTCTGACGAGGAGCAGTCAAAGCCCGGCTGGTATAATCAGACCGGGCGGATTTTCACAGGCGTACGGGCTATGTCTCTGAGGCTGATCAGCAACAACAGCACATCCATTGCGGCGGTGAATGCCGGGAACCTGGCATTTGCTGACAAAACCATGTTCATAGAGCGGCTTGAGTCAGACCCTGACTGCAGGGCTGCTCTTTTCCTGCGCCCCGGGCGCTTCGGGAAGACGCTCTTCACTGACATCCTCCTGAACTACTATGACCGCGCCATGAAAGAGAGCTTCGATGAGACCTTCCGGGGCACCTCTATCCATGAGCACCGGACTCCCCAGGCAGGGAGCCTTTGCTGCATCCGGCTTGACTTTTCCCAGGTATCAGGCTGCACTTAGCAGGCAAAGAGCTGCTTTACCGGGGAGCTTGCAGGCGCGCTCAGGGATTTTACCGACCGCTACCCTGAGCTCGGGCTTCCGTACAGTGAGCTTAGGTCCGGGCTTTATGATGAGCCGGCTGAGCTCATGAAGGAGTTTGTCGCGAACTTCCGCAGCCGCTCATCCGGAAAGGAGCGGATCTTTGTCATCATTGACGGCTACGATCACTTCGCGAATGGCATCCTTCTGCGTGATGCAGCGGAGTCAAAGGAAACAGCTTCCGCCGCAGAGTGTACCCCTGGCTTCATCAGGCAGTTTTATGCCTTTCTCAAGGAGGCCTTCGGCGGGGTGCGCGGGAGGCCCATTTCGCGCATCTTCATTACCGGAGTCTCCTCAGTGTCACTTGACTCGCTGATATCAGGCTTCAACATCGCAGCCAATATCAGCAATGATCCAAGATTCAATGCCATGGCCGGCCTCACTCGTGAGGAGCTCTCGGAAATCATTGACGGGACCGTGGACTTCAGTGAACTCAACGGGCTGACAAAGGAGAGGATCCTCCAGGTCATGGAAAGCCGCTACGGCGGGTACGCATTCTCGTTTCAGGCATGTGAGAGGATCTTCAATCCGGATCTGTGCCTGTCATTCCTTAAGGATCTGACATCCGCAAAAGCAATGCCGGAGAGGCTGCTCCCTGATAGCGCCGGCGCGGATCCCGGCAGGCTCGAGGCAATTCTCAGGCTCGCGGCTCCTGAGGCCGGTGAGGAAATAACCAGGCGCATTCAGAGGCGTGAGGAGATTCCGGCAGATCCTCCCGTGGCGCTTAGCATCAGCCAGAGAGGCTTTCTGAATTACAGCCAGGCTGTCTCGCTCCTGATGTACCACGGGTATCTGACCATCGCTCCGCAGAATGAGAGAGGCTCAAACAAAGTCATGTACCGGTGCCCTAATGAGGCTTGCTATCAGGTTTTCAACAGGTATACTGAGAGCCGCAGCGGCCGGGACGAGATCCGCCGCACAGACCTTTGACAAACGGTATCTGCCGGCCTGGCTCTCTGCCATGATTTCCCTCGCGGCCTCAACAAGGTTCCTGAGCGAGGGAAATGCCTCCCCTCACGCCTGGTCCTGAGGCCGCAGCCAGTGTTGCCAGGACCTTAAGCGCAGCACACATGGGTGTGGATCCTGGGCTCCGGCCTGACTCCAGAGGATGCCAGGCGAAATGACTGGATGGCAAAGCTCAAGGAATCCCTTTACCAGTCCTCCTTTCTGAGAAGAATCCGGATATGCGGCATCCCGAGGCTGATGCGCTGCCAGCTCATGGCACATTATGGCACAATTTATGCATATTGCATAGACATCCATCCCTCGCGTCTATGTCTCCTCCGCGAACAGCTCGTTCCGGTATTTCCGGTAGACCGCGTCCATCGTAACAAGCGACCTGTGGCAGTCAAGTCCCTTGTGTCCCCGGCGCCAGGAGCGGTACAGCTCCACGAACTCCTGTTTGGGGATAATCCCGCGCGCGGCAAGGCCAAACAGCTTCCTGAGCCTCCGCCTCTCGCGCGTCAGCGATTCCCGGCAGGGACGCCTTATTACCCTTCCTTCAGGCATCAGGCGGTACTTTACCTTGCAGAAGGTGAAGCCCTGCCGGAGCGGCGTGATATGAGTCTTCCTCTCGCTGATGAAAAGCCCGAGCGCCGCCGCCTCGCGCCTGATGCCCGCAAGTACCGACTCCAGGAAGTCCCTGTCCTGATGGATGATGTAGATGTCGTCCATGTAGCGCCCGTAGTATTTGCAGCCCCTGACGCACTTGCAGTAGTTGTCAATTGGCGTCGGGTAGAAGACTCCGGCGACCTGCGAGATGGGCGCTCCGATGCCAATGCCCCGCCGGAGGATGCGCCTCCCGGTCTTCTCTTCTGGTGGAACCGCACTGTCCTTCAGCGAGTCGAACGGCACCCTGTCAAAATCAGTCTCGGTGTAGGAGACGTCAGGCGCGTAGCGGGAGAGCAGCATGTAAAGGAGCGACCTAATCTCCGGACTTCTGACTTTTTCGTCAATGGAATCCACGAGCCGGTCGTGGAGGATGTTGTCAAAGAACTTGGCGAAGTCGGTCTGCAGGATGAAGCCTTCGCTGCCGTAGTGCCGGCAATACTCACCGAGATGCCTCACCAGCCTCGCTCTGGTGAATGCCATGCCCTTCCATTTGACGCTTGCCCCATTGTCGTAGATTAGGTATTTCCGGAGCGCCGGGATGAGCACGCTGTCGCAGAGGTCATGCTGCAAGACCATGTCCGCGGGAGCGAGGGCCCTGATGAGCCTCCGGTGGCCGCGCTCAGAGACGGTGAAGATATTCTCTTCCTGCTGCCGGTAAGTGCCGGTCAGAATCTGCCTTCTGAGGCTTATGGCAAAGCGGAGGCGGTCGGTTGTTATGCGCTGCACGCCAGTTTTCCAGCCGGAGGAGCGCTCGAGCTTACGGACTGCACTGAGAATGCTGTTGATGTCCGCGAGCGCGGAAAGGGGCGCACTGCAGTGTAGGTCAGCTGACGTATCAGGAGCCGTCAGTGCGCATTTTCGCCTTTCGGCAGGACTGCCTCTCCTGCCCTGCATGACCGGATCGGGATTTACCCTACACATAGCCCGGCCAGATTGCATAAGGGGCGGACCCCATCGTTCGCGTTCGACGCGTTGTTGGCGTTCGCGTTGACGCCGTCGTCATTGTCGTTGACATTCGCGAAGTTCGATGAGGACCCACAGAGACAGACCATCCTCATTTTACACCTTCCGGAGCTCCCTGTAACGTTTATTGTCAGATTTTCTCCAGCCCTTGATGAGGGCGGTCTCCTTATCGACCTCATCAAGAAAAGGTGCGTACCGCGTAATGTCCACAGGCAGCACGCTCATGGAAAACTCCGGCTCCTGGTAAAGCTGCGCGCAGCACGCGATGGCGGCGTCCTGATGCTTCCTGCGGAGCTCCGCGTCTGCAAATTCTGCGGGGTAGATGGAGTTTGCCGCCGTTACATGCAGGACAAGCTGGCGCAGAATCTCAAACAGGCTGTCACGGATTTTTCCAATCAGCCATGAGGGCCACTCAGCGTCAGCCTTTGAGATTCCATACTTCTCCGCAATCGCGAGGAACATCTGCCCGTCCTCGGGTGACATGCCCTTTGTCTCAAGCTGCAGCTCGCGGACCTTGGGCCTTACCCCGAAGTCATGGAGCATCAGAAACGTGATGTCCCTGCGGAGCCTCTGCGCCGTGTGGAGCACCTCGAGCTTCGACTCGCTGCGGAAACGTTTAATGACAGTCATGTAATTTTATGTCTTTTGCCGCGCCAAGGCGCGGCAGATTAAAGATTACACGAGCAGGGCGAAGGGGCGGACCCCA
>DEHC01000036.1:0-1403 GCA_002351705.1 Gammaproteobacteria bacterium UBA2810 | reverse complement strand
CAAATCGCTCACCCAATACCACATATTTTGTCCTCTGAGTTCCGGATGAAGGCTGAAAGCAGCAAGCTGCTCTCCGCCCATACACTTGTCTTTGACATAATCAGACCAGTCCCAGCCGCTGCTCGGCAGCTCTGCCTGTCCGAAAACCATTGACAGTGTCATCAGCCTGCAGGTGCAGGCGAGAGGGTCAGATGTCCTGCCAGAACCGTCAAAGCTGCACTTCAGGAGGTGCTCAGTCCCGAACGCGCCGATGAGCCCAAGGGCAAAGGCGGGCATGACCGTCTTGTGCATGTAGGACCCGGCATAGCCGCCCGCATTGGTGCTAGTGGGGTTCATGTAAGTGTAAAAGACCGGAGTCTCAGGCACGATGACCGCGTGGTGGGTTGTTACACTGGGACTTCCATGGTTCATGGCGGCATCGAGGTCAGCGATGACGAACTTAACCTTGTATGTGCTGGTTCCGGTGTTGGCAACACCAGGCACTGTAATCGTCTTCCTGATGTAGTCGCCCGGGAAAATGTCATAGAACGTGCCGTCGGCAACGCTCGCGCTGAAGCTGCCGTCGTCAAATGCGGCGGTAATGTCCTCGCCGCGGTAGAAGCGGCGGTGGGAGTCCGCTCCGTCAGGGACGCTGGCAAAGACTCCGCTCAGGCTGCGGCGGCGCCTCTGCGAAGGAGCCTGACGCTGAGAAGTGCCGCCATAAGTGCTCCCGCCTCCCTGCGCGCCGCTGCCGCTCTGCGCACGTCTTCTTCCCTGCCCTCCGGCGTTCTTCTGCACCGCCTCAAAGCCGTGATCATCAGGCTCTGTAACAGTTACCGATGCGCCAATGCCGAGCGCGAAAGAGATGGAGTCAACTGCGTAATCAGCGAATTCCTGCCGGAAACTCTGTTCCCTCACCAGGGACTCCTTGAGGCGGCCGGCAAAGCGCTGGTACTCCTCATCGCTTGCCTCAATTGCGCAGCGGCACAGTTCCTTTGCGTACTCGCCCATGACGATGGCCTTCATGACATCCCTCATCGCAGGGTAGTCCTCAAAGGCCTTATAGTCAGCAAGGAAGGATATCAGCTTCTTTTCCTGAATGACGCTGACGCCGAACTGCCTGATAACCTTCCACAACGCTTCCTGAAGCTTCATGCCCTGCCCCTCTGTGTCTTAATGCCCGGACGCCGCGGCCCGGGCCTCATGCTCCGTACATTCCGGAAAGAATGACGTAACGCAAATTTTATGCCAGATAATATCAGACCATGAGCAAAGAAGGCCCGCTGACAGGAGGCCTTCCCTGTTCACTATATGTCATATCCTGATTGTAAGCCTTAAGCGCTGAATCATCAACCTGACAGAGCGCACAAAGCGCGCAAAATATTTCTGGTGTAAAAGCCTGTTATTTCATAACAGATTGTTTC
>DEHC01000032.1 GCA_002351705.1 Gammaproteobacteria bacterium UBA2810 | reverse complement strand
CTTTGCCCAGACCGCGCTCTTCTCGGCCTGCTTCTCGTAAACCTTCAGAACAAAACCGCAGTCCTTGTTTCTCTTGGCGTCCCTTATGGCTGAGGCGACGAACATGTCATCAGGATCGAGCGAGAGGCAGTTTTTGATGAATTCATCTCCTGATACGCCCTTCCGGTAGACGCAGGCAGCTTTAGAGGACTCGGTATTCAGCCGCTTCTCCGTCTCAGAAAGCTTCACGGTGAGCTCTCTGATCTGCACGTTCAGCTCCTTTATTTTTGCGTCCTTCTCGGCGATCCTCTTCTCTGACTTCTCACGCACTGACTCCACCTCGGCTGAGAGGATCTCACCGGTGTTGCCAAGGCTCTCCGACTTCTTGCGCAGCTTGTCATTGCTGCTCTCGGCGTCCTTGAGCTTCCTGCAGGCCTCATCGATCACATTCTGGTACGCGGCGTGGCGCCCGGTATGCTTCCCGTCGCAGAGCTCAGCGACGTTCTTAGGATTCTTGCCGGAACGGAAAAGGCTTGCCACCTGATCGCAGCCCGTAAGCACAGCAGATCCGGAGAAAGCCGTCGCTGCGGCAAATGTGCAAACAAGAATACGGGAAATACTGCAATTCATTCAAAACCTCTCAAAGAATCATCCGGCATGCTGCCGCACCGGCCGATTTTAGCAGATGAAGTATGCCAGCCCGCTGGCAGGCCGCGGCCCGGCGCTCAGAGAGCATTATAATCCAGCTGTAAAAATGTGATGCAGGTGACATTATGACAGAAGAGGACAGGAAAAAACTGATATCCGCCGCCGGAGCGGAATATGACGCAGCGTTCCTCGAGAGCGAGGAGCTTTCGGTAATGAACGAGGCTATGCCGCAGGACTCGCCGGGACGGAGCATCCGGACTTCGGGCTGCCAGGGAGCCGATGACGATGAGACTGTCGGGGAAAGGCTTTCTGCAGAGCTTTCTGACATCATCATGAGGGCCGAGAGGCTCAGGGACGAGCTTCCTCCTGTCTGAGAGCTCAAAGATAATCAGTATCCTGCGAGATCAAACATCAGGCCGAGGAGCCAGGCCATGAGCGGGATTGTCGCCATGCAGAGGAGCGTCGAGATGATGTTGACCGCAGATGACCTCTCATAATCGCGGTGGAACACCAGCGCGAACTGGGTAATGAGGACTGCGCACGGGGCCGCGGCAGATAGATAGGAGACAGTCAGGATCTCGCGCCCGTCTGGGACCAGCGACGCGGCGCCGCTGAAGACGTAGCAGAGAGCCGCGACAAGCGGGAGCGCAATGAGCCTCATGAACGCAGTGAACCAGGCGCGCCTCACGAGGAAGATGTCCCTGAGCTTCATGCCGCCGAGGATTATGCCCATCTGTATCATCGCAACAGGCCCCATGGCAAGACCCATGGACTTCATCGCTGAGGAGACTATGTCAGGCAGCCGTATCCCGGTGATGAAAAGGAAGATCCCAACGAATACCGCGATGACGTTGATGTTGAGGAAAACCCTCCTCAGCGAAAGCTTTTTCTCCCCGCTCACCAGGCTCCGCCCGTGGGTCCAGACGAAAAAGGTCTGCACAGCTACGAACGCTGAGCAGTACATAATCTCCTTCTCCCCGAACACCGCCGCGACAAGGGGGATTATAAGATTGCCGGAGTTCGAGTAGACGATGTTGGCCTGCTCGATGTCAGAAAGGCCCAGGGGCTTTTTGAGGAGCCTTGCCGCAGCTATGTAAAGCACATGACAGAAGATCGCCGCACCGAAGGAAAGGAAGAGCCCCGCTCCGGAGCCTCCGGACGGTGACTCGTAGGCCTCGATGATGACGCAGGGCGTAATGATGTAGATGAGCACTACGGAAAGCGATCTGCTGCTTTCCGCCGTGACAAGGCCGGCCTTCTCCACTGCCGCCCCGCAGAGAATCATGCAGAGCAGCATGAGAATGCCGTTCATCAGGAGAAGGGGAAGCATTCAGCCCGGGAGCACCACCGAGTAGGGGCTGCCGTCCTTCAGATCTGCGCCAAGCGACTCGTCAAGCGGCCGGAAGAGTACATACTCGTCAGGGTAGACACTCCGGTTCCTTATGCCGGCGGTCACCGCCGGAACAAAGCCGAACCTCGAGTAATACTCCGGATCACCCACGAGGAATATCCCCCGGTAGCCCTGGCTCACGGCGTCAGCTATGGAGCGCTCCACTAGCGCCGTGCCGATGCCGCGGTGCTGGAACTCCGGGCGCACCGAAAGGGGAGCAAGGAGGAGTCCCCTGATGCTGCTGTTCCCGTGGCTGATGGGGAGCACGGAGAGAATGATGTGGCCGACTATAAGTCCCGAGTCATCATCCACTGCCACGTACTCAAGCCCCGGGATGTACGCGTCCGAGGAGCGAAGGATCTCGACAAACTGCACCTCATGCCCGAGGGACACAGCTGAGTCCCTGAACGCCTCCTCAATGAGCGAGGCGATGGTGCCGTACTCGTCGCGCTTAGCGTGCCTGATGATCATGGAGCAAGCCTCCCGATGTCAAAGCCGCCGTCCGGCCGCTTCGTGTAGAGGAAGCGGTCGTGCAGCCTGTTCTCGCCGCCCTGCCAGAACTCGATGGTGTCAATCGAGACCCTGAAGCCGCCCCAGAAATCCGGAACCGGGACCTGCCCGTTCTGGAACTTCTGCTTGAGCTCGAGGAACTTTGCCTCAAGTATGCCTCTTGCAGAGATAAATCTCGACTGATGGCTGACCCAGGCCCCTATCTGTGAGTCCTTGGGGCGGGAGAGGAAATAGCTCACGATCTCCTTGTAGGAGGTCTTCGTGGCCGTGCCCTGCACCGCAACCTGCCTGTCGAGCGGATACCAGGGGAAGAGGAGGCTCACGTGCGGGTTGCCCGCGATCTGCTGCGCCTTCCTTGATCCGTAGTTCGTGAAGAAGACAAAGCCGTCATGGTCATACTTCTTGAGGAGGACTGTGCGCTGCGACGGTATGCCGCCCTCGCCGACCGTCGAGACAATCATGGCGGTAGGGTCCGGGAGATCCGACTTCACTGCGTCGCCGAGCCACTTCTCGAACATGACGAGCGGATCATCCGGCATGTCGCTCCTGTGGAGCTTCGCGTATTTGTACTGTCTTCTGATGCCTGATATGTCCATGTCTAACCTCCGAGGATCGGGAAGATTCCCTTGAGCCCAGTGCTCATGATCTCAACGCCGAGCGACATCATTATAAGTCCCATCACCCTGGTTGAGATATTTATCCCGAGCGGGCCGAGGATTTTCTGCAGCCAGCCCGCCGAGCAGAACATCAGCCAGAGGATCGAGCCGAAAAGGAGTATTGCGCCGCCGATGACAAACCACTGGTGAAAGTGAGTGATCTGCGAGGAGTAGACGATTACCGAGCTGATGGCGCCGGGGCCTGCGAGGATAGGGATGGCAAGCGGGACAATGGCCTGGCCGATGGCCCCCTCCTCCTCAAGGGCAGCTGTGGCCTGCCCCTCCTTCCTCGCCTCGGTCATGCTGCCCTTCAGCATCGAGAGCGAGAGGAGGCAGATGAAGATTCCTCCGGCAGTGCGGAATGACGAGATCGAAATGCCGAAGAAATTGAGGATGAACTGCCCGATGAGGAGCGCTATCACAAGGACGAACACCACTGTGCCGGCGCAGACCGTGCCGACCCTGAAGCGCACCGTGGAGGAGAGCCCCGATGTCGTCGCAACGAACACCGGGAAGGCCCCGAGCGGGTTCACTATCGCGAATAGGTTCACGAAGCAGCGGATAAAAAGAGTGATGTCATCCATAGCTATTTCCCGGCCGGGGCTTTTCCGTCACTGCCGGCGTCCGACTTTCCGGCTGATGATGAGCCCTCATCCCTGAACTTCCTGAGCTTCTCGACCTCGGAGGCCTCTGCCGCGCTGCCGCCCGCGTTCCCGCCCATATGGAAGTGGCAGGTGTCGGCGTCGCCGAAATCAGGCTTTCTCGCGGGTGTTATCTCCTTTTTCTTGTTGAACTGCTTGAAGAAGGTCCTTCTCTCACGGGTGTTGTTGATTTTCGCGGAAAGGGTTCGCATGTCGGTCCTGATGGCGGTCTGCGCATCCGCCGATGAGCCGAAGAGAGAAAGATAGACATGGAAGAAGCAGTTGGCTGCCTCGTCGATTTCATAGATGGCGTTGCGCACCTCGTCCTCATTGCCGAGATCCGCCGCGAACATGGTCTGGAAGGCGGCTGCCCACTGCATGTGCGCCTTCTTCTGCTCGCCGTTGAGGAGCGCGTTCATGGCGATCTCCTCCGCAACGTCATCGCGCACCCCGTCGCCGTCGCTGTCAGTCCCGAGAAGGCGGGGCTTCGGGATCGGAGCATCGTCCGAGCATGAGGAAGCCATGAGCATGAAAACGGCTAGGACGGCCGCCGAAAATATCCTGCAGGACCCGATCAGAAACGTCCTGCCTGTGATTCTGAGCATCATATGAGCCTGAAAATAAAAAAACGCCGTGGAGCTGTTCCACAGCGTGATTTTATCAGGCATGAGATGAGTTTTCCCAAAGAATGCCTGATGCGGCCCGCCCGGGCAGGCCGGGCTATTTCTCGGGCTTTTCTGACTGGCTGTAAAGGACCAGCCGGTCGCCGGTCTTCACGACGGTGTTGCCGTTCGGGATGATTACCCTGATGCCGCGCTCAATAAGCACCACGAGCTCGCTCCTGTCGCCGAAAATGTCGCCGACAGTGCGGCCGTCATGCCATTTCTCGGCAGTGCGCTCGGTCAGCTCAACATCCTGCGTGCCGACCGGTGACTTCGCCGAGAGCGTCAGCCTGTCGCCGGGCTTTATCACCGTGCTGCGGCGCGGCACAATGTCATGCACGACGTCTATGCCGAGCTTGTTCTTCTCGGTCCTCTGGATGAGCACCAGACGGGTGTCAGGCGGAAGGGTGATGTTCCTCACCTCCCTGCCGTTCCACTTGTAGTCCTCAGGCATGGTGAACTGGATGAACCTCACCGGCATGCTGTCGCTGTAGTCGGTGAAGGTCTTCATGACATCGTTCTCCGTATCGATCATGCCGAGTTTCTTCGCTGCAGCCGGAAGGAGCGAGCCCTGGATGATGATGGAGAAGAGGACGACCAGGAACACCATGGAGAAGATGTCGAACTCCATGCCCGAGGGCGGGACGCTGTTCACGGCCATTATGGCGAACACAATCGACGCCGCGCCCCTGAGGCCGCACCAGGAGACAAGAAGCATCTGCCTGTTGGGCGCCCTGAGCGGGCGCATCAGCAGGAACACTGCCGCCGGGCGCGCGAGAAAGGTAATCACGAAGGCAACTACAGCTGCAGGGACAAGGACGTTGTTCAGGTTCGACGGAGTGCAGAGCAGTCCGAGGAGGAAGAACAGCATCATCTGCATCAGGTCAGTGATGCCGTCAAAGAAGTTCACCTGCGTGCGCTTGTCCGGAATGTCGAAGTTCCCGATGATGATGCCGGCAAGATAGGTCGAGAGGAAGCCGTTGCCGTCAAGCACCGACGGGAGCGCATATGAGATCAGGGCGACCGCAAGGACGAATACCGCGGAGAGGCCGGTGCTCACGAAGTTGAAATGCTGCAGGATCCATGCGGTCGCAAAGCCGATGATGACGCCGAAGCCGAGGCCGAACACCACCTGCTTCAGGAGAAGCCAGGGAACGTTGAGCGACTCGTCCTGCCTGAGGAGCGCTATGCAGATGACGGTCATGAGATAGGCTGCCGGGTCGTTCGAGCCGCTCTCCACCTCAAGAAGAGGCGAGGTGTTGAACTTGAGGTTGAACTGCCGCGACCTCAGGATGGAGAACACGGAGGCCGCATCGGTAGAGGAGAGCACCGCGCCGATGAGGAAGCTGAAGAGCCACCCTGTCCCTATGACGAAATGGACTATCACGCCTGTCACGAGCGCCGTGACGAAGACTCCCGCCGATGAGAGCAGCACGGCAGGCAGCGCGGACTTCCTCGCTGTGGCCCACTTGGTGCAGAAACCGCCGTAGAACATGATGAAGATGAGCGCTATGGTTGCCATGTTCTCGGAAATTGCGAAGTTGTTGAACGGGATTTTCAGGATCCCGTCAACGCCGCAGAGCATGCCGATACCGATGAATGCTATAAGGACGGGAACTCCGATGCGGTCTGACAGCTTGTGCGCGAGGATACAGACAATAAGAATGAGCGCGCAGAAAATCAGGATCTGGTTCAACTCTCTCTCCGGGACAGGACGAAAGGACGGTTTCTCTCAATGGTTGCGGCAGCAGAGGATTGTAACACGAACATGATTAAATAACGCACAGCCGCAGGGGAAAAATGGTACGTATGAGATCACGCTCAAACGGCGCCGCAAGCAAGGCAGGAACAGAGTTCCGGACTGCTGAGGAATTTTTGAGAGTCCCGTCACAGAATGAATCATTACAGAAAAAACATGAAAATTTAATTGAACTTTTACCTCGCCATCCGGTCTAAATGTTCAGCAGATTGGAAATACTTGTTCATCACTTTCCTCCAGCCCCGGCATTTGCCGGGGCTTTTTTTATTTTCTATTCCCCCAGCGCTGAACCTTCAAAAAATACGCTGATATTACTCCTTTACTGATGATGAGGTCTTCCCGTCTTCAGTTTTGCTCTTTTTGAGAATAGCAAGGCGCTCGTGGACGAGCTCGTCAATATCAGGGATGCTCCTGGGCTCCTTCCCGAAATAAAGCGCGCGCGCGTCAAGCTCGTACTTGAATAGCGGCAGGACAAAGGAGAGCGCCGCCGCGAGATCGCGATCCCTGAGCCCCTTCCTCGAGATATCCGAGAACTCGACGACAAAGTCATCGCTGACTGTGTACCAGGCAAAGAGATCGCCCTTTCTGAATGTCCCGCTGCGCCTCCCGCAGGAGCCCATCACAATGTCGCGCTTCATGAACTCAGCCTTCTCCGTGACAGGGGCGCAGTCGAGGAATGCCTCGACATGGCTCTTGTTCCCGGCAAAGCGGACTGTGAACTTCCTGCCGCCCTTCATCAGGGTGAGGCTGTGCGGCTCCGGCGAGAATACCGTCTTCCGCCCGGCCCGTTCCGATGTGACAGCGCGGAGCCCGTAGCCGATATCGACCGATGCCGGAGGATTTTCGAGATCCACTCCGAGATAGAGCGCCTCATGCTCGCGCATGACCGAGAAATATCCCTCACAGGCGCTCACAAGAGACTCTCTATTCTCACCTGCAAACTCTCCGGGGACTGAGAGGGGGAAGATGATGTCGTAGCCTGCAGACTCATGGCGCATCAGGAAACGCCCGGCGAAACGTCCTCCTGTCGTGCAGGGGAAAATGACGGTCCTGCCCTCGCGACTTGTCTTCCTCGGCCGGCAGGTGTCTCCCGAATATGAGAGGAGCGAGCGGTCGGCGCGGCGCCTGGCGCCTTCTGAGACATCCCCAGACATCAGACAGAGGACCAGATCGCTTTTTCCCTTGGTGAAGGCAATGCCCTGGGGATCGGCGTAACCCTCCGGATCAGGCGTCCAGCCGTCTCCGACTGATGCAGGCCCTGACAGTGCAGCATCTGCAGCTGATGCCGAAAAAGAAATCACTGCAGAAAGCGCGATGAGAATATATTGAGAGAACCTCATTCTTCCTCCGGGAAAATGCCGCAGATATGCGGCCGGATGCCGGCAATTATAGCCCTCTCCGGGGTGAGTTCCTGTCCGTCCGGTCAGGTCCCAGCTTAATGTATGAGTACCGGAGTGTATCTCACTTATCAGGAATCCTTCAGATGCTCCAGGGAAATGCCGCTTCTGAAGCGGAACTGACTTCCGTGGGGCAATTGGATGTGGCAATGCAATTTCAGCAGGCTGCCGGCCGGACTGACGCCCTGATGCAGATGTGCAGCTATGAACGCAGAACAGAGCTTGGAAATCATGCCGAGGCAGCGGAGGCCTGTCGGGGCTTAAAACATGACAAGAAAGGAGAGAATTACCGGTATTGAAATCCGCAGGAAGGACTCTGTTTCCGCGGACAAAATTCAGTACAGTGCACAAGGCACTGAGGCAGGCGGCGGCTCACCACAGCCTGCACATGATTGAAAAGGCCGTCAGCCGATGCCTTTAGCCGGTCTATTTATAGTAAACGCCAAAAGTTTCTTCCGATAGACGTTTGGCATTAGCCTATTGGCATGCATTGTCGACCACCAATTCGGAAATTTCTAATGTCGTTTACTATAATTGCAACATTGTGGCTGTGTTCAAAAATTTCTCCGAAGTCTGCATAGCACACCTGCTCTATATCAGCAGACGGGCATATAAACTCGTTCATCCAGACCCAGTCTGGGCCGTAGCGCTGATCATAAACCATAAGCATTCTCATGCCTGCGCCATTCTGACCGGGACCAGGGCAGTCTATCTCTATGCCGCCCATTTCATCAACATGCTCACCGACCTCACAGCCGGCCTTCTTGGCAATCAGATCGGCCATGGTCTTGTTGTCTTTCTTCCCAGCTTTGACAACATATGATCTGAACATGCTGCCAGTGGAAGACTTCTTCCACTCATTCAGCCCCTGCTTCTGATTGAGCGTCCATCCGGCAGGTGTCGGCTCATCCTGCCATCCCCCCTGGCCTCCCTGCTGACCGGCTGCCGCTGCCGTGCCGGCAAAAGCCAGCAGGCAGGAGACAATTGCTGCATTAATTAAATTTTCTCATAATCAGTACCTGTTTGTAAGTTTCCGGCAGTTCTTTATGATCTGCCGGACATGAGCCGGAAAAAACGTGCCGCGCACGCTGGATTCCCATTAAAGAACCGGAATCACCGGAGTGCCGCCAGCCGGCTTTCCCTCAGACTTGTTTCACTAACTGTTCCTGCCGCAGCCGTACGGCCGGAATAATGCAGAAAGCCGGTATCAGGCGCATTGCCCATTCCCGTGCAAAAAGGCAAAACCTTGGTGATGCCCCGCAGAATTGCAGCCCGGCTGCGTCCTGCATCGCCTCGTAGTGTGCCTGCAAACGGCCGGTGTGTAAACCACACCAAAGTGCGGCAATGCTCCAAATGCAGTGAGGTACATTGAGCAGCCTCATTCATCCCCTGGAAAATTCCGCTGACCGGCTGACATACACCGGTGTATTTTTATTTCTGAAAATGCTACCTGTGAACGTTCTTCCGGTATCTCCTTCTGCTACAATGTAGCGCCCTGTCTGACTGCCAGGTTGCAGAACCGGCAGCGCGACGGGATCCCGAAAAGCAGCACGGAGTCAATCCAGATGATTACCTATGTCAACCCCACCGGCCTCATGAGCATGCTCTCGCAGGCAGAGGTCGACATGCTGAGAAGCGCGGCCTCCGGAAAAATCTATGATCTTTACAGGCGCTGCTCCCTTGCCGTCCTCAACTGCGGAAGCGTGACCGACAGCGCCGAGGATCTCCTGAAGCAGTTCCACAACTTCGGCATCAATGTCATCAGGCGAGAGCGCGGCGTGAAGCTTGAGATTTTCAACGCCCCGGAAAGCGCCTTTGTCGACGGCGAGATAATCCAGGCTATACAGGATCACCTCTTCAGCGTCCTCCGGGACATAGTCTTCATGCACTCCTTCCCTGCCCTGCCTCCCAGCGCGCCCGGAATGGATGAGAGCACCGGCATCACGAACCTTATCTTCAGGTCGCTCAGGAATGCGGGGGTCCTCAGCACCGGCATCGAGCCGAACCTCGTCGTCTGCTGGGGCGGGCACTCCATCGGGGAGAGCGAGTACCGCTACACCGAAGAGGTCGGCAGGCAGCTCGGGCTCAGGCATCTTGACATCTGCACCGGCTGCGGGCCCGGAGCCATGGAAGGCCCCATGAAGGGAGCGACATTCGGCCACCTCCTGCAGAGGGACAGGAACTACCGGTTCATCGGCCTCACCGAGCCGTCCATCATCGCGGCCGAGCCGCCCAATCCCTTTGTCACTGAGCTCTGCATACTCCCAGACATGGAGAAGCGCCTCGAGGCATTCGCGAGGATCGGCCACGCCATGGTGATCTTCCCTGGAGGTCCAGGCACCGCGGAGGAGCTCTTCTTCCTCCTCGGGCTCAAGATGGACGAGAGGAACGCCGGGCAGCCGATGCCGCTCGTCCTCACCGGCCCGGAGGAGTGCCGCGGGTACTTCGAGGCCATTGACCGCTTCATCAGGGCCGCTGTGGGCGACCGCGCGTCACAGTATTACGAGATTGTGGTCAATGATCCGAAGCGCGTCGCCGACATCTGCGCCGAGGGCATGAAGCGCGTCACGCAGCAGAGGATCTCGAGCGGCGACTCGTTCTCGTTCAACTGGACGCTGCATATCGATCCCGAGATGCAGAAGCCCCTCGAGGCAACGCACCAGGTCCTCGACAATATCGTGCTGAAGCGGGACGGGCATGACAGCGAGCTCATCGTGAACCTCCGCAAGGTGTTCTCCGGAATCGTCGCCGGCAACGTCAAGAACCAGGGACGTGAGGAAGTCGCCAAGTACGGCCCGTTCAAGATCCACGGCGAGAGGCAGATCATGGCGGAGATGGACAACCTCCTCAGGAGCTTTGTCGCCTCGGGAAGGATGAAGCTAGGAGGCGAGGAGTACACTCCCTGCTACGAGCTCGTTGAGACTGACTGAGTCAGGATCGCCACGCTCTGAAAAGGGTCCGGTCGGATCGTGGACAGCTGGTCCCGGTCCGGCCGGATTTTCATTCATGAAAAACCGCGTGTCTGATTTTCCGCGGCCTGCTTAAACTGGATACCCAGGCTCTCAGCTGAACGCCTTCGAGACGGATGCCATCATGGCAATATAGAAGCAGGAGGCGAAGGCCATGACCACGATGTTTCCGATGGCCTGCAGCCAGTTGCGGAAATGATCGAATATCACGGTGACGATGTTCATCAGCGCGCAGGCCCAGGCGGAAAGGAAGGACCAGAGCCACACGGCAAGCGCTATCTGGAGGACATTACCTGCAGCGTTCCCGAGCTCAAGCACGGCTCCCGGGATCTCGCTCGAGAAAGTGATGAACGCGCTCGAAGGCCAGATGCCGGAGAGGTAGTAGACCGCGACAGAGAGCCAGGAGTTCCACAGGCATACGACGAAAAGCCCGACGAGGAGCACTATGTGAATCGCGAGGAGCCAGTACACCCCGTGGAAAACGATGTCGCTCAGCCTGCTGAAATCGACAGGCCCCTTTCTCTCGCTGCGAAGATCTTCCGCCATTCTCTCAATCCCTGCTGCCGCGGATGACCGCGCAAAAAACAAGCACCCGGGCACTTCCGTCCCCGGAACCGGATTGTACAGCGTGACAGCCGCAAAACCAAAGGAAGCGGGAGTTTTTTTGACGGCATTCTCAATTTGGAGGCCGGCCTGACCATTGATGCGGCACGGCATCTTCAGATAAAGCCGGCGGTTGCAGTAGTCACAGCAGGAAAGTTCCGGCAAAGGAGAAGGAAAAATAAACATAAATCAAAAATGGCGCATAAAAACAGCGAAAAAAGCGCAGATATCCTGTGCAGTCATGCAAAAGTGTTAACTTGATCATATAATTCCGGCACCGGCTCAGTCCGGCGGTATTTATCAGAGGATTTTATGAGTATCTACAACAGTTTCCTGGCTCCCTGCAAATGGCTGAGCGGAATACTCGCCAAAGGGACCGCCTTATTCGTAATTCTTACGGCAGTCATCACTTTCTTCGTTCCCGGTGCTTTCAAATGGGTCGAAGGCACTACTCAGACCATAATCCTCGGCGTGATTATGCTTTCCATGGGCCTTACCCTTGGAAAGCAGGATTTCGTCATCCTGGCAAAGCGCCCGTTTGATATTTTCGTCGGCGCTATCGGGCAGTTCACCATCATGCCCTTCCTTGCGTGGATCATCACCAGGATTTTCAACCTGCCCTCCGACCTCGCTGTCGGACTGATCCTGGTCGGCTGCGTTCCGGGCGGCGTCTCATCCAACATCATGAGCTTCCTCTGCCACGGCGATCTCGCGTTCTCCGTCGGCATGACCACGGCTTCAACCCTCATTGCGCCTGTAATGACCCCGCTCCTCATCGGCTACCTCTGCAGCGGGCAGCATGTTGACGTTGATCCGATGGGCATGATCATGTTCCTGCTCTATGTAACCATCATCCCTGTCGCACTCGGCGCGTTCCTCAACATGACGATGAACAAGAGGAAGAGCTTCGCCGACATCAAGGCCTGCATGCCCGGAGTCTCGGTTATCGGCCTTGCCTGCATCGTCGGCGGCGTCGTTGCACATCACGGCGACAAGTTCGTCAGCATGGGGCTCCTCGTATTCTGCTGCATCCTCTTCCACAACGCGCTCGGCTACTGCCTCGGCTACGTCCTCGGCATCATCTTCAGGTTCAACACCGCGAAGAAGCGCACCATATCGATTGAGGTCGGCGTGCAGAACGCCGGGCTCGGCACCGGCCTGGCCGCAAAGTTCTTCCCGCAGCTTCCGGGAGCTGCCGTTGCAACAGCGGTTGCATGCGTCTGGCATTCGATCTCAGGAACCATCCTCGCTAACCTCTATGCCCTTTCGGACAAGAACGGAGCTCCTGCAGACAGTGCCGCACCTGTTGAAGGGAAGCCTGCAGAGGAGAATATGTCTGAGGAAAAGCCCCTCAACGCTTAAGCCTTAGTTCCTGACTGAGGCAGATTCTTAGGCTATCATAACGGGCGGATATCAAATCCGCCCGTTTTTTATTTTCTTTTCCGCACCGGTCTTGAGGAGACTTTATGAGAAAGCTTGCAGTGTTCGACATGGATCAGACTCTCATCAGGCGTGACAGCAATGATCAGTTCTTCCGCTTCCTCATCAGGAGAAACCTCCTCACCGAAAGCTTCCTCAAGGACGAGAAGCGCCTTGCGCGCGAGTACTTCGACGGGACGCTCGACATAAGGAAGTACTACGAGCACGCCCTTGAGCCCCTCCGCATGATGCCGAAGGACAGGTGCGACGCTCTCCTTCATGATTTCGCGGAGAATGTCCTCGGAAAGCTCTTCTACCCTGAGATCCTGGAGCTTGTCCGTAAGTTCCGGGATGAGGGACGGGCTGTCGTCATCGCCTCCTCAACCTGCGAGCATATCGTGAGGCGCGCCGCCGCGCTTATCGGCGTTGAGCACACGGTCTGCACCGGAATCGAGTATGACGGCGAGGGGAGGATCACGGGGCGCGTTGTCTCGGATCTCTGCTACAAGGAAGGAAAGGCAAGGATGCTCCGCGCCTTCGCGGAGAAGAACGGCTTCACCTTCGAGGACAGCTATGGCTACGGTGACAGCATCAATGACTTCGAGATGCTCTGCCTCATGAGTCATCCCTGCTGCGTCAACCCGCAGCCGAACCTGAAGGCGGAGGCGGAGAGGCGGGGCTGGCAGATCCTGAGCCTCAGCTGAGAAATCTGTCCCGTGCCGGGTCAGTTCGGCACAAAGGCGTGCGGCACCGCGCGCACCGTGTCATCGCCGAAGAGGTAATGCGATGAGTACGAGAACCCGTCATCACACCTGAATATAAGGAGATCCCTGAGGCAGAGCCTCCCCAGGATCTCCCTGATTTCACCAGTCTCGTCCTCCCCGCACATGACGCAGCAGAGCCTGACCGATCCGAGCCTGAGCCCTGATGACTTCCTGACAAGCTCCCTCAGCATGCCGCTCTCAGCTATGATCACATCAGCCTGCTTCTCGTAAAGAAACGCGTCTGCCCTCGGTGCGGAGAATTTCCGGAGCGTGAGGAGCAGCGCGCCGGAGAGGAAGCAGGAGATGAGCGCGGCTGACGAGAGCGCATCGTCCTCCGTGAGGAGCGCCGCTGAGTCACGCACCGTGAGCCCGGCCGCCGCATGGAGGAATGACGCCAGATCAAGTATCAGAGAGCCTCCGATCATCCCGTCTGCGGTGAATTCGATTCCCTTCCGGTAAGGAACGGCAAAATACGCTCCCCTGAGGCTTTTCCCCTTCTGCGCTTCCACGCCGGATGCTGGGATGAGCGGAATTTTTTCCCCGGGCTCAGCGCCTGACGAAGCGGCGAAGACATTTTCAGTGCCCGCCGAACTTCCGGTCCAAATGTCGCCGCCCCCGAAAAAGAAGGCTGACATCGCGATCATCCGGATAAAGGCGGAATCTGCAGAAACCGCCGATCCGCCCTTCATCAGAGGATCATAAAAGGAATTTGCCGCAACCGCGGCCATGCGCCTGAAATAAAGCATGCTGCAGCAGGATCCGTCGTTCCGCTCCGCAATGACATGGCTTTTACCGAACCTTTTCTCCATGAGGAGTGCAAGCGTCTGGGGCCCGAGGGAATCATGGAACGCGGCGTCAGACTCGACTGCCGCGCGGAGCATTGCCTCCCTGATGAAGGAGCACCGCGCCTCCCTCGGCGCGTTCTCCGGATATTTAACGGGAGCGCCGGCCCCGAGCGAGATGAGGACAGAGGCTTGCTTTCCGGCGGCCTTCCTGAAATGCCCGAACGCGGAGTACTCACCTCCTGTGATATGAAGCGGGATTATCAGAGCGCCGGTTTTCTCCGCGGCGGCTCCGGCACCGGGGTAGATGTCCATGATCCCGCCCGTAACCGTAATCCTGCCCTCCGGGAAAATCACCGCGTTTTTACCCGAGGAGACAGCGGCGGCAAGGGAGCGCAGCGGCGCGGCGTCACCGGGGCCGACCTTATAGAAGGAGGCAAACGTTAGGAAGGGCTTCACCCACCAGATCCCGGTCATGGAGCGGTCGATGGCGAACGAGGTGTTCTCCGGAAGCGCGGCCCAGAGGATGGCGCCGTCAAGGAGCGAGGTGTGGTTCGAGATGATGAGGTTTCCGCCCTTTTGAAGGAGCTCTTTGGGGATGCCAGAGATGCTGAGCCCCCAGAAGGTCCGGAGGAGAAAAAGCGCCGCCTTCCTCGTGAGGCCCTGATGGATGAAAAATCCTGATGATACGGCGATGAGGAACGTCACGAGCGACACGGTGATGAAAGCCGGTCCAAGATTTTCCCGGACCATTGAAAGGGAGCAGAGGAGTGATCCAGCAACCATGAAGAGCGCGTTCCAGATATTGCCGGAGGCGATTACCCTCGCGCGCGCGCTCTCCGGAGGAAGGGACTGGAGGCAGGTGTTGAGCGGCACCATGAAGAGGCTCCCTCCTGCCGCCGCGCCGAAGAGATCAAGCGACACCCGCCAGAACGTGAATGACCTGAGCGCGTCATGAAGCGAAACGGCCGCGCCGTCATGGCTTCCCATGCACACGAGCGCCGCGTCAAGGAGGAATGCCGCGGTGACAAGGGCCGAGACCGGCACCAGCCTCACGGAAATCCGTCCCTTGAGGAGGAGCGCTGCTGACACGGATCCGGCTGCCACTCCGGCCGCGACAGACACGATAAGGATGCATATTGCCGCGGGCGTCTCCTCAGGCGCCATGGAGAAAATCAGGGAAGGCGAGGACTGGAACATGACGGAGAGCACCGACGCGACGAGCCAGAACCAGGAGCAGCCGAGTATGGCGAGGAAGATCCGTCCGTCCCTCCGGCCGAATGCGAGGCCGGTAAAAAGTGTCCGGATGAAGTTCGCATGAACGCGGACCGACTCCGTGCCGCTGCCGCTCCTCACAAGGAACGATGCCGCCGCTGAAATCAGAGACACAGCGGGAAGGACCAGCAGGGCCCTGAGCCTCAGCGTCTCATCCGAGGCAAGGCTCCCGATTACAAGGCCGAGGAGGATTGAGACATAGGTTGAGGCGCTGACTGCCGCGTTAGCCTTGAGGAGGTTTTCCTTTCCGGCGTTGTCCTGGATGAGCGAGTACTTCGCCGGGCTGAAGAACGTGGCCGCCGTTCCGTAGAGGAACACTGATATGAGCATCATGGCGGTGTTCCCGCTAATCGCGGACCACACTGCCATAAGGGATAGCGGTATCTCAATGAGCTTCACGGTCCTCACCGCCTTCCTCCCGGGAAAACGGTCGCAGAGCTCCCCGGCGAGGGCTGAGAAGAGGAAAAACGGGAGGATGAAGAGTGCGTTCACCCAGGGGACGAGCCCCGCGCCGTTTCCGGATGAAGAGGAAAGCAGGATGGCGCAGACGGCCATCTTCAGGATGTTGCCTGACATTGCCCCGATGAACTGCACGGCAAAGAGCGCATCGAATCCGGCTCTCAGGAAAATACCACGGGACACTGCAGGAACTCCCCAATGAATTTCAGGAAAAACGCCATCCGGCTGAGGCCGGGACGCTGGTCTGTACCTCCTCAATTATACGAAAAAGACGCCCGGCGGCGCTCACCCGGCAAATCTTCAGTCCTCCGGAAGAAGCCGGATATAAAAAATCCCCCGGGGATTTCTCTCCGGGGGATCTCATTCTCAGTTCACGGGGCTGGCCTGTCAGGCCTTTGCCTCTCCGGCGTCCGCGTGATCCTTATCGGTAGAGAGGCGGCTCAGGACCTTCGACGCCTCAATCATCTCGTCAGAGCTCTTGATGCAGACATTGATGGTCTCAATGAGCTTCTGCTGGGCGGTGACAACCTCGCCTGCGGAAGCGGTGATGCCCTCGAGCTCCTCCTTCTGCCTCTGCGACATCTCGGCAACCTCGCCGGCCTTCTTCGCGGTCTCGGAGATGCTGTCAGACATGTTCTTCACATAGTCAATCGCGTCATCGGTGCACTTGATGGAGTTGGCGCAGGCGTCGCTTATGACAGTCGAGAGCTCGGTCGTGACCTCCATGCTCTTGAGCAGGGACTCGATGGTCTTCTGGATTTCCTCTGTCGAGCCGCGGGTCCTTCCGGCAAGGTTCCTTACCTCGTCGGCAACGACCGCGAAGCCCCTTCCGTGCTCGCCGGCCCTCGCTGCCTCGATGGCCGCGTTGAGCGCGAGGAGGTTGGTCTGCTCGGCGATCTCCTTGATGGTGTCAGAGAGCTTCGAGATGCTGTTGACATACCCTGACACGGTCATGATGGAGCTGTTCGACTTGTCGATTGACTCATTGAGGGTCTCGATAGACTGCTTCGAGCTCTCAACGAGAACCCTGCCGTTGGCGGTGCCCTCAAGCATCTTGGAGAGATCCTGCAGCGTGTCGTTCGTATGAATGGAGAGGACATTCATGGAGGAGTAGACGGCGTCAATGGAGCCGAGCATTCCGTCGATCGCCTCCTTCTGGCTGGCAGCGCTGCTGTAGATCTCCTGGTTTCTGCTCCTCGTCTGGCTCGTGTTCTCGTCAATGAACTCGGAGACAGAGCTTACCTGCTTCTTCTGGCTCTCAAGGACCCTGTTGAAGCTCTCCGCAAGCGTCTCGAACTCGTCGCCGGTGTGGAGCTCCATGCAGTCAGACATGTCGCCCTTGGCAAGGTTGTCAAGATACCCGCTGAAGGCAAAGAGCGGTCTGGTGATGAACTTCCTGACAAACCTCATGATGACATAGAGGGTTATGAGAGCAAGAATGACGATGATGAGCGCCTCGGCGATGAGGCCGCCTATCATGCTTGAATATACCGTTGAGACAGGGACAAAGACGAAGAGCTTCCAGTCGGTGCCCTGGATGCTCTCTCCCAGCGCATAGACGCTGCCCTGCCTGAGATCAAGCGGAGTCAGGCCGTTTTTCGTGCCTGTGGACGCGATGGCCTCAAGCGAGGCATTCTCAAGATTCTTGTCATAATCGGAGGCAGGCTTGTCGACGAATGACTTGTCAGGCCCTGCGAGGATCCGGTTCTCCGTGCCGTAGGTCAGGATCGCGTAGCCTCCCTCCGGGAGTACGATGTTCTTCAGGCAGTCCTCGATGGACTGGAGGGAGATATCGGCTCCCGACACGCCCTTGGCGTTAGCGAGCATGACAGTTATGACCATCGAGCCGGTATCAACGTCAGCGTACGGCGCAGTCTGGGAAATCATGCCCTTGTTGGCCTGGGCCTCGATATACCAGTCGCGCTTCCTCGGATCGTAGCCTTCCTTGTGGTAGTCCTCGGGGGTTCCGAGCACTGCGTACATGTCGCCCTTCTCATCGGCGAAATAGATGTCGATGAAGTTCTCCATCTCCCTGACCACCGCGCTTCTCGTGCGGTCGCGGAGCTGCTCTGCCGTGCCGTCGGCAAAGGTCTTGAGGACTCTTTCCTTAGAGGCAATCCATGACGAGAAGAAAGAAGCGTTCTGGTTGACGATGTTGCGCATCATCTGACCGGCGCTGCCCTTCATGCCGGAATATGAACTTATATAAAGACAGACAAGCGATACAAGCATGATGATGGCAAGAGGGACAGCCAGCATCCACATTATTCTTCTGCTAAGTGAAACTTTTACTTTACTGCTCATAACAAGCACTCCGCTTACAGGACATCCCTGCGGCCGCCGGCAATCTGTCAAGCCGGACTGTTCAAAAAACAGGCGGATTATTGCACAAATCTCCGCCGGAAATGATGCGAAAACTCACAAACAAATCGAGTAGGCGGATGTTTTA
>DEHC01000046.1 GCA_002351705.1 Gammaproteobacteria bacterium UBA2810 | reverse complement strand
ATGCTCATGCCGAGCACACAAAATGCGCCGGAAGCCAAAGCTGCCGGCGCACTGTTCTATGTATTTGAAGGCCACGGGCTATTTGAAGACCACTGTCTTGTTTCCGTGGACGAATACCCTGTCCTCCAGGACATCGGTGAGGGCTCGGTCAAGGACCAGCCTCTCGACGTCGCGGCCGGATCTTGCCATCATGTCGGCGGAGAAGTTGTGGTCAACCTTGATGACATCCTGCTCGATGATCGGGCCGTTGTCGAGCTCCTCGGTGACGAAGTGCGCAGTGGCGCCGATAATCTTCACGCCGCGGTCAAAGGCCTGCTGATAGGGCTTCGCGCCGATGAATGCCGGCAGGAAGGAGTGATGGATGTTGATTACCCTGTTCCTGAACGCCTGCAGGAACTCGGGGGTGATGATGCGCATGTACTTGGCGAGGACCACATAGTCAGGCGAGTACTTCTGCACGGCCTCAAGGACCTTGTGGCAGTGCTCCTCGCGCGAGAGCCCCTCATGGCTCACAAGCTCGAAGGGAACATCGAAGCGCTCGACCAGATCGCGGAGAACGTCATAGTTGCCGATAACCGCGTCAATCGTTGCGTTGAGGGTGCCTGAGTAATGCTTCATCAGCAGATCGCCCAGGCAGTGGGCTTCCTTGGTCACCAGCACGACGAGGTGCTTCCTGCCCTCGTTTACCAGCCTTACATCAGCCTCCTTGCCGAGCTTTCTCCTGACTTCAGGCAGGAAACGATCGTTAAAGTCTCCCTCCAGGTAGGTGCGCATGAAGAAGCGGCGCTCGTCAGTCGCAACATATTCTTGGTTCTTGATGATGTTGAGTCCGTGAAGAAAACAGACCTCGGTGATTTTGTAAATGAGCCCGGGCTCATCGGCCGTGTCGGTCAGAAGAATCTTGCGTTCCATTTGCTCTTTCGTTAAAAGTAAATATGCCGGAAATTATAGCAGACAGAACGGCACGGCATAACGGGGAATGCCGCTTTTATATGCAGTTCCGGTCCGGCATCCGGCAGTCAGAATCAGCCAACAGCTTTATAGTGCGTGAACTGCCTCACCCCCGGCTTTCCGTTGAAGACAAGCGCAATCTGCAGGACTTCTCTTTTTACCGGCAGCAGATCTCCGTATCTTCTTTCCTTAATCTGGGAAACGGCCTCCGTGAGCCTCTCCCCGCATTCCTTTTCAGTCTCTGCATATTTGAGCTCAAGCACCAGCCTGCGCTCCGGGTAGTCAAGAACAATATCGCTCCTGCCTGAAGCGCTCTGAACTTCAGTTCTTACCGGCTGTCCAGAGCCGATCATGAACGCATGGAGCATTCCCTGAACGGTCTTTTCATTGATCTTCTGATAGTCCTCATAGCTTATGGTGTTCATTAGGCTGTTGAGCCTGCCGACGATTTCCTCAGCGGAAGCTTTGGAAAACAGCTCCTCATTCTTATCGCCGGCAAATTCCGCATTGTGAAAAATTGCCTGGGACATGGCTTTTTCCAGAGAGCGGCGCACCTCTCGGTTCGGAACACCCAGCCGCACGGAATTTCCGTTGGGAATTACGGAACGCACAGTGAGATATCCTGTCTGGCACATCAGGACCTCCTGTCTCATGCTGAGCAGGGAGGAAGGATTCCAGAAGTCAGCCATAGATACATCGATATTTTCAGAATATTTTTCAGGTGCTATGCTGTGAGTTTCAAGGTACTTTGCCAGTATCGTGGGCATGCCGCCATTGTCATACCAGTAATCACCGAAAATCACGCTATGATTTTCAATCGCCTCCCGGAAAAAACTGTTCACTGACCATGTGGAAAACACTTTTTTCTTATAAAACCTGTCAAAGCAGTAACCGTCATATTCCCCGGCAAGCCTGTCAAGAACCTCTTCCCGCTGGCATTCCTCAACCTGGGATACAGGAATATTCTTAATAAGCGATGCAGCAAGGTTAAGATAGTCAGCGTAGTAATTTCTGATCTCCTCTCTGACGAAGCCGGTTATCGTTGAGACAGGACTGTAATAGCTCAAATCCGCAATATCAGAACCGACTGAGAAGATCGAAACATCTTTCAGCCTGGTGACGCCGGTAACGCAGAGAAATCTGATGCACTGCTTTCCTTTCAGGATCCCGTAAAGATCCCTGAGGGTTCCACGGAACTGTTCGTACAATTCGGGGTTGTCCATGCTGGCCGTAAGCTGCGTGTCATATTCATCTATCAGGACAACAATCATTACACCGCGTTCGACCAGTGCTTTCATCAGATCAAACAAAGCCTCTGCAGGACCGTCGTCAGCCGCAATCTCATCCGCAACGCCGAGTTTTCTGGCGAAACCAGTGATATCCCTGCAGAAGAGCTTGCAGAACTCATTGTACTTAGCTGTGTAGTCAAGAAAATTCAGTCTCAGGACCGGATACCTGGTATCAGTCCATTTGTCATAAATCCAGGTATTCCTGAAATAGGGCTCCACTCCTTCCTCAAACAGAGTGCCGATGGTATCAAGCATCAATGACTTGCCGAACCTGCGGGGTCTGGAAATAAATACCCAGCGGTTTTCTATGAGGCGGTAAATCTGTTCTGTTTTATCAATATAAATGTAGTTGAACCGTCTGAAGTCCTTAAAGCTCTGGGTCCTAGCTATCTTTTTACCATTCATATTTCCACCATCCCTTGACGGGCATGCCGCCGGACACGAGGCATATACAGATATTATTTCCCGAATCTTGTTGCTGCTCATTGCCCCAGATCATCCACCAGCAGGAAATCCTTCAGCCTGATATGCTTTACGGCACTCGTGGAGTAATCGATACCGTCGTTGGTTATGATGATCCTGCTGTCGGTCTGGCATATATTCCCGAAAGCTGAGAACTCCCTCTGATATGCCTTTTCCCCCGGCAAGGCTGCAGGCGGCCTGCACAAAGTACCTTTTGCCGTCTTTTTCAGCAATGAAATCAATCTCACGCCCGTTATTGTCGTAGACAGAAACAGTGTACCCCATGTAGATCAGCTCATTGTAGACAATATTTTGAGGTTATGCGTCAGATCATGCATGCACAAGGAGAGCACCAAAACGGAAAATATGCGTGGCATTCCTGCTCCATACGCCGTCATGAGGCGGCATGCATATCTGTTAACCGACTTCTGAGTAATGGGTGATTTTCCTGACCCTGCTGTCACTGTTAAATACAACAGCAAGCTTGAGGCACTTCTTTGCAGGCATGCTGTCACCGTACCTTCTTAGCTCGGTTTTATGGATATTTTTTTCATGGGCTTGACCAGTTCAATGTTTTAAGCCGCCTGATTCAAGTCCAGACAGCGGCTGATACAGTCTGCCAGTATGTCATGTCTTCATGCAGCCAGGATGACAATTCATCAGCTGACGGTTTCTGCATCATATCAGCAAGGATAAACTGCATTCTGGTCATGATGGTGCATCGGTCTGAAAATTCTGATCAATTTCCCGCAATATAAACAGTCATGTTATATCAGATTCTACATCCGGGAGCTTCTCGACAGCTTTCGGCTCTTTGTTCACAAAGACAATGGCCCAGCAGTCAAGGTTTTTCACATCCTTGAAATTGGGCGCCTCCCGATAGCGGGCAAGCTGTTCCTTGGCCTCACTGAGCTTTGATTTGACTGCCGCTTCGGTGCCTTTTGCCTCAGAGAGATACTTGAGTTCAAGAAGGAACTGCCTGCCTCCGCTTCTCATGTTCCGGATGAAGAGATCCGCCCTGCCGCGGTCCCCGGTATCGCATTCAAGCTCAGGATGCAGGGAACCATCGTTGCCGTCCATGGCTGTGTAATAGAAGACAATCTGCAGGCAGCGCTCATTGAAGCCAGAGAACGCAGAAGCAGGAATGCCGGCTATGCGCTGCGCCGTCTCTTCGACAAGAGGCATGATGTCACCACGTTCCGTGACTCCTGACAGGTCAAGGCGGTGTGACCGTCTGAAGCCTATGGAATTTGCCTCGCAGTCAACGAATGTCCTGTAGCAGACCTCATTCGGGCAGCGCCAGTAAAGAATTTCCGATTTGTTCGAAGCGTCAGGATCAATTGTGAGGAAGCCGAGGTACGCCAGAAGCAAAACAGTCTGATCCTGGTTGAATGAACCAGTCTGGTTCAGATTGAGAGTATCAGGTATGTCTGCGGCAACGCTTTCCTTTCTGAAGATCGCCTGGCCGATGCTGTCCCTTGCTCCCTGGACTGCGAGCCTCAGCATGCCGCCAAGCCTGTCGGCATCCATGCCGGAGTTGATGCCGGCAAGCTTTTTGGGAATTGTGTGTGTTTTAATTAAACTGCGAAGGAAGCTGAGGCACATGTCAGGGCAGAAAATTCTCTCATCTGCATACTGGGAGAACGTATATCCGTCGTAGCGCCTTTCCATGACTTCCATAACCTGCTCTTTGGTTATGCCGTCAAGAAGGCTGAAGTCAACAGTCTCATCCACAACTTCGGATAACTCTTGGTGCGTGAATCCTGCCATGGCATTGAATTCTGCGTCTGAGCTTATGTTTGTGGCAATATTGAATCCTGAGGTTACTGAATCAAGTGATACAGCGGACACTCCTGTTAGGAACACCATGGCAATTGGTGCCGAAGGGGGTGTATTTCCGGAAAAACTTTTTATGCAGGCGTAAAAGTTTTTGATTAATCCCTCATGTCCGGCAGCGGTTGATGTAAGCTCGCGGAATGCATCACGATCTGACGAAAGAACATCATTGGCAAAATGGTCGTATTCGTCGATTATCAGGAACAGCCTTGCATCCGGCCCGGCACTAAATTTGAAATTATTGATAAAGGCAAGAAGCAATTTGACAGGAGAATCATAGAGTTCCGGGTTAAGCCGTTCACGCGGCAGTCCGATGCTGGGGTAGCACATTGAAAAATCAGTCAGGCCTGTTATCAGTGCACCTGTAAGCCCGTCTGATATCTGTGATGGCGAAGACGGCACCAGTGAGAAATCAAATCTTAAGCAGTAAAAAGAGCTCGCAAGAGGAGTTCTGTGATCATGAATCCATGTACCCCTGAAACTTTCATCAAAGCTGGCAGCCCGGCTTTTATCGTAATAGCTCTGCAGAATGTTTGCGAAAAGTGTCTTTCCGAAGCGTCTCGGCCTCAGAAACACTACTGCTCCAGACTTCAGCTTCTCAAGCTTCTGAATGTATGGGGTCTTGTCAACGAAAACGAGATTCTCACTGCTGAAATCAGCCAGTGAGATATTCCCCAGACCGATGTCTCTGAATGCCATTTTGTCTGCCTCACACTTACATGACTGTATTTTATCAGAGTGCCTTACATTTCAGCCCGGGATTGCGGAGATGTAAGGCATAGACGGAGCAAGGCATCCAAAAATGCCTCCGCTCGGGCGTCCCCTGAATTTCAATGTACTGACGTATGGCAGGCAGAACCATGGCACCTCCAAGTCCCCGGCCTCAGCCAATCCACAGACCTTTCTTGACATTGAAGCCTTTGAGGCTATAATCTCCCTGTCTGAGTCGGTGATTAGCGCAGGCCGGTAGCGCATCTGGTTTGGGACCAGAGGGTCGTAGGTTCGAATCCTATATCACCGACCACCATTCGCAAGTTCCTGTTTTTCCCGCTTTTCTTCTTCAAACACCTTGTCTGCAGTCTGAGACCAGTGCTGCTGCCAGCTTGCATTCCAATTAGATTGCCCTTGCCAGGAAAGTCCTGTACGGTTCTGCTGCCAGCGCGCCTTTATCCTGCAAATACCCTTTCCAGGGGCCTGCCTCAATAATTCAGCAAAAAATCTGCACTTACTGAAATGAAAAAAGGGAGGATCCCTTGCGGAACCCTCCCCTCGTGAGACTAAGCCTTCTCAGGAATTACAGAAGGATACGGCACTTGATGGTGCCCTCGATGGCCTTGAGCTCGCGCTCGATCTCAATAGCGGCATCGGTCTTCTCGCAGTCGATGACAACGTAGCCCATGGTGCCTGAGGTCTGGAGGTACTGGGAGACCACGTTGACGTTCCTGCTGTGGAACACGCTGTTGATGCTGTTGAGAATGCCGGGGACGCTCTTGTGGACGTGCAGGTAGCGGTTGACGTGGCCCTGCATCGGAAGGGACACCTCGGGGAAGTTGACTGCGGTCAGGGTGGATCCGTTGTCGGAGTACTTGACCAGCTTGTCCGCAACCTCGATTCCGATGTTCTTCTGCGCCTCCTGGGTGGATGCGCCGATATGCGGAGTGAGGATGACGTTGTCATACTTCTGCAGCCTTGAGACGAACGGATCGTTTCCGGTGGCAGGCTCTACAGGATGGACGTCGAGGGCGGCGCCGGAGACGTGCTTGGAGTCAAGGGCCTCGGCGAGAGCGTCGATGTCGACAACGGATCCGCGGGATGCGTTGATGAAAATCACGCCCTGCTTCATCTCGGCGAACTGTGCCGCGCCGATCATGAGCTTGGTCTCCGGGGTCTCGGGGACATGCATGGTGACAATGTCGGAGTACTTCAGGAGGTCCTCAAGGGTGTCAACCTGCTTTGCGTTGCCGAAGCAGAGCTTCTTCTCGGTATCGAAGAAGATTACCTTGAGGCCGAGGGCCTCGGCGACAATGCCGACCTGGGTTCCGATGTGGCCGTAGCCGACGATGCCGAGGGTCTTGCCCCTGGCCTCAAAGCAGCCTGCGGCGTTCTTCTGCCATACGCCGCGGTGGCAGTTGGCATTCTTCTCAGGAATGCGGCGGAGCAGCATGAGGTACTCGCCGGTGACAAGCTCGGTTACGCTTCTGGTGTTGGAGAACGGAGCGTTGAACACCGGGATGCCGTGGCGGGACGCGGACTCGAGATCCACCTGGTTGGTGCCGATGCAGAAGCAGCCGACGGCGCAGAGCTTCTTGGCGGCGTCAAACACGTCATCGGTAAGATGAGTGCGGGAACGGATGCCGATGAAATGAACATCCTTGATCTTCTCGATGAGCTCATCGTGATCAAGCGCGCCCTTCAGATACTCTACCTGGTTGTAGCCGGCGCGGTGAAAAGAATCAACCGCACTCGGGTTGACGCCCTCAAGGAGAAGAACCTTGATCTTGTCTTTGTCCAGGGAATAACGTCCCATTAGAACCTCCTATGGATGGAATACACGGGGACGCGCGGCCCCCGTCCTCAATTATTTTGCAGCCCTGCGTGCAGTTACAGCCTGCGAGAGCTCCTCGCAGCATTTCTCGGTGTCATCCCAGCCGATGCACGCGTCAGTGATGCTCTGTCCGTAGACCAGGGTCTTCGGATCACGGCAGTCCTGGCGTCCCTCGACGAGGTTGCTCTCGATCATGACGCCGAAAATCGGGCGTGAGCCTGCGGAGATCTGGCCTGCGACATCGTGGCAGACCTCGAGCTGGCGCTTGAACTCCTTGTGGGAGTTCGCGTGGCTGAAGTCAATCATGACCTTGAGCGGCAGATGATCCTTCGCAAGGGCCTGTGCGGCCTTGTCCACAAATTCCTTCTGGTAGTTGGGCTCATGGCCGCCGCGGAGGATGATGTGGCAGTAGTCATTTCCCTTGGTGGTGACGATTGCGGCATGGCCGAACTTGGTAACGGACAGGAATGTGTGGCTGTGGCAGGCGGTCTTGATCGCGTCAAGCGCAATCTTTACGGTGCCGTCAGTGCTGTTCTTGAATCCGATAGGGCAGCTCAGTCCCGATGCGAGCTCGCGGTGGATCTGCGACTCGGTGGTCCTTGCTCCGATGGCGCCCCAGCTGATGAGGTCCGAAATATACTGCGGAGTAATAAGGTCGAGGTACTCGGTTGCGGCAGGAACGCCCATCTCGTTCACGTCAAGGAGCAGCTTGCGCGCAATGCGGAGGCCGTCATTGATGTTGAAGGTGTTGTCGAGGTACGGATCGTTGATGAGTCCCTTCCAGCCGACCGTGGTGCGGGGCTTCTCGAAGTAAACGCGCATGACGATCTCGAGTGTGTCATGGTATCTCTCGCGGAGAGCCTTGATCTTTCCTGCGTACTCGATTGCAGCCTTGGGATCATGGATTGAGCAGGGGCCTGCGATAACGAGCAGGCGGTCATCCTCGGAGTCAAGGATTCTCTCGATAGCGGTGCGGGTGTGGTAGACAGTCTCGCTTGCATTCTCGGTGGTGGGATACTTTTCCATTACCGCAATAGGAGGAAGAAGCTGCTGTATGTCCTTGACCCTCACGTCATCAGTCTGATACATTTTTGTCTCTCTTAAAGTCTCTCTTGAATAGGAAAAAACACTGTCATCGGCTTCACCGATTTCCGGAAATGCTCTCCATTATCGCAGAAAGCCCTTCCGGAAAACGGAGCCTCCCGCACGGGGCGGGAGGCCTTTTTGCATCAGGCAAGCACGTGCTTGATGGCCTTTACCAGGGCGTCAACGTTCTTTGTGGAGATGCCGGCAACATTGATTCTGCCGTTCCTCACGCAGTAAACGCCGCAGTCAGCCTTGATCTTGTCAACCTGCTCGGGGGTAAGCCCGGTGAAGGAGAACATGCCGTTCTGCTTTACGATGAAGCCCCAGTCAATGCCCTCTGCCTTGAGCTTCTCAACAAAGAGCTTCCTCATGTCAAGGATGCGGTCGCGCATTGCCTTGACCTCATCCTCCCACTCCTTCTTGAGCTCGGGATCTGAAAGGACCTCAGCGACAATCTTTCCGCCGTGTGCGGGAGGATTGGAGAAGTTCGCCCTTACGGCAATCTTCATCTGGCTGAATGCCTTGTCGGCATCGCCGCTGTTCGCGCATACTACGGTAAGTCCGCCGATTCTCTCGTTGTAGAGGCCGAAGTTCTTGGAGAAGGAGTTTGCGACAATGAACTCCTTGTGGTACTTCTCGAAAGTCCTTACTCCTGCGGCATCCTCCTCGAGCCCCTTGGAGAATCCCTGATAGGCGAAGTCGAAGAAAGGCAGAAGGCCGTGCTCTGCGGTGAACTTTCCGAGGGTCTCCCACTCCTCTGCTGAAGGATCGGAGCCGGTCGGGTTGTGGCAGCAGCCGTGGAAGAGCACGGTGTCGCCGGGCTTGGCGGCCTTGAGGGAGTCAAGGGCAGCCTGGAGGTCGAAGGAGTGGGTCTCCTTGTTGTAGTACTTGTAGCGCTCAATCTTGAGGCCTGCGGCGCCGAATACCTTCATGTGGTTCGCCCAGGTCGGATCGCTGATCCAGATGGTTGAGCTGACATTCTGCTGATGAATGAAGTCACCGCCGATCCTGAGGGCGCCGGTCCCGCCGGGAGCCTGCACGGTGCGGGCCCTGCTGGATGCGACAACGTCGCTCTTTGCGGAGAAGATCAGGTCCTGTACAAGCTTGTCAAAGCCGGGGACGCCTGCGATGCTGAGGTAGCTCTTGGTATTCTCGCTCTCGAGAATCCTCTTCTCAGCCTTCTTGACGCAGTTCAGAATCGGGGTCTTGCCGTCCTCAGTCTTGAAGACGCCGACACCGAGATTGATCTTGTCACTTCTGGTGTCTTTCTTGAACTCCTCGGTAAGGCCGAGGATAGGGTCTGCCGGAGCAGCTGCAATTTTCTCAAACATGGTTCACCAAATCAGCCCAAAAAAACTTGCTCTATGATACTCCAAAACGCTTGAATTCTGAAACAGCCGCGGCTCATGGCGCACAGCCTGTTTTCAGGCTAGATCCTGACCTTTCCGCCGCCCTCGTCCTCAGGCATTGTCGAAATGGCCGGGTCCTCAGGCTTCCCGCCCGCAGCGCGCCTGCGCCACATCTCGCGGCTCAGCCAGTAGTAGGGCTCCCATTTCTCGCCCTCGGGCCTCGTCTGGTAGAAGCGGAGGAAGAGCATGTACTGCTCTATTCTCCCCTCAAGGAGGCTCTCGATGCTCCTGTTCATCCTCTCGGCGTCCGCGGTGTTGTCCCCTGAGGGGAAGCCGTCGTACATCCTCTCGAACACCACGTCGTAGCGGCGTGTCTCCATGTTGTAGGTCGCGAGCATCGGAACAACCACCGCCCCGGAGACCTTCGCGAGCTTGGGGAGCATGTCGAGCGTCGCCTTTTTCGTGCCGAAGAGCGGGACGAAGAGCGAGGGATAGTCCTTCCCGAGATCCTCGTCAGGAAGATAGTAGAAGTGGTTCCCCTCACGGAGAGAGCGGATCACCGGGCGGAGCGAAGCGCCGCGCTCAAAAACCTTTCCCCCGAAGCGGAGGCGCAGCCTGTTCATGTACCAGTCCATGAGGTCGTTGCGCGACGAGTGCATCATGGTGGTCATCGGGAGCCCGATGGCGGAGAGGTAGAGGCCGCAGCAGTCGATGGTCCAGGTATGCGGGATCATGAAGATGATGGGCTTCCCGGTCTTTACTGCCTCGTCGAGGTACTCCTTCCCGACCGGGTTCCAGCGGCGCATCAGCATGCTCTTGGGGAGGAAGAACGGCTCGCCGTAGGCAAGGAGCCCGCACATCCCGATCTCGACTGACTTCCTTATAATCTCCCGCCTCTCGGCGTCAGTAAGCTCCTTCCTCATGATGCGGAGGTTCACCATGGCAACCTCGGCAGGGCGCCCGGAGACCTTGAGCACGATGCCCGCAAGCAGGCGCCCGAACGCGTCCCTGATGCAGACCGGCATCCAGGCGAATACAAAGAGGAGGGGCGCCAGGAGCCAGAGTCCCCAGTAGCGGGGATGGAGGTACTCAGCGCGGAACGAGTCGTCATAGCTCGAGTCGCTTTTCATGAACTTCCTGTTTTCCTCTGCCATGCCCCTGCACCTCCGCCCTGTTTCAGGCGCGTGATAATCATGCTAAAATCAGATAAGGTAAAATTATAACAAAACAGGTGTACCGGAGTTATCCGGCGCAGCACACCTGGCCCCGCACGGGCATCTGTATATTTACAAGGAATCTGTAAAAATGTGTGCCATCCTAGGAATACTGGACATTAAAACCGATGCGGCTGAACTGCGCCGGAAAGCACTTAACCTGTCAAAGCTGCAGCGCCACCGCGGCCCGGACTGGACCGGCGTCTACAGCAATGACAAATGCATTCTGGTCCACGAGCGCCTCTCGATCGTTGATCCCATGCACGGGGCACAGCCTCTCTACAACCCCGAGCATACCAATATCCTTGCAGTGAACGGCGAGATTTACAACCATCAGGATCTCAAGAAGACGCTGACCTGCGACTTCACCTTCCAGACCGGCTCGGACTGCGAGATTATCCTTGCGAAGTACAAGGAGAAGGGAATCGACTTCCTCAACGAGCTGAACGGCATCTTCGCCTTCATCCTTTATGACGCAGAGAAGAACGAGTACCTCATTGCCCGCGACCACATCGGCATCATTCCCCTTTATACCGGATATGACAAGGACGGCAACTTCTACGTCTCCTCCGAGATGAAGTCACTTATGCCGGTCTGCACCGAGGTTGCCGAGTTCCCCGCAGGATCCTACCTCTGGAGCAGGGACGGGCAGATCAAGAAGTACTACAACAGGCCCTGGGAGAGCTATGACGCAGTCAAGGACAATACCAGCGACGTCGCAAAGCTCCGCTCCGCCCTTGAGGACGCGGTAAAGCGCCAGCTCATGAGCGACGTTCCCTACGGCGTGCTCCTTTCAGGCGGCCTTGACTCCTCCGTCATCTCCGCTGTCGCCAAGAAGTTCGCTGACCGCAGAATCGAGGAAGGCGGCAAGACCGGCGCATGGTGGCCGCAGCTCCACTCCTTCGCCATCGGCCTCAAGGGGGCTCCGGATCTCGAGAAGGCAAAGGAGGTCGCTGACTACATCGGCACCGTCCACCACGAGATCAACTTCACCGTGCAGGAAGGCATCGATGCCCTGAGGGACGTCATCTACCACATCGAGACCTATGACGTAACCACCATCAGGGCCTCCACCCCGATGTACCTCATGGCCCGCTACATCAAGTCGATGGGCATCAAGATGGTCCTCTCCGGAGAGGGATCCGACGAGATTTTCGGAGGCTACCTCTACTTCCACAAGGCTCCTAACGCGAAGGAATTCCACGAGGAGACCGTCCGCAAGCTCTCGCAGCTCCACCTCTACGACTGCCTGCGCGCCAACAAGTCGATGATGGCCTGGGGCGTCGAGCCGCGCGTTCCGTTCCTTGACCGCGAGTTCATCGATGTTGCGATGAGCCTCAACCCCAAGGACAAGATGTGCTCCGACGGCAAGATCGAGAAGTACATCCTGAGAGAGGCTTTTGAGGACTATCTCCCGAAGGATGTCTGCTGGAGGCAGAAGGAGCAGTTCTCCGACGGCGTCGGCTACAGCTGGATTGACTCCCTGCGCGAGTACGCCGAGACCCAGGTCTCTGACCAGATGCTGGCTAACGCCAAGTACCGCTACCCGATCAACACCCCGCTCACCAAGGAGGCGTACTTCTACCGCTCGATCTTTGCGGAGTTCTTCCCGCTAGAGTCGGCAGCAAGGACCGTTCCCTACGGCAAGTCCGTTGCCTGCTCCACCCCTGCCGCAATTGCCTGGGACAAGGCCTTTGCCGGCATGGCTGACCCGTCAGGCCGCGCCGTTACCGGAATTCATGAGCACAGCTACAAAGAGGGAATGAAGTTCTGATCTTGAGAGCTCCCCCAAAAGGTTCCCGGCATCTGCCGGGGACCTGCCGCCTTAAGGCGGCTTTTTTTATTTGTCCCCTCTCCGGTATGTTCCTTCCTCAATCATCTTCAGAATATTAAGAATATCCCCGGCCATGCCCCGCTCGAACCTGATGCCGGTGCCGCCCGCCTTCTCCCAGCCCCTGATGTTCTTCCTCATGTCATCGATGAGGACGGAGCCCGCGCCCCTGCAGAATTCCGGCTTCTCCTCGCTCAGCACGATGTTGACCGGGATTGATTCCTTGAAGAACTTTTTCATCCAGGCGATTTTGTCCTCGCCCGATGAGGCTATGCCGCGCCAGGGCTTCGGAATCCCCGTCAGGATCTCGCACTTTCCGGGATATGCCGCGTTTACCTTGCCGAGCATCTCAAGCGATCCGGCGATCGGATCAAGCCTGAGGTAGAAATGCTCCACCCCGCGGACCTTTTCCCACATCGCGTCGTCCTCCTCTTTGGTATGCTTCTCGAGATCCGAGAACCCGGGGACACCGGCAAGCTCCCTCACGCCCCTGGCAAAATCAGCAAGTACGCCGTCCATATCGAAAAATATCCTGTCAATCGTATTCATAGCTCTGCTCTCCATCTGAAAGACCAGCCTGAGCTCAACAGCTTTGCTCACAGAGTAACAGGATCCCCGGCGGAAAACCGCAGGATCATCCTCATTCTGAAATGAAAGCCCGGATTGCGGGATGCAAAGCTGAGCATGGCTGGAAAAGTGACATCGGGTCCTGAGACCTCAGGCCGCATGGGACAGCGGCCGGAACTATGGCTGCCCGGCCCCTGAGGGCCGCCTCCGGAACGGAACGCTCTCGGGCTCCGCGGGGGAAAAGTGAATTCTGAACAACCGCCACAAGGATTGTAGCACCATTCATAATGCGCTGCACGGCCAGCGGAAAGAGCGATCATCGCCCTGCATCACAATAAAACACCTGACGCTCCAATATAATTCAGGAATACCTGCAATAACCGGAACGGAGGCAGTATGGCTGAAGAGAATACAGGAAATCCCGGGAAGGGAGCGTCATGCTCACTCGGTCCCGGCGGATTCAGGACCGAGCATTTCTCCTGCTGCGCGGTAATGGAGAACGGGAAGTACAGGATTGAGACCCCGGGCTATGCTGACTATTTCTCCGGAGAGAATGAGAACCCGGACGACACTCCGGTGCCGGTTCCTGTTGACTACCTGAACGGCGCTGTCGCGTCCTGCATGGCGATTTCCTACGAGGCCGCGGCCAAGAAGCTCGGCATCGGTCTCAGGGGGCTCAGGACCGAGGTCAAATCTGATCTCGACATGAAGAAGGTGTACGGGATTGTCCCCGGAGGCCCTGCCCTCAACGGGTTCCATGTCAGGTTCATCGTTGACGCGCCCGACGCGGACGAGTACCTTCTACGGAAGGCCGCGGTCAAGGCAGAGAGGAGCTCGGTCGTCGGGAAGACGCTCGGAGTGTCCATAACCTATTCCTGGGAAAGGGATAGTGCCGGTGACAAAGAGCGCTGAACCGGCAGAAAAAGAAAGAAAGAAAAGGAGGCCTGCCGCCCGAAGGCAGGATCCTGAGGCATACAGCATCATGAATGAAAATACGGAAGATCAGGAACAGCAGGCATCATCAGCCGGCTGCGCGGGTTCACAGAAGGAACTGGGATCGAGATTGCTCAGGCTGCTGACCGTCCACTGGAAGATCACTGCTGCTGCCGTCATTCTGGCAGTGATGGCCGTCCTTATTGTAGCATTGCTGCCTCTCTCTCCGAGGGAGGACGTCACAAGGTACGCAAAGGAGCTGCAGAAGGAGGTCGAGGCCTGCTTCAGCGACCGCGGCTACCTCTCGCTCTGCACAGACGAGGCAGACGGCGGCTCATGGAGCATTAAGAACACCTCCTATGACATCAAAAGCAGCTACGTCGGGGATGTCGCTGTGAGCAGCGGCGTCATAACGCTTACTGTGCGCGGCGTTGACAGCGAAGAAAACGAGGCAGAGAAGGCCGTGCCGCCCTGCACCGTGATCTACGTGCCAGAGGTCGGCGTGCTGAAGAGCTTCACCTGGAAGCTCGACTCCCGCTCAACCTGCTGGAAGGACTGACCGGATTCCGACGCCGGACTGATTCTCTTTCAAGGGACAGGCCGGCTCATGAAATCATTACCGTGCAGCTGAGCCCTGCCGGCCGCGTATCATGCATTACAGAACATTGCATTTCATGAAGAGAGAAAAACACAGACTGTCCCGGGAGGACTCTGCCCTCTTTGAGTCGATGAAGGGCCGCTATGTTTCAGAGAATGAGGCAGAGTTCTTCAGGAAAATGCAGCATAAGGAAGAGCAGGAGATCACGGGGCTCAACGAGCTTCTGGTCTCCGAGTACGAGAACGATGATGAGATTTACCTCGTGAGGGAATATTACGAGGAGTACCTTGTCGGACACGGCATCGGCACTGACGGTGCTGAGGAGGAGCATGTCATGACACTGTCGGATGCTCTGTCGCTGAACCTTAAGGAGCTCGGCTTCATTGACCGGGATCTCACTCTGCTTGAGTGGCTGAGGGAGAGCGGCTACCGGTACGTAAATTACGATCGCAACTACGATTTGAAGCGGGGCAGCCAGGAGCTCTGACTTGGAAATCATTAAAAAATAAAAGCTTGTTCTTCTAATCTATTCACCTGCACTTATTGTGCTGTCATCGCGTCATGCATGGAGACGGCTATGCTTGAGGAATCTGTCAAAGTTTTTATCGGGAAGATGCTCCCGCAGCTTGATGAGAAACAGAGGCGGCTTTTCCTTGGCGGATTGTCAGAAATGCTCGGCCGGGGAAGCGTAAAAGAGCTCCACGAGCTGACAAAAGTCTCTCAGGTCACGATCATTGATGGGAAGAAGGAATGTGAAAAAATCACCCCCTCCCCTGAAGCCAGATGCGGCCGGACTGCAGGGAATACCAGGATGCGTGCCGAAGGCGGCGGCAGAAAAACAGCCACAGACAAATATCCTCATGTTGTTGATGAGCTTGAACTTCTGGTGCATGGCCATGCTGCCTGCTGCCCGGAAGATCCGCTGTGCTGGACAACAAAAAGCCTAAGAAACCTTGAAGCAGCACTGAAAGAGAAGAACATATCCATAAGCCATGTGACTGTCGGCAGTCTGCTTGAGGGAATGGGCTACAGCCTGCGGCAGGACAGAAAGTCAGCCAGGAGCGGAGATCCAGAGGATGACCGGGATGCCCAGTTCCGCTTCATCAACGGCAAGGCCAGGTCTTTCATGCAGTCAAAGTACCCTGTCATCTCGGTTGATGCAAAGAAGAAAGAGTTCACAGACCGGCATAAAAACAATGGAAATGTGTACTTTCCGTCAGGACAGACCGGCAAAGCAAGCGACCGTGCTCTGAACTTCAGCGAAGGCTTTGCAAATGCCGGGATTGGCGCTGATACGGCCGAGTTTGCGGTAAGCAGCATCCGTGAGTGGTGGAAAACAATGGGATCAGAAAGGTACCCCGGCGCGGACAGGCTGTACATAACAGCCGATTGCGGCAGAAGCAGCGGCCGCCGTAACAGCCTCTGGAAGACAAGCCTGCAGAATTTCGCCGATGAGACAGGCCTGACCATACATGTTTCGCACTTTCCCCCGGGAACAAGCAGGTGGAACACAATCGAACACAGGTTCTTTGCCTTTGTCAGCAAAAACTGGCGTGACAGGCCGCCTGAGACTGTTGAGATTATTGTGAATCTTGTAGGTCCGGCAGCCACCCCAGCCGGATTGAAATTAAAGTGCAGGCAGAACATGAGTACCTGTGAAAACGGCAAGGACGGAAGAGACGAAGAATTGCAAAACGTGAATTTTACCGCTGCCGGCTGGCACGGCGAATGGAACTACGTCATATCCCCGAACTCGCAGAAAAATTAAATTTAATTTTCCAGCGACCGTCCGGCAAATGGACACGGCATGTTTATGCAGGCTTCATTTACCAGTAAATGCTGCTTTCCTCTTTTCCAGATCCGCTTTCTGGCGCCATGCAGTCTTCCTGACCATCGGGCCTTCCGCTGTAAGGCCTTGAGGGCTGCTGTTTCTCAGCCTCATTTTCCCTGTATCTCAGCCTGCCGCCGGCAAGCGGTATTGACGAAGGACAGTCAATGCCGAGCGCCCGGTAAATCTTTCCTGCCCTCTCGCAAAGAGGCCCCGTCTCGACTCTGGCGCTGAAAACCATGCACTTCTGGTTCCTGAGCTCGGCCATTGCCGGGACAAAATCCATTCTCGCTGACCTGAGCCTGGTCTTTATCATTCCGGCGGCGCAGGCAGCCATAAAGGAGAGCAGCAGGTGCCCGTGCAGTGCCTCCGGGGTTTTCACCAGGTGCCGCATGATTCCCTGGAGGTTTCCCGAGAAGTCCATCATATGATCGGCCGCCTTGCGCTCATCGTAGAGAGCTGTGACCTCTTCGCATGAATACTCGTGTCCCGAGACAAAGGCAAAGAGCGCTCCGGACTCCATTGCCCGGAAAATTTCAAGAGAATCCGGCTTCTCACCATGAGGCCGCCCAGGAAGGCGGCTGAGATCATCCGGAAGAAGAGCACAGTCAAGCCCGAGATACATCCACGCTGGCAGGCCGCTTCCGGATCCGGCCATGATCCGCCTCTTCTTCACGAAAATCATCCTGTCACCGTACAGGACAAGATTATTCTTGTCCAACATCGACGAAAGCTCATCATCAATCATGAGTCTCAGACTGCTGTCATCAGATCTGAGCCTTGCAATAAAAGAATTTTTCGTGTGACGGCTCCAGCCAAGAAGCAGATCAAGGTCGCGGCCTGTGCCGCAGGGCGCCTCCATGATGCAGGAGCCGGCCCTTATTCCGTTAGCCTTGCAATAAAGCAGGGCACGCTCCATTGCCGGCGCGTCAGCCGTGCAGCCAGGAAAATCCCTGAACCAGACCGGAAGTCCCGTTGACCTTCCGAAAGCATAGAAGAGCCTCAACTCACTGCCTGTCCTGCCGCCTTTTGGGGTCCGCTCGGTATATGGCGCATGAATCCCGCCCGGGAGGCTGCAGCCGTCTGCCAGGATAACGTGCTCCTTCCTGAAGCGCTCTGGCACATAGCTGATCCAGGACTCCAGGAATGTCCTGCGCATTTCCTCCGTGCCGGCGGACTTCAGAAAATCAGCTGCTCCGCTGCCCGCCATCCGGGCCGATGGATAGATGAGCCTGGCAATGCTTCCCTCGTACCAGCGGCATGGATCAGTTCCGGCAGTGGAGGAGAGCACATAGAAAAGCAGCATGGCACGGAGCGTATCCGTATTCCTGCATCCCGTGCGGTCAAGGACCTGCAGAAAGCCGGATTTCTCCAGGAAGGCGTTCACGAGCCAGGCATCGCCGAAGTCGGCCATAATGCCCTCAGCCCGGAGCCGACGGCGGCGCTCTGGCGGGACAAAGGACGGATCCGCCCTGCCGAATTCCCCGCTCTTCGGATCGAAGGTGAATATCCCGCGCTCCTCACTCTGGTAGATGCCGGCCTTCTCATCAAGAACCCGCCCCAGATAGGTGTACGAAACAGATGTCCTTGAGCCGTTCCTCTTTGACACGGCAGCCGAGGCGTACCAGGTGCCGTCTGAAGTGCTGCGGTATACGATGTACATAGAAGAGCTCCCGGTGAATTGCCGGCCTCTGAGATTAAGCTGCGGGCTTCCGGCTGCCTGTACCCGCCATTTTACAAAAATGAGCTGATCAAGAGCCGTGCGGGCTGCATAAGAAAGAGCTGAGGGCAAGACTGCCCGCACTGCTTCATAAAGACAAAAAAAGGGAGCGCAAGGCTCCCTTTCTCAATGTCCTGACCTAAGGACTATCTCATCTCGACAACGTCGAAATCAACTACAGGGTTTACGTCTGCCGAGTAGTCAACGCCGTCTATGCCGAAGCCGAAGAGCTCCAGGAACTCCTTCTTGTACTCATCGTAGTCGGTGAGCTCGCGGAGGTTCTCAGTGGTGATCTTGGGCCAGAGATCCCTGCAGGCATTCTGGATGTCGTCAGAGAGCTCCCAGCCGTCAACGCGGATGCGTCCCTCGCTGTCAGTCTCGACGGGCTTGCCGGAGTAGAGGAACTCGCGGAACAGGCGGTTGATGTGCATGATCGGGGTCTCGTGAACGCCCTTCTCGCGCATCTTCTTGAATACGAGGGAAATGTAGAGAGGCATGACGGGGATTGCCGAGGATGCCTGGGTGACAACGGACTTCAGCACAGCGACATTGGCGGATCCGCCGATGTTCGCAAGAACCTCGGTGTTGGCCTTTGCTGCCCTGTCGAGATCCTTCTTGGCGTAGCCGAGAGTTCCTTCCCAGTAGATAGGCCAGGTGAGGGAAGTGCCGATGTAGCTGTATGCAACGGTGCGGCAGCCGCGGGCAAGGACGCCGGCGCTGTCGAGCTGCCTGATCCAAAGCTCCCAGTCCTGTCCGCCCATGACCTTGACGGTGTTCTCGATTTCCTCTTCTGTCGCAGGCTCGATGCTGGAGGTGATGATCTCGTCCTTGTTGGTGTCAACTGCGGTGGTGGTGTAGGTCTTCCCGACAGGCTTCAGGGATGAGCGTACAACCTCGCCGGTTCCCGGCATCTTCCTTACAGGAGCCGCAAGGGAGTAGACAACGAGGTCGATGGTCCCGAGATCCTTCTTGATGATGTCAATGACCTTCTGGCGGCACTCATCGGAGAAGGCATCGCCGTTGATGCTCTTGGAGTAAAGGCCTGCGGCCTTCGCTGCCTTGTCGAAGTAGGCTGAGTTATACCATCCGGCGGTGCCCGGCTTCTTCTCGGTGCCCGGCTTCTCGAAGAAGACGCCGATTGTGGCGGCACCTGCGCCGAAGGCGGCATTGATGCGGGAGGCAAGCCCGTAGCCGGTTGAGGCTCCGATTACCAGTACGTGCTTAGGGCCGTTCTGTATTTTTTTGGACTCGGCGTAAGCGATCTGATTCTTTACATTGGCCTCGCAGCCAAGCGGGTGGGTAGTGGTGCAGATAAACCCGCGAACTTTCGGTTGAATTATCATGATTTATGCTCTTCATCCATGACGACGCCAGACAGCCCGAAGCTGCCCTGATTAGCGCAATTCTAGCATAAGAACGGACAGCGCTTGACTGCACGTCCGAAAAAATCAGCATAATGCCGCGAAAATCAATCTGCCAGTTGCAGTTTGCAATGAACAGAGGCTGAGATGGCGGACTGAATTATTCATGAACAAAGCGCGCAACAGAGATGACAAGGCATGTCACTGGATAAATTTTAACCACCCAAAAGACAAAAATGTGATCCAGGGCTTATAATTCCGCTATCATTCTGAAGGAGGATCCACATGAAGCTAACGGCAGCAGGGGCAGCGCTGCTCGTCCTCGGCACAGCATTTCTCACCGGGAATGCTGCAGCGAAGACGCAGGCAGCCCAGGAACAGGCCACACAGTCATTCACCGGCGAGACCGGCATTCTGCTGAACAAGCGCCCGGAACCGAAGCGCACGGCGCAGGAGGCGTCATTCACCGCCCCGGGGAAGTTCCGCGCGTCAGGCGCAGCCGGCAATGCCGCCATTGTCCCTGACGGGGCTACGGCAGGCGTTGCCTGGCAGCTTCCGGGATACCCGGCAGACGGCTACAACCTTGACTCATTCCTCCCCCCTGCCTCAACCCAGAAGGTAATCACGGCGCTCGTAGCAGCGTCAGTGCTGGGCGGCGACTACCGCTACAAGACCGAGCTGTGGCTCGATGAGCGCAGGATCTCGGGGAACACGCTCAACGGAGACATCATCATCCGCTTCAGCGGCGCGCCTGATCTCACCATCGACACCTACCGCGGGCTCCTCCGCTCGATAAAGAGCCGCTGGGGAGTAAGCAGGGTCAGGGGCTCCGTCATACTCGACACCAGCGCCTTCTCAGGCTACGAGCGCGCGAGCGGCTGGATCTGGGATGATCTTCCGATCTGCTTCACCGCCCCCTCATCATCCATCGTGCTGAACCACAACTGCTTCAATACCGTCCTCGCCGACAACGGAAGCGGAATCGCTGCAGTCCCGGAGAAGGCGAAGCTCCCCGGGGTAAAGGTCGAAAGCCACGCCCTGGTCCTCACCAGCAAGCAGAAGGCCGAGGAAAACTGCCTCCTCGAGGTGATTCCCTCATTTGACAACAAGTATGTGATGTACGGCTGCGTCGCGAAGAACAGCGCCAACAAGGCAGGCGAGTGGCCGATGTCGTTCGCCGTGCTCGATCCGGAGAAGTACGGAACCGAGATCACCGCGAGCATCCTTGAGAGCCTCGGCATCAGCTCGGAGGCGGTCTACTACTCGACCCATCCCTCCTACGAGAAGACCGCATTCGCAGGAGCAGTTGAGTCGCTCCCGGTATCAGCCCTGATCCGCCACATGCTCCTGGTGTCGGACAACCTCTACGCCGACATACTTGCGAAGACCGCCGCCAGGTTCACCAAGCGCGGCCCGACCTCCTACTACAACGCCACCTCGTTCATCAAGAGCTTCCTCCGGAAAAAGGTCGGGATTGAGCTCACCGGAATGCGCCTCATGGACGGGAACGGACTTTCGTCCTACAACCTCATCACCCCGCGCCAGATGCTGAAGATCCTCACCTACATCAGGGATCACGACTCCGAGCTCCATATAGTGAACTCGCTCCCGAGATCTGCCTACACCGGAACGCTCCGCGGGCGCGGCAGCGTGGTGCAGGGAGTCCTCAAGGGGAACGTCCGCGCGAAGACCGGAACCATCGCCAACGTCTCGAACCTCGCAGGCTTTGTCGTGGACCAGAACGGCGAGCTTGTCCCCTTCGTCATCTACAACAACGGCCTCACCTACGCGAAGAACAACGGCTCGGACGGCTGGAGAGGCAGAATCATGAAGCAGAGGAACGATTTCGAGAAATCGATCCTCGAGGATCTCTATTACGGCAGAAGGCCGTCAGTCAGACAGAAAAACTGAATTCAATAAGCAGCCGCCGGGATTAAGCCCGGCGGCATCATTTCCCTCCGCTCCGGCACTGCGGCCGTATTCCGCAGAGATCTCAGTACATTATTCCTTTCCTGAATTCCGGCGCCGGAATCCCTTTACCATAATGACCGGCTGGCTGCTCGGATTTTAATCACATTTTTTGTATTGTAAGCCTTACCTTGCAATTGTTGTTATGTTAGGCTAACATTACGCCAGAATCCATGTTACTGAAACGCTGCCCGGTCTGTCCGCCGCAGTCAGAAAATTCTGGAGCGAATATGAAACTAACCATTGCCCTTGCCGGCAACCCCAACTGCGGCAAGACCACAATGTTCAACAACCTCACGGGTGCCCACCAGCACGTGGGCAACTGGCCTGGAGTCACTGTTGAGCGCAAGTCGGGAATTGTCAATTTCGACGTCAAGGGATGCCAGAAAGGCGAGGTTGAGGTGATCGACCTCCCCGGAACCTACTCCCTCTCCCCTTTCAGCCGCGATGAGGTGGTTGCCGCTGACTATCTCGTTGACGGAAACCCTGACTGTATCCTCAACATCGTTGACGGAACAAACCTCAACAGGAACCTCTACCTCACGACCCAGCTCGTCGAGCTCGGCATCCCTGTAGTCATCGCCATCAACATGATCGATGTCGTCAAGAAGCGCGGCGACAGCATCAACATCCCGAAGCTCTCCGCCAAGCTCGGAGTTCCTGTGGTTGAGGTCTCCGCCATCAGCGGAGAGGGCCTCAGGAAGGCAATTGAGGAGTGCCGCGACGCAGTCGAGCACAAGCTCCTCCCTGCAAAGCAGAGGATTTTCAGCGACTCGGTCGAGAATGCCCTCGCCAACATCGAGAAGACCCTGCCGCAGAACATAGACCACATCCGCTTCCTGGCCGTCAAGGTGTTCGAGCGCGACGAGCGAATCGTCAGGTTCGGCGCCAGCGATGACGCGAGAAAGGCCGCAGAGCCCCAGATCGAGACCTGCGAGAAGCTCTTCGGCGACGACGCTGTATCCCAGATCGCGGACGGACGCTTTGACTTCATCGACAGAATGCTGAAGGAGGCATTCCACCAGAACGCCTCAAGGGGAGTCTCCATCTCGGACAAGATCGACAAGGTCGTCACCAACAGGATCTTCGGCCTCCCGATCTTCTTCGCCATCATGTTCGTCCTCTACTGGATTGCAGTAACCGGCCCCGGCACCTGGTTCACTGACTGGACCAACGACACGCTCTTCGGCGAGTGGATCATGCCCTGGACCTCGGAGCACCTCGCCGCTGCCGGCGCATCGGAGCTCATGGTCAGCCTGGTTGTTGACGGCGTCATCGGCGGTCTCGGCGCGGTTCTCGGATTCGTTCCGCAGATGATGATCCTCTTCCTCCTCCTCTCCATCCTCGAGGATATCGGCTACATGGCGAGAATCGCCTTCATGCTCGACGGCATCTTCCGCCGCTTCGGACTCTCCGGCCGCAGCATGATTCCGCTCCTCATCTCCTCAGGATGCGGCGTACCCGGGATCATGACCGCCCGCAGCATCAAGGATGACGGAGACAGGCGCGCAACCATCATGACCGCGACCTTCGTTCCCTGCTCCGCGAAGCTCCCGCTTATCGCCCTTATCTCGGGAATCATCCTCGGCGGATCCGTCTGGATGGCTCCGTTCATGTACTTCATCGGCGTCGTAGCGGTGCTCGTATCGTCTGTAATCCTCCGCCACACCGGCATCATCGGCCGCTCTGCCGAGCCTTTTGTGATGGAGCTCCCTGACTACCACGTACCGACCTTCTTCACCATCCTCATGCACATGTGGGACCGCATCAAGGGCTACCTCAAGAAAGTCGGAACCATCCTCTTCGCAGCCTGCGTAATCATCTGGTTCCTTGCCTCCTTCGGCTTCCATGACGGCACCTTCGGCCTCTGCGACACCGAGGAGTCAATCATGGCCTGGCTCGGCGGCCTCATCGCCCCGATCTTCACACCGCTCGGATTCGGCAGATGGGATGCCGTCGCTGCCTCAATCTCCGGATTTGCGGCAAAGGAGAGCATTGTCTCCACCATCGGCATCCTCTCGGGCGCCGCTGATGCAACCGAGGAGGACGCAGAGCTCTGGAGCGCTGCCGCCAAGATGTTCCCGACCAGCATGGCTGCCTTCAGCTTCCTGCTCTTCAACCTCCTCAACTCGCCCTGCCTTGCGGCTGTGAGCACCATGTGGAAGGAGCTTGACACCAGGAAGTGGGCAATCATCGCGCTCGTTTATCAGAACGTATTCGCCTGGCTCGTCTCCCTGGTCGTATACCAGATGTCCGTCTGGATCGTAACCGGAGCTTTCACCGGCTGGACCTTCGTTGCCGTTCTCGTGCTCGTCGCCATGGTCGCGCTGCTCTGCTTCAGGCTCCCGTGGGGCGTGAACACCGGAAAGGAAAAGAAGGCAAAAATCAATACTCAGGCCGCTGCTGCGGCAAGGGGCTGAGAATGGCAGATCTCTTAATCGGATTCGGCTTAATCGCAATACTTTCCCTGAGCCTCTGGACTATCCGCAGAGGGAAGAAAAAAGGGAAGTCCTGCTGCTCTGACTGCAACAGCTCAGGCGGATGCCCGATGTGCCACTGAGCCTCTCCCGGGGCCCGGACAGCGAAGAGCCCCTTCACAGAGAGGAAAGAATTTGTACTAACCCAGAGAAAAAAGGAAAAATGATGAACAAACTGAAAATCGCACTGCTCGCAGCTGCTGCTGTTTACTCAGCGGGAGCAATGTCGGCAGAGGTTTACAAGTCCGACGGCGCAAGCCTTTCGGTTTACGGACGCGTCAAGGCCGAGGTCATGAACGGCTACGGCTATGTCGACCAGTCCCTGAAGACTGACGCCGAGGACCATCCCGGATTCATCGGCTCCGCCCGTCTCGGCGTGAGCGGCGAGTCCAAGGTAAATGACTTCTTCACCGCATTCGGCAACATCTACTACGATCTCTCCGCAGAGGACGGAATCGATGCAAATGACCGCATGAACGTCTACTACGGCTGGGTCGGCATGCGCTTCGGCGACTACGGCGAGCTCCTCGGCGGACACATGGAGCCGGCTGCCTACCGCGCCCTTGCTCCTGTCGATGTATTCGAGAACTGGGGATTTGCCGGAAACGGCGCGTCTCTTGACCTCCATAACACTGGCGCCGCAAACAGGCAGGACGGAATCATCATGTACCAGGCTGATGATCTCGGCGGCTCGGGTATCGGCTTCTCGGTCTCCTACCGCTTCCGCGATGCCGGCGACAACACCAAGAACGGCGTATCCGCAGGCCTCAGCTATGACACCCCCATCGGGCTCGGCTTCACCGCTGGCTACCAGTACAACAAGGCAATCGACAAGAGCGTCACCGGCGACAGGACCGAGACCATCCTCGGCGCCTACTACGGCGCGTTCGGTGAGCCTGGCTTCTACGGCGCAGGCGTGTACAACCACACCAAACTCAACACCGGCGATCACATGAGCGATGACAGCGTTAAGTACTGCGATGAGGACTGCGCCTTCAGCGGCGACGGCTTCGATCTCGTTGCAAGCTACACCACCCCTGAGGGGATGTTCACCTTCACCGCTGACTGGGGATACATGAAGAACCAGTGGAGAAACAGCGACAGCGATGTAGCTGTGAACCAGATTGTCGGAAACATCACCTGGAACATCAACGAGCAGGCCCAGCTCCTTGTTGAGTACGTCGACAACTTCGCTGACGGAGAAGGCGACGCGTACAGGGATGCGCACCAGGATCTGCTCACCTTCGGTGCAATCTACAACTTCTAATCAATAAGGCGCACTGCGCCGCTTCAGACCAAACCAAAACATAATGTCAGTCCCGGCTCCGGCCGGGACTTTTTTATTTCAGGATTTCCGGAGTCTCTTCATGCTCCGGTTATTTCCCTAAGGCCGTACAGGTACGCCACTCTCCACTGCCGGCACCAGTAACGCGCGCGGGAGCTCACCTCATAAGCAAGGCGGCTCCGCCGCGGCATTCAATGCACGATGCACTATTTAGAGAAGAGTGGCACGGATTACGCATTAACAGTAATGCTTCAGATGCAGCTGCACTGCCCTGGACTGCTGGATTCCGCACCGGAACGCCATTCCGGCTCCCATGAGAAGGACCGGCTCCGGAAGATTGGATGACAGCAGGCACTTTTATGGTGCATGGCGTATACTTGCGGCGGCAATACGGGCTTTTCCGAGCGGAATGCCGTATGACGGAAGCATCAGGCACAGACATGTGCTGCACCACAGATCTATACAGTTTTCATACAGTCACGAATCCCGCATCAGCGGGAGAATTTCTCGCACTCAGACTTAATTAAATTAATCAAACAAGCCTGCAAGATTTAATAAATAAATATTTTCAGGTAATTTGCCAAATAAATTAGGTTTATTTGAAAAAAATTCCGCAAAACCGGAAAATTTTTTGCTGTATATCAAAAATAACATGATATTGATCACGTTTTATGTTTTAACTCCAGGTATTTTTCTGCAATAATGAAAGGGCGATCTGCAGTTAGGCCTGCAGAAAAATAGCTGGCAGAATGAGCCAGCCGGGAATGCAGGCCTGTGACCCGGAAACGATAACAATAATCCGGCAGCTTCCAGACCGGTAAACCTTTAATTGTTGAGAAGGGGAAACCTATGAACAAGATCAAAATCGCAGCACTTATCGGTGCAGCATTCCTTACCGCTGACGTTGCATCTGCAGCTGATATTTACAAGAGTGACGATGCCAGCCTCTCCGTTTACGGCCGTGTAAAGGCCGAGGTGCTCAACGGCTACGGCTATCAGGCAGTATCAGCCAAGGATGGCGCAGAGGATCATCCCGGCTTCGTCGGATCTGCCCGTATCGGCCTCCACGGCGAGTCCAAGGCCAATGATTTCTTCTCGTTCTACGGCGACATCAGCTATGACCTCTCCGCAGAGGACGGCGTGGATGCCAACGACCGCATGAACGTCCGTTACGGATACGTCGGAGTACGCTTCGGTGACTACGGCGAGCTGCTCGCAGGACACATGGAGCCTGCGTCCTACAGGGCCCTTGCTCCTGTCGATGTATTCGACAACTGGGGAATCGGCGGAAACGGCGGCAGCCTTGACACCTACAATGTAGCGTCAGGCTCCAGGCAGGACGGCATCGTCATGTACAAGATCGATGATCTTGCCGGATTCGGCGCATCTGTTTCCTACCGCTTCCGTGACCACGGCGACAACCTCAAGGGTGGAATCTCCGCAGGCATCAGCTATGACTCCCCGTTCGGGCTTGGCGTAACCGCAGGCTACAACTATGACCAGGCTATTGATGACAAGAACTACTTTGACGAGGATGGCAAGTATGTTGTCATGACCGGCGACAGGACCGAGGCGCTCTTCGGCCTCTACTACGGCTCATACGGCGAGCCTGGCTTCTACGCTGCCGGCGTCTATGACCACACCAAGCTCAACTCCCCTGACGGGTTTGGTGATCTTTACGGTGAGGATGCTGATACAGATTGGGGTTTCAGGGGCGACGGCTTTGACCTCCTCGCAAGCTACACCACCCCGAAGGGAATGTTCACCTTCACTGTTGACTGGGGATACTTCAAAAACCAGTATGCGAACAGCGACGCCAACGATGCTGTCAACCAGGTCAGCGCCATTGCTGTCTGGAACATCACCGACCAGGCTTCCGCCCAGATCGAGTATGTTGACAACTTCGGCGACGGCGAGCACTCTGATGCCCATCAGGATCTGCTCTCCTTTGCTGCCATCTACAGCTTCTAATCTTTTCCTGACGCTGTAAGATTCCCAGAGGTCCCGGCTGATGCCGGGACTTTTTTATCAGGCACTTGCTGCCCTGCCGCACTGAAATAACGGTGCATATCTCTTCCGCCTCAATTCAGAACAAACAGAGAGGCTAACTGTGCATTCCAGACATACAGCACAGACTAACCGAAAACAACGATCTCTCCATAACCACTGTGCCCTGCTGTGACTACCCATCCGAACCTTCAGATATCCGGCACACCATCTCCTAAGCTCCAATAACAAAACATATCCGCCATGGCCTGGCTCAGCAGGTGCCTGTTTTGCAAATAAAAGGCGCATCACCTCCGTCTTCTGCTTTATTTTGACTAAAACATAACCAGTCAGCACTCATTAATGCCCAATTATGGCGCTTATGCATAAAATTGTTGCGAATTATTCCGTAAGCTTTTATTATTCTGATTATGCAATATCCAACTTATCCTTTATGTTTAATAGGAATTAACTACCGGAAGGAGAATCGAGTGACGACCAGCATCTGGAAAATCGCGGCACTATCAGCAGCATTCATATCGGCAGGCGCCGGCGCGGCCGAAGTCTACCATACTGACAGCGCGAGCCTTTCAGTATACGGACGAGTCAAGGCTGAGGCACTGAACGGCTACGGCTATCAGAAGTTCTCAGCAAAAACCGGCAGGGAGGATCATCCGGGACTGTCGCTTACCGCCCGTCTGGGCCTGAGCGGCGAGTCAAAGGCAAATGACTTCTTCTCTGCATTCGGCAACTTCCTTTATGACCTCAATGCTGAGGACGGAATCGATGCCAAAGACCGGATGAAAATCCGCTTCGGCTATATGGGTGCGCGCTTCGGCAGGTACGGAGCGCTTACAGCAGGTCACCAGTATCCTGCAGCCTACAATGCCCTCGCGCACATCGATGTGTTCGAGCACTTTGGTATCTCAGGCAACGGCTCGTCACTTGACAGACACGGCGTCGGAGCTGCGATAAGGCAGGACGGCATCATAAAGTTCCAGGCAGACAATATTGACGGCTTCAGCTACGCGGTTTCCTACCGCTTCCGTGATAGGGGCGACAACAGCAAGGACGGAATCTCGGCATCATTCGGCTATGAGACCGAATCCGGGATCGGGCTTACTGCTGGCTACCAGTTCAACAGGGCCGTTGATGACAGCCCTGTCTACACCACCGACAGCAGCGGCCGGACGAGGGTCGCCGGGAGCGGTGACAGGACTGAGGCAATCCTTGGAGCCTACTACGGGACATATGACAAGCCGGGCTTCTACGCAGCCGCGTCATATGATCACACAAAGCTCAATTCACCCAAAGGCCTCAGCGACAGAGCCTCCGCCGGCGGCTTCAGAGGCGACGGCTTCGATGCCTATGCCGGCTACACAACGCCCAGCGGCACATTCACTTTCGGCGCAGACTGGGGATATTTCAAAAACCAGCTGGCAGAGAGCGGCAGTGGCCGCGCCGTAAACCAGCTTGCCGGCATAGTACGCTGGCACATCACCAAACAGGCCTACGGCATCCTGCAGTATGTGGACAACTTCGGTGACGGCTCGCACAGAAAGGCGCACCAGGACTGGCTTTCTGTAGCAGCCGTCTACAGCTTCTGATAATAAGGCTGAATCACCCTGCCGCGACTGAGGCCAGGATAAACAGCCTGTGCCGCCATTGTGCCCGAGAGGAACATCCGGTTCTGCTGTTCTCAGGCGATGCCTGCATCCTTGAGTCTTCTCCTGACGTATGAAATGTATCACAGGTCCCGGCTCTTGCCGGGATTTTTCGTATGCAAAACAGGAAGCGACCAGCCATTGTAACCACAAGGCTGCTGAATTTTCCCATTGGTCGCGAGCTGGCTCCACGTCAGCCAGAGCTTCCTGACTGAAGCCCTGTACATAACATCAAACCTGTTTTTTCCTGCGCCTTCCTGCCGGGGGTGCCAGCCAGTGACCTGAAAGCCAGCTTTTCATAAAAAATTTAAAATTATTTTTCTGCCCCGGAACCGGCATCCGGACTGCCTTTCTGCCCCATTCCGGTCCGGATTTGCACCAATTTTTAACAAAAAAATGTTGCGCGCGATCACAAACGGGTATAAGATACGAGAAAACCTATCCAGTCGCTATGAATAATATGGTTTTTACTTACTATAATTACCGGAGAAAAAGCAATGAACAAGATTAAAACAGCAGCTCTCATCACAGCAGCATTCGTCTCGGCAGGCGCCGGTGCGGCAGAGGTCTACAAGACTGAAAACGCAAGCCTCTCGGTATACGGACGAGTAAAGGCAGAAGTCCTGAACGGCTACGGATACCAAAAAATATCCGCCAAGACCGACAGGGAAGACCATCCAGGATTCTCGCTTACATCGCGTCTGGGCGTAAGCGGAGAGTCAAAGGTAAATGACTTCTTCTCGGTGTTCGGGAATGTCATATACGACCTGAACTCGGAGGACGGCATAGACGCGGATGACCGCCTCAAGATCCGTTTCGGCTACGTCGGAGTGCGCTTCGGTGAGTACGGTGAGCTGACTGCCGGACACCAGCTCAACGCGGCCTACAACGCCCTCGCCCATGTCGATGTGTTCGAGCACTTCGGCGTTGCCGGAAACGGCGCTTCGCTTGACACCTACGGCGTCGGCGCGGCCGTAAGGCAGGACGGCATCATCAAGTTCCAGGAGGACAACCTCAATGGCTTCAGCTATGCGGTCTCCTACCGCTTCCGCGATCACGGCGACAACACCAAGGACGGAATAGCAGCATCGTTCGGCTATGAGACCCCGATAGGGCTCGGCTTTGTCGCAGGCTACCAGTACAACAAGGCCATCGATGACACCCCAGTATACAAGGTCGACGAGAACAACGGACTCCTGAAGCTCGCCGGAGTCACCGGAGACAGGACCGAGGCTATATTCGGAGCTTATTACGGCACCTTTGACAAGCCGGGCTTCTATGCTGCCGCATCCTATGACCACACCAGGCTCAACTCTCCGAACGGGCTCAGTGACGACGAGACCTCCGGAAATACCGCAGCAGGATTCAATGGCGACGGCTTTGATGCGGTCGTAAGCTACACCACTCCGGGCGGAGCATTCACCATCGGCGCAGACTGGGGCTATTTCAAGAATAACTGGGCCAACAGCGACAGGGATGACGCTGTGAACCAGATTACCGGCATCGCCCTCTGGCACGTCACCGATCAGGCCTACGGCATCATCGAGTACGTCGACAACTTCGGCGACGGCGAGCACAGAACAGCCCATCAGGACTGGCTCTCAATCGGCGCCGTCTATAACTTCTGATCATTCCCTGCAGGAGGGGATGCGGGCTTTCCTCAGCATCTTTCCGGGAAGGCCCCGGGCGGGGTCAAAAACCCTGCCCTTTCCCCGGACGCAGCATGCAGGGCCTTTCAACACTTAGAAAAGAGGAGGGACACTTCGACAGTCTGCGGCATTCTATTCCGCATATGAGAAGGAATCAGTCTGCAATTGCAAAGGTTTTGCAAAGACACTGCCTAATTTGTGCTCAGGCAAATTAGGAGCGATTAGAATGGGAAAAGTGTTAATTCTGTCGCATGTTTATGCAATAATCCGAGCAGAGTTTCAGAGTTCAGGCAGTTAAACGTCATGGAAATCTTCCCGGGCGCTGCCAGTGAGCCTCCGCAAACTGAATAACAAACGGCCCTGAGCCGGATAAATCATCTGCTGAACCATTAAAAGGAAAGGTAACATATGAACAAGATTAAGCTCGCAGCCCTTGTCAGCGCTGCTGTTATCTCATCAAGCGCTGTGTCTGCGGAAATCTACAAGACCGACACCGCATCGCTCTCAATCAACGGCCGTGTCAAGGCTGAGGTTCTCAACAGCTACGGCTATCTGAACCAGACCAAGAAGTCGAACCCTGACGATCATCCTGGATTCATCGGATCCGCCCGTCTCGGTGTCAGCGGCGAGTCACAGGTCAATGACTTCTTCAGCGTATTCGGCAACGTTATGTACGATCTGTCCGCTGAGGACAACATCAAGACCGACAAGCGCATGGAAATCCGTTACGCCTGGGTAGGCGCCCGCTTCGGCGAGTACGGCTCACTCCTCGGCGGCCATATGGAGCCTGCATCCTTCCGCGCCATCAAGCCGATTCACGTATTCGGAAACTGGGGTAAGAAAGGAAATGGTACCGCCCTTGACAAGTACAAGAAGGTAGCAAGCTCCGAGCGTCAGGACGGCATCATTATGTGGAAGGCTGATGACCTCGCAGGCTTCGGCTACTCCATCTCCTACCGCTTCCGCGATCCTGACAGCAACGCGAAGGCCGGCGTGGCAGCATCAGTAAGCTATGACACCCCTATCGGGCTCGGCTTCGTAGGCGCCTACAACTATGTGAAGGCCATTGACGAGGGCAAGTACAACACCGGCGACAGAGTCGAGGGCAACCTCGGCGCTTACTGGGGATCCCATGGCAAGCCTGGCTTCTACTTCGCCGGCGTCTACGATCACACCAGGCTGATGAGCGCAGACGGCATCAGCGACAAGTCCGCTGAGACCAAGGCGTTCAACGGCGACGGCTTCGATCTCGTCGCAAGCTACACCACCCCGGGCAAGCTCTTCACCTTCGATACCGGCTGGGGCTACTTCAAGAACCAGTGGGCCGACGGCGATAAGGACGTTGTCCTGAACCAGTGGAATGCCCAGGTAAGGTGGAACGTCAACAAGCAGACCTACATTCAGGTTGAGTACGTTGACAACTTCGCCGAAGGCCCGCATGACACCAAGCACAACGACTGGCTCTCAATCGGCGCCTTCTACAACTTCTAATCTGACTGCCTGAAAAGGTTTCAGAAATGAGGCCCCTGCCTCCTCCGGGAGACAGGGGCTTTTCTTTGTGTGCTCGG
>DEHC01000021.1 GCA_002351705.1 Gammaproteobacteria bacterium UBA2810 | reverse complement strand
TGTGCTTCGTGCGTACGCCCTGCCAAAAAATAGATCCCCGTTGTAAAAACGTCACGGTGATATGGCAAACTCGCCGAAAAGCGGTTAAATTCCATTAAAACACAGGACGGAGGGCCGCAATATGCTGACGCTTACCAGAATAAACAAGATCCGGCTTCTGGTCGCAGGCAAGCACCCCTGGATCGACAGGATGCTTGATCACAGAGAGTCGCTTATAAAGAAGTACATGACGCTCCTTGATCTCAAGATCAGGGGCGTCGAGGACTGCCCTCCGTCATATACCAAGGTCGAGGACTTCTGCAGTGAGCTGATGGACTACCTCTCGAGCGGGCACTTCGACATCTATCCCAGAATAGTCACCGTGATGGAGAACGCCACCGGGCGAAGGCTCGCCATCGCGCAGAGGATAATTCCGAGAATCAGGCACAACACCGACCAGATCCTGGACTTCGATGACAAGTACGGCGAGGAGCTGAACGAGGCCAAGATGAAGGATCTGAGGGAGGATCTGAACAGGCTCGGACCGATTCTGGACAACAGGTTTACGCTGGAAGACCGTCTCATGGCAATCCTGCAGTGCATCGATGATCTGATCAAGGACTCGGCCAGGCAGACTGTATCCAGGCCTAAGGATCTCGGCGGCAGGCCGCTCGGGAAGGACGATCAGTCAAAGGATGAGCCGGCCGGGAAAGCAGGCTGATTCCATCCGCAAAGGCGCAGCGCGGAATGTCACCGCGCGGCGCGGGTAAAGTTACAGGAAAGGAAAATGGCATCTGAGTCAAAAAACATTATGCAGGACCGCAGGCGCTTCATCAGGATTATCTGCGATCTTCCTGCTCTTGCCACCTACGGGGAAAACAAGGAGAACGTCAAGATCAAGGATCTTTCCCTGATGGGCGTCCTGGCCGAGGCAGAGCATCCGCTTGACCTCACGAAGGGCACCCATGTCAGGATAGACATCCATCTCGGCGCCACGCTTACCATAAGCATGGACTGCGCCGTAAGCTATGAGCACGGAAACCTTATCGGGCTCGGCACGATGAGAATAGACATCGACAGCATCACGAACCTCCGCAGGTTCATCGAGATGAACGGCATGAGCGAGGAGCTCCTGCACCGCGACATCGGGCACCTTGCCGGCGAGGACGATTTCCCTCCGCAGCAGGATTCATGACGCAGCGAGGGCGGCCACGGTGCCGCCCTTTCTGATCCGGGCACTTTCTTTCCTCAGTCCCTTCCGCCGGACTGCGTCAGACCAGCTCGATTATCTCGCTTATGTCAGAGACGGCATGGACGGTGAGCCCCTCTATAGGCTTTCTCGGGGCGTTGGCCTTGGGCACGACAGCCGTCCTGAAGCCGTGCTTCACCGCCTCGGCAAGCCGCTCCTGTCCCGAGGGAACCGGCCTCACCTCACCCGAGAGCCCGATCTCGCCGAAGGCAATCATGTCCTTCGGGATTGGGCTTCCGCGGTAGCTTGAGAGAAGCGACATCACCACCGGCACGTCAGCCGCGGTCTCCTCGACCTTCACTCCGCCCACCACGTTGATGAAAACGTCATAGCCGCCCATCGCGACGCCGGCGTGGCGGTGAAGCACCGCGAGTAGCATGGCGAGCCTGTTCTGCTCCGTGCCGACCGTGATGCGCCGCGGGTTCGCGAGCTGCGTCTCGTCAACCAGGGCCTGCAGCTCGACAAGAAGCGGCCTCGTGCCTTCCCACACCACCATCACGCAGGAGCCGGGCGCCTCCTTCTCCCCGCGGTTGAGGAAGATGGCTGACGGGTTTGACACCTCAAGCATGCCGCGGTCGGTCATGGCGAAAACCCCGATCTCGTTCACCGCGCCGAACCTGTTCTTCTGGCAGCGCAGCGTCCTGAAGCGGCTGTCCGTCCCGCCCTCGAGCATGACCGAGCAGTCAACGCAGTGCTCCAGTACCTTGGGACCGGCGAGCGCGCCGTCCTTGGTGACATGTCCGACCATGAAGGTCGCTACGGCAAGCTTCTTCGCTATCCTCGTGAACCTCGCCGCGCACTCCCTGACCTGGGAGACGGAGCCGGGGACAGAGGAAACCGCGTCATCGTACATTACCTGTATGGAGTCGATGATGAGCACCTCAGGCCGGTACTTCATCACCAGGCCCTCCACGCGCTCGGCTGAGGTCTCGGCCGCCGCCCTGACCTGATCCGTTTTGAGCCCGAGCCGGGCCGCCCTCATGGCGACCTGCTGCAGCGACTCCTCCCCCGTGATGTAAAGGACCTTCTTGGTGCCGGAAAGCCGGCAGACCGTCTCGAGGAGAAGCGTTGACTTGCCGGCGCCGGGATGGCCGCCTATAAGGACTACGGCGCCCGGGACTATGCCGCCCCCGAGGACCCGGTCAAACTCGCGGAATCCTGTGGTGAACCTCGGGAGCTCCGCGAGGGGGATCTCGGAGAGGATCTCAGTCTCCCCCTCGCCAGCTGCGCCAGCAAAGCCGCTGAAGTCGCCGCCCGGCGCCGCCTTGCTCTTCGGCGGGAGCTTCACCTCGGTAATCGAGTTCCATGCACCGCACTCCGGGCACTTGCCCATCCATCTCGGAAAATCAGCCCCGCATTCGGAACAGACATACGCGCTTCTGCTCTTAGCCAACTTCTCTCTCCCCGGGGCATCCGCCGTACCTTCTGATCTCAATGAGCTTCCTTCCGCGGGCAAAGCGCCTTCCGGCTATTCCGGAAAGGAAAAAGCCCAGCACCAGCCCGATGCCTGCCGCAAGCGCGGTAACCGGATCGGACAGCCTGAGGAAGAGCGCCGCAGCAAGAAAGACAATTGCGGTCACGAGCGGCACCGCGTAGTCAATTATGGATGCGGCAGTGATGAGGCGCTCGTCCGACACGACCAGCACCTCCTCGCCGGGCTTCAGGTCAGTTATGTCGGTCCTGATCAGGACCACCTGCGGCCTGCTTCCCTCCGCGAGCGAGGCGTTGCGGCATGAAGCGCTCTCCGGGCACCCGCTGCAGGCGCTCTTTCTCTCGCATCTCACCGCACAGCGGCCGTCGCGGTATCCCTCGACTATTCCACGTGTCTCTGCCATTAAGCCTCACCTTCCTGACAGAATGTTATCGAAAGCCTTCTGATCTATGCTTGCCGCCACCAGCTCCGCGGTCTCCATCGGCAGCATGCCGACCACGGCGACGTCATAGCCGTTCTTGTTCTCGCGGTGATAGACGATGTTCTCGCCCATCTTCATGCCGCCGATGTGGAAATTCCGGTTATGTCTCGTAAGGTAAACTGAAAAATCAAAGATCCCGTTGCTGACGAGAAAATACCCGGCCTGCCCGAGGCCGTCTATATAGCGCTTCCTTTCGTAGGCGACAACCTTGTAGCCGACGGGGAGATAGCCGAGGAGGCTGCTTCCCCCGTTCTCGCCGGAGGAGATATACTCAGGCCCGGCCTTTGCGCTCTGGTGGCGCATGGCGCAGAGCTTACCCTTCTTCACCGATGGATCAGACGAGAATCCGGTTACGGTGTACTGCTCTATAACGCTGCCGCTCCGGTCGACAGCCGCGGCGTCAAGCATGAGGCCGGAGCTGCTCCCCACCGTCATCATCATGCCGTAGCCCTGCCCGTCTGACGGGACAAGCCTTATGAGCTCGGCATCCGTCCCCGCGCTTCTGATCTCGCCTGACAGGTAAGGCATGAAGTTCCTGAGTATGACATCAGGATCGGATGATGCCAGGCGGAACCAGAGGAAGGCAGGCATGGACTTGGGGAAGAACTCCGACTTGTCCCCCGCAAAGTAGGACAGCCCGCTGCTGTCAACTATGATGAAGCGCTCCGCGCCGTTGAGGAACTCCATGACCCAGTGATCGCCGCAGCCGGCAATCCTCACAGGCTCGACGGAATTCTCGGAGACCTTGACCACTGTCAGCTCGAACGGCTGATGGAAGGCCGAGAATGCCCTCCTCACAGCCGAGCCGCCCTGGTTTCTGTTGTCAAGAAGAGAGAACTGCGAATCCGCAGCAGATGCGGCTGCGGACAAAAAAAACGCGGCAAGGAGAAATGTCCGTGCCGCTGTCTTGCTGATGAATTTCAAAAACAACTGATCCTGCACCCTAACAATCAGAGATCAAGCCCGCTCACCCTGCGGAATCCTTCATGATCCTTGACCATGATGCCGAACTCATTGATGTCCTCGGCAGCCTCGGCCCTCGCGGACGCATCGGATGAGACGCTCTTCTGTCCCCTGACTCCGCGGGATGCAGCATGCTCAATCTCGCTCCAGGAGCTTGCGTCAGCACTGCCGGCGTTTCTGATCCTGGTTCCGTTGAACTCGGCGCTCGCAGGAGCGACGCCGCCCATGGGAGCTGTCGAGATGGTTCCGTTCGGGGTGATTCCGCTGTACTGCTGCACGCCGACGATGGTTACGGCGGCAACGGAGGCGGCTATGGCGAAGCCTGCGACCTTCCTGAGTCCGCGTACCCAGAAGCTTTCCTCATTGGCAGCCGCCGCGCTCTTCTTTGCGCCTGCGGCAGCGCCTCCCTTGTGGAAGGACGACGGGCTCATGTATACGGCTTCCTCGGAGAGCGCCCTGTCAAAATCTGCGGCAAGGTCGGTCTGGGGAACAGCGACGTCCTCTCCCTTCATGAGATCGGCGATCAGGCTGTACCTGTCCCATCTCTCAAGAAGCTCAGGGTCGGACTCCATTCTCTCCGACTCCTTCCTGACGTCTCCGAGCTCTCCATCCATCAGTGCCGAAACTTTCTCAAACCTGCTGTCCATAAAAACCTCGTCATACATGCTCCATGAAGGGGGAGACGGCCTTGACCAGTATTTCCCTGGCGCGGAAGATCCTTGATCTCACCGTGCCTACCGGACACCCGACCGCGGCGGCTATCTCATCATAGCTCTTGCCTTCAACCTGCCGCAGCACCAGCGCCGTCCTGAGCTCCTCAGGCATCGACGCAAGGGTATCGTCAACCTTCCTCTTCAGCTGCCTTGTCGAGAGAAGCGCCTCCGGACTGTCTGTGTCCGTAAGCTTTCCGCTGCTGTCGTAGCTCTCCGTCTCCGGGGCGTCGACATCAAAGCTGTTCACAGCTCTCGACCCGTGGGACACCGCAAAGTTCTTGGCGCAGTTGATCGCAATCCTGTAAATCCACGAGTAGAACGAACTGCTCCCGCGGAAATCAGGAAGCGCCCTGTAGGCCTTGATGAAGCTCTCCTGAACGACGTCATTGACATCAGCCTGCTCATGCACGTACTTCATGACTGCATGCGCAATCCGGTACTGATATCTGCGGAACAGCAGCCCGAAGGCCGAACGCTCGCCATTAAGAACGGCGTCAATAAGCTGCTCGTCGCTTCTCTCGTCACTCATCGGAGAGACCCCTCATCAAACCCGCTGCGGCATCTCCCGTCCGTAACGTTAGACAGGCAAACATGCCGAAAGTTCAAAATTTATCTCAAATACAGTCAAAACTTCATCCCCTCTCACAAAAACAGAATAAAGAGAGGGCATAAGAGTCGCGGGAATTGTATCATGTTTGAGGGCGTCTGCCCCGTCATCCGTTTCCGGAAGCACAGTTTTCCTCAGGGCACGGCCGGCAGGGCCGCTAAAGAACCGCCGCAGGATGCCGATAAAAGACAGAGGCGCCGGAATGGCGGCGCCGGCAGTCCGCAGGGAGAGAGAATCATGTCAGACATGTCAGTTTCATCAGCAATGAACAGCACTGCGAGGGAGTACCTCCAGGTTGCAGTCCAGAAAAAGGCGCAGGACGCAGAGGCGCAGGCAGCGCTCAGCCTCCTTGCAGGTGCCATGGCCCAGATGGACACGGTCTCCGCAGCCGCCCAGGCCCCGCAGCCTGCTGCCGCACCGTCCGAAGGCTCTGCCGTCGACATCAGGGTCTGAGCCCGTCCGGCAGGCAGTTTACAAGCATCCAGCCCGCCAGGCGGCCGTACTTACGGCCGCTTTCCAAGCCACCCCCGGCCTTTTACTGCCGCGTCTCTTTGTAGCGGCACATTTCCATTTAAGATAAAATTAGCGTCACGGCCCTGCGGTGCCGCGGCCGCCGTGCGCTGAGTCCTGCGGCGGGTACAGTCTCTTGAGGAAGATAAATTGAAAGCTCTGAAGAATTTCGTCCTGACCGGCATTGCCGCGTCAATGTTTGCCCTCTGCGGCTGCCAGCTCTTTGGCGGGAATGAGAATGAGACGCCTGATCCGTATAAAGGAAGGATAACCCAGAGTGCCGACTGGTATGCATCGCAGGCCAGGAATTCCTCCGGTGAGCAGCGCTTCAAGTGGAAGATGAAGCAGATCAGGAAATACATCGCTGACGAAGAGACAGAGAAGGCAAGGGACCTGATCTCCGCACTCTCGAAGGATGCGAAGACCGATGTGCAGAAGGCCGAGGTCCGCCTGCTCTGCGCCGAGTACTACAGCAATACCGCGTCCTACGATAAGGTCCTCAAGTATCTCAAGGGAGTAAGCACCGCAGGCCTGCCGCGCGAGGAGGCCGCATACCTCTACATGTACCGCGCGAAGGCGAGCGCCCAGACCGGAAACACCGAGAACGCCGTCAACGACTACATAAGGCTCAACAGCTATCTGAAGGGCGACTCCCTCGTAAAGAACCAGAAGGACATCGTGAACGTGCTCGCCGGGAAGCAGAAGGAGGAGCTTGAGTCGATGATCGGCTCATCGTCCGATGAGCTGCGCCGCGGGTACCTTCAGCTTGCCTATATAAGGGCAGGCGGCGCAGATGACGCCGATGCCGCCGAGGAGCAGTGGGTGAAGGACAACCCGTCACATCCCGGAAGGCTCTACCTCGATCCCGACACGGACCTGAGCCTCATAAAGATCAGATCAGCAGCTGACTCCCCTGCGGAGGCGCTTGACAGCGCGCTTTCAGGCCGCGAGTGGACCGGAGCCCGCCATATTGCCGTGCTGATGCCCCTCAGCGGGAAGTTCGGCTCGTTCGGCGAGGCTTTCAGGGCAGGCATCGAGACCTACCGCGGAGCAAACCCCGGAGCCGAGATCTCCTATTACGACACCAACGGGAAGGATGTCATAGGGCTCTACAATGATGCCCTGGCCAAGGGGGCCGAGTTCATTATCGGACCGCTCCTCAAGACGAATGTGGCAAGGCTCAGCGAGGTTGACACCAGCGTGCCCGTAATCTTCATCAACTCAAACGAGGGCACAGGCCACGGCTCGTTCCAGTACTTCTACGCCCTTTCACCGGAGGACGAGGGTGCCGATGCAGCGATGAAGATCAGGGATGACGGATTCACCCGCCCGGCAGTCATAATTCCTGACCAGCAGAAGGGAAGCCGCGTCGCCGACAGCTTCATCCGTGAGTGGAGGAACATCTCCGGATCCTCGTCAGTTCCTGTGATCAGGTTCCGCGACAGAATCACCCTCAAAGACACCATTGCCTCGGGCATCAGAGGCGAGCAGGCTCCTGACTCATATTACATCTATGCCTCTCCTCTCGAGAGCTCCGTGATCAGGCAGGAAATCAAGTCAATCACCGGAAGGACCCCTGAGTGCTACATCACCGGACGCTCCAACCCGGGCATCAGCAATGCCTCCGTCGAGAGGACCATGGCCGGCATGAAGCTCGGCGACATGCCCTGGATGCTGCAGTCAAGCGATCTGAGGAGGACCGCGAGGGGAGCGCTCAGGCACAGCAGCTCTGACACGCTCAAGTTCTTTGCCCTGGGCTATGACAGCCTGATGATGGTGCCGAACATCAAGCAGCTTGACGGCGGCTCCTCAGTCGAGGGACTGACCGGCACGATTTCCATCTCAGGAAACGGCTCAGTAAAGCGCGGAATACAGTGGATCACCATCGGCGACAGCCGCTTCCTCTCGGGAAAGGTCACTGCAGTCTCCCCGGAGTTCCGCTCCGGAGAGAGCAGCGCCGAGGCGGCAGGCCAGCCTGATGACGCCGGAGTTCAGTCAGACGCCGGGGCGCAGGCTGACGAGAGCGCAAGGGCGGAGAGCGCCATTGCCGAAGACGAGCCGGGACTTGCTCCCGCTGACAGCGCGGAATAGAGCCGATGAGCGCATTTGCCGACGGAATCGACAACAGCATAAGGATGCTTGAGCTGCTCCGCACCATGGAGGATGAGGTTCACGCAGCCGCGCAGAGCGTGTCCGCCTCTGTCGGCATGAAAGGCCGGGTCTTCGTCTGCGGAAGCTCGCTTTCGGCCTCGCCCGCGAACCTTCTCGCCGACGAGCTCAACAGGAAGTTCTATCCGGTGACAGGTGAGGTGGCGGCCATGAGCCTGTGCTCAGACATAAAGCTCATTTCCGCAGTCTGCCTCACCTCTCCTGACGATGTGTTCGCCTCGCAGCTGAGAGCCAGGGCATCCGAGAATGATCTGCTGTTCGCCATGGCCTTCATGGACGGCGGGCAGAATGCCATACTTAACGCAGTGAGGACCGCGCATGCCATGCACATGGGCGTCATTCTCGCAACGCCGTTTGACGATGAAGGAGACGCGATACTCGGGGAGACGAACGAGGATGACGTGGTCCTCCCGCTGCCTGCCGATTCCAGGAGGGAGCTCATCGAGGTCTATTACCATATAGTCCTCGAGATAGCCGGCGAGATCTCCTGAGAGGAGAAGGATCATGCGCGGCGGACGGCATGCCGGTCCGGCGCGCCTTGCAGTTTTGAATATTATATGAATTATGGCAGATAAAGATGGTATCTGCCGCGGGAGGCTGACTGAGCTCATGAAAAAAACAAACATCATTATCCTGGCTGCGGCGTCAGCTGCCGCGGCAATCTCCCTTTCAGGCTGCGTGGCCGCAGTAGGAGCAGGAGTCGCCGCAGGCGCGGTCGGTCTAATGGCAACTGACAGCAGGACTGTCGGAACTGTCATAGATGACAGCGCCATTGAGGCGAAGGCAATCGACCGCCTCGACAAGTACAGCCACGCCAAGTTCCGTGAGAGCAGCCTCGGTACAACCAGCATCAACGGGCACCTCCTGATCCACGGGCAGACACCCTATGCTGACTACCAGAGCAAATTCTCGGAGCTGGTATCCGACATCGCAAGGGTAAGCAAGGTCTACAACGAGGTCGAGGTGCGCGAGCCGCTCTCCCTCTCCGAGCAGAGCTATGACGCCTACCTCACGAGCAAGATCAAGACAAGGTTTCTCTTCACGAGCGGGGTCAGCTCCCGCCGCTTCAAGGTCGTCACCGAGAACAAGGTTGTCTACCTTATGGGAGTCCTGACCAAGGAGGAGGCGAAGAACGGCATAGCCGCCATCAAGCAGGTTGACGGAATAAAGAAAGTCATCACCATGTTCCAGTATGTCTCCGAGAAGACCAAGCAGGAGATAGACAGCGGTGCTGACATTTCATCAGCCGAAGGCAGCAGCGCGTCCTCACAGGGAAGCGGTGACGTCATCATCGAATAAACAGACATTATATGTCTGATATACCCAAAACAGAAACAGCAGGGCCGGATCAGGACAATTTCTGGATTGATCTGGCCTCTGACAGCGTTCAGGCAGGATTCCCGTCTCCTGCCTATGATTACAGCAAATCCTCCCTCAGCCTCAACGAGCTCCTGATCCGCAACAAATCATCCACCTTCATGATCCGCGTGGAGGGCGACTCCATGACAGGAGCCGGCATCCTGGACGGAGACTATCTTCTTGTGGACAGCTCGCTTGAGCCGCAGGATCACGACATTGTCATAGCCAACCTGAACGGTGAGTTTACGGTGAAGGAGCTGAGGACCGGGAAGTTCCCTAGGCTGGTCCCGAAGAATCCGGCCTTTCCCGTCATTGAGATAAAGGAAGGGGACGTTCTGACGATAACCGGTGTTGTCACCGGCGTAGTTAGGAAGATGAACCCGAGATACGGCAGAAAGCCATAAGCATCACCCTGCCGAGGAAAGAGGCAGCCGCATTCACTTACGGCCGCCCTTATGAAAGCTCAGAACCAGCGCCCGACGCTCCTGCAGTAATTTGAATAGTCAGCCCCGAAGATGCCGAGGAGAGCCCTCTCCTCTGCCGGGATCTGAACCCGGTCAAGCTCCAGGAACAGGAGCGCAGCACCGATAATTCCGTATATGCCCGAGATGAAGATCCCGGCGCCGAGCACGAACAGCACGAGGCCGAGATACATCGGGTTCCGGCAGATAGCGTTGAAGCCGTTCTTAACCAGCACCTTCGGCTCGGCACTCTGCCCCGGATAGACAGTGGTGCCGGCAGAGAGGTACTGGACAAACGGCACAGCCATGAACAGGAGGCCTATGACACAGAACACGGCGCAGCAGATCAGGCTGGGCATCACCGGAATTGACTCAAAATAAACAGGCAGCAGGGTCCTTGCGGCAAAGCACAATGCGAGGATCACTGCTGCGGTAAACAGCGGCCAGGGTCTCGTCACAGCCCTGATCAGCACTTTTACAAGCGGCATAACGCACCTCCTGACAGATTGACGACATACCTGAAATGATAGCAGACTGCATTGAAAAGCTGTCCGATCTGACTGATTGTCTCACCTGCGGCAAGCGGATTAACGAGCCCTGAGAGACAAAAACAGAAAAAATCATTAACCTGATTATCAACAGTTTGTGTGAACAGACTGTGAATAACTGTGAAAAATTTTTCCATGCGGAGAATTTCCCGCAAAAACGAGACGGAACGGGGTTTCATGCCAGCAGAAAACCAGCATGATACGCATCGTTTGCAGAGGATATTCACTGAATTTCTGAAATTTTACTAATCGTTCTTTCACAAAATTGTCAACATTCGGCGGATTTTCCGCGGCCGGAACTGCCTGATGAACAGATATCAACAGTATATTAACAGATAGTCAACAAAGTTATCAACAATACTGTCAACAGCAGTCAGAACATTAACAAATCTTAAAC
>DEHC01000018.1 GCA_002351705.1 Gammaproteobacteria bacterium UBA2810 | reverse complement strand
TTTTAATTATATAGCCAATATTTTATTCATGGATTACGCTGCTATGAAATACCCCTCAAAAATTGACGGTTGGAGCTCTTGCACAAGTCGGCTGTGAATAGTAACATTGCCTTAACGATTAGAAAAACATGTCCCCGCATGCCATTGCAGAAGCCCGCCGGTGTACGGCAGCCTGCATCCGGGCGGACGGAGGACTTCATAAATTCAGAAGGGCAGCCGGATGACTCTGCATCCCGGGCTGTCCCGAGGGTTGACTGATGTCTTTGCCTGATTCAGCTGAAATGCTTGCGCCGCTTCCCGGCGATCCTGCCGGTGAGGACTGCGAGTACGACAGTCTCTACATGGGGCTCGAGTCCCTTGCCACTCCGGTGGAGGCGCAGGAGATGGGGGATTCCGTCATCGAGGGCCGGGATCCTGACTACCGGAAGCTGCAGAAGGACTGCGAGAAGCTCTGGACCAGGACCCGCGACCTGAGGGTTGCGTCCTATTTCACCGTTGCCGCCTTCTGCAACAGCGGCCTCCCGGGCCTCAGGGCCGGCCTTGAGGTCATCAGCTTCCTGATTGACAGCCTCTGGGACGAGTTCTGGCCGCGCCTTGATCCTGACGATGACAATGATCCCACAGAGCGCGTGAACATACTCAACATGCTCTCCCCCAAGAACGGGGCGTTCAGCGATCCAATCCAGTTTATCAGCCATTTCAGGAAAATCCGCCTTGTTGACGCGCTTCCTTACACGCTGAGGGATCTGCTGATAAGTGACGGCACTCTCGAGGCGGCTGGCGGTGAGACGGATTCCGCTGTCATGCAGGCCCAGCTGCGCTCGGTGCCAGCCTCTGCCGTTAAGGAGCAGGCCGGGGCGGCTCAGGCCGTGATGGATCTCCTCGGGAAGATTGCTGACGGGTTCAATGCGAAGGCGGGCAACGGCGGCTCGGTCAGCTTCGACTCTCTCGAGACGGAGCTGAAGAGGCTCATCAGGTTCTACGGCTCGCTGCAGCCTGATGAGGCCCCAGCTCCGGAGGCGGCTGAGGAGCCTGCCGCAGAGCCTGAGGCAGTCCCTGCCCGGCCTGTTCCCGCAATGGTCAATGCAGCCGTCGCGGATATCAGGTCATACCGGATCACGAACCGCGCCGATGCCCTGATGCTGATTGAGAAGTGCTCGGAGTATTTCCGGAAGGCCGAGCCAAGCAGCCCGCTGCCGTTCCTCCTCGACAGGGCTCTGCGCATGGCTGACATGAATTTCGTCGATATCCTGGCCGAGATTGATCAGGATTCGCTTGGAAAAGTAAGAGAGCAGCTTGGCGTAAAGCCGGCTGAGAACTAAGGAGCAGGGGATGGCAACAAAAAATTCACAGAAATTCCTGGCGCAGAACCGGGCGCCGCGAGTCCAGGTTGAGTACGATGTTGAGCTTTACGGCGCGGAAAAGAAGGTCAACCTGCCGTTCGTGATGGGCGTCATGTCTGACCTTTCCGGGAAGCCCAAGGATCCGCTCCCCCGCGTTGACGAGCGCAAGTTCGTCGAGATTGACGCTGACAACTTTGACGAGAGGCTCAAGAGCATGAAGCCCAGGGTCGCCTTCCAGGTGCCGAATGTCATCAATGGCGACGGGAACCTTGCCGTAGACATGACCTTCGAGAGCATGGAGGACTTCTCCCCTGACAGGGTCGCCGAGAAGGTTGACGGCGTGAAGCAGCTCCTTGAGGCCAGGAAGCAGCTTGCAAACCTGCTTTCCTACATGGACGGAAAGACCGGGGCCGAGGAGCTCATCAGCAAGATCCTCAGTGATCCTGCGCTGCTCAAGGCGCTTGCCGGGCAGGCAAAGACAGAGGAGAAGAAACCTGGTTCAGACACCGAGGAGGGCAAGTAATCATGGCTGAGGAACTCAGGGAACAGGCCGGCGCCGGCGCAGCTGCCGCGTCAATGGAGCTTTCCGATTTTGACAAGCTTATCAACGAGGAGTTCAAGCCGAAGTCGGAGGAGGCGGACAGGGCGGTGAAGGGAGCCGTCAGGACGCTGGTCACCCAGGCGCTCGAGAGCGCGAACATCGTGAGCGGCAACGCCGTCAAGACCATCGAGGGCATTATCTCCGAGCTTGACGCCAAGCTGAGCGCCCAGGTCAACGAGATTATCCACAACAAGGACTTCGAGAGCCTTGAGAGCGCATGGAGAGGGCTCTCCTATCTCGTCAGCAACACAGAGACCAGCGAGTCGCTCAAGATCCGCGTGCTCAACATCAGCAAGAAGGATCTGCAGAAGACCATCAAGAAGTTCAAGGGCAGCTCCTGGGATCAGAGCCCGCTCTTCAAGCAGATCTACGAGGATGAGTACGGCACCGCGGGCGGCGAGCCCTTAGGCTGCATCGTAGGCGACTACTACTTCAACCAGAGCGCTCCGGACATCGAGCTGCTGAAGGGCATCTCCCAGATCTCGGCAGCCGCCCACGCCCCGTTCATCGCCGCGGCTGATCCTTCCATGATGAACCTTGACTCCTGGCAGGATCTGGCAAATCCCCGCGATCTGACCAAGATTTTCTCGACTCCCGAGTATGCCGCATGGCGCTCCTTCAGGGAGTCAGACGACAGCCGCTATGTCGCTCTCACCCTTCCTAGGGTGCTGAGCCGCAGCCCGTACGGACCTGAGACCAACCCGGTCGAGACCTTCAGCTTCACCGAGGACACCGGCAACGGCGACTCCGCGAAGTACTCCTGGATGAACGCGGCCTACGCCATGGGCGTGAACATCAACCGCTCGTTCGCCGATTACGGCTGGTGCGCGCATATCCGCGGCGTCGAGTCAGGCGGCGTTGTCGAGTCGCTCCCGACCCACTGCTTCCCGACCACCGACGGCGGCATGGCGATGAAGTGCCCGACCGAGATCGCCATCACCGACCGGCGCGAGGCAGAGCTCTCGAAGAACGGCTTCCTGCCCCTCTGCTACTGGAAGAACACCGACTACGCGGTCTTCCTCGGCGGGCAGACGGTGAACAAGCCGCAGGAGTATGACAATCCTGACGCGACCGCCAACGCGAGCCTTTCGGCGCGTCTGCCGTACATCTTTGCCACCTCCAGGTTCGCGCACTATCTCAAGTGCATCGTCCGCGACAAGATCGGCTCCTTCAAGAGCTGCGCCGACATGGAGTCCTGGCTCTCCAACTGGATATCGAACTATGTCACGTCTGACCCCAACGCCTCCGAGGAGGTCAAGGCCAAGTACCCTCTCGCCGAGGCGAAGGTCGTTGTTGAGGATGTCGAGGGGCAGCCGGGCTACTACCAGGCAAAATTCTATCTGAGGCCGCATTACCAGCTTGAAGGCCTTACCACTTCGCTCAGACTGACCACCAAGGTCCCGAGCGGTTCCAACTGACGCTGTCAGTAATTGACAATGAGGTGAAAAATGGCATCTGACTTTTTTGTAAAGATCGAGGGGATCGACGGCGAGTCGAGCGACAAGGCTCACTCCAAGTGGATCGAGGTCATCAGCTTCTCCCACGGCGCGATGCAGAATGTCGGCGTCGGCAGGGCAACTGATGTTTCCGGACGCGGCCAGTTCCTGCCGTTCAGGTTCACCCATCTGGTTGACAAGGCTACTCCGAAGCTCCAGCAGTTCTGCCTTTCCGGACAGAAGGTGCCCAAGGTCCAGTTCCAGGTCTGCCGCGCTGTGGCAGGCGCCCAGGTTCCTGTGTATGAGGTAACCCTCGAGAACGTCAAGCTTTCCAAGTGCTTCGTCAAGTCCGTGGTGAACAGCGGAAACTCGAGCGAGGACATCATTGACAGCTTCGCAGGCGCTGACGGCGTCTACATCCCGACCGAGGAGGTTGAGATGATCGCCGGCAAGATCACCTGGAAGGTCACCGCAATCAAGCCGGACAACACCAAGGACGGCGCGGTTGAGGCCTCCTTCAACCAGGTTGAGAACTCCTGATCCTCGTTAAACAGGCAGGACAGCAGTTAAGCTATGGCTGATACGGGATCTCCGAGGAAATCAGGCACCTATCTCCCGGGCGTCTTCCTGAGGCTCACCTCAGGGGAGCGCCTGCAGGATCTGTCTGACCTGAAGCACCTCAAGCAGGAGATCCTGGACAATATCAGCCTTATTCTCAATTCCTGCTCCCGTCCCGGCCCTGATGAGCTCGGGAATGATCCGTACATCATCTATTCCGTCCTCGGCTTCGGCATCGGCAACTTCTGCGGACGCCAGAGCAGCGAGGAGACGGTGATAGGCATCTGCCGGCAGATCAGGGAGCAGATTATCCATTTCGAGCCGCGGCTGGATCCGAAGAGCGTTCTGGTCGAGGCAAAAAACAGTGACGGCCAGCGCAGAAACAGCCTCACTGTGAGCGTCAGCGCCCGCATATCGCAGAACCCGTTTTCCGCGGACGAGGTGAACTGCCGCTTTGTGCTTGATCTCGAGACCGGCATTCCCCGGCTTGATCAGGCAGGATGCCGGACATGAAAGACGGCTTCCTCGAATATTACCGCACCAACCTCGAGCACCTCAGGGAGCTGAGCGCCGAGTTCGCGAGGCAGAATCCGAAAATAGCCTCGAGGCTCGACATGTCGCAGCAGGAGACGAGGGATCCCTTTGTGGAGCGCCTCCTCGAGGGCGCCGCCTTCCTCTCGGCAAGGGTCGAGCAGAAGTTTGATGACGGCTATCCCCTTTTCCTGCAGTCGCTGCTGCAGAAGCTCTGTCCGCTGATGGCGGTGCCGCTTCCCTCGGGCACGGTGCTGGAGCTTCAGAAGAAGAACTCCTCAGCAGGCACGCTGAGCCTTCCCGAGGACTGCGCTCTTGATGTGATGACCGGCGCATCGGACCGCGCCGTCAGGTACACGACGCTCTGGAAGGAGAGCATCGTCCCGGGGGAAATCACGGAGGCAGCCTGCCTACCTACACTTGACGGAGAGCTCGGGCCTGAGGAGATCCGCTTGCGCGGCTCCAGATCCGCGCTGAGGCTCACCCTGGATTTCCCTGGGATTGAGGACAGTGAGTCATTTCTTCCGGATGACATCGACATTTTCCTCAACATGCCTGACTCTGATGCCTCGCAGCTTGCGGAGGCCCTTGAGCACGGGCTTGCCGGGGTCTACCTGAAGGACGGGGAGAGAACCGTAAGGCTTGAGGGCATCGTGCCGCAGCTGCGCCTGTTCTCAGAGAAGCGCAATATTCTTGAGAAGGCGCTCAGGGTAATGCCCGGGGTATCCGCGCTGCTCATCTTCTTCACCTATCCGTTCCTTCTCCATTTCATAAGGCTTAAGGGGCTCGGCAGGGCGCTGCGCTCATCCGGCGCGGGCAGAGCCGTGATTCTCCTCTGCTTTGACCGGGATATCCGTCTGGTGAGGTCAGTGAGCGCCGAAAACGTCAGGCTCAACTGCGCCGCCGCGCTCAACCTTTTCAGGTTCCGCAGCGATCGCGTGCGTCTCGGCATGAGCCGGGAGTTCCTCTGCGAGCCGGTCCGCACCGGGCCGCTCAACTATGAGATCTGCTCGCTTGACTCGCTTGAGCTTTTTGACGGATCGAACCGCTCCGCGGGAATCGCCCGTCCGTTCTACTCCATGAGAGGGCTCGGCGATACGGAGGAGGGGGCAGTGTTCTTCTCCATGAGGCGCGCGAAGAGGAAGAACGGGCTCTACCGCAGGCGGAGCTCCTACGTGAAGACCGACGTGTTCATCGCGCTCTCGGGCGGCGGGTATTCTGCCGCGGACGGGCGCTTCAGCGAGTTCAGCGCCGAGGGCTGGGCAACGAATGCGGATCTGCCGCTTTTCATCAGGACCGGCTCAGCATTCACCTCGCCCTCCGGGGCATGCGGCGGAACCGCGCTGGTGCCGCCCACTGATCCGCGTGAGCCACTGATGATGAGGGGCAGCGCCGACAGCTTCACGAGGCTCTCTTACGTCATGCTCAACCTTTCGGCTTTCATGTCCGAGGACGGCGGGACCTGCCTCAGCATGCTCCGGCAGCTCACAGGCGCCTATTTCCCGGGCGGCAGCAGCGAGAGGCGCGCTCTTGAGGACGGCATCTGGAAGGCGGAGAGCCTCCCCGAGGTTTTCAGGTTCGTGCAGCAGGGATGCGTCTATTACGAGAAAGGCTATGCGCTGGAGCTGACGCTCGACGAGCAGAAGCTCGCCGGCGTCGGGCTGTACGCATTCGGCAGGGTGCTCGCTGAGGCTGTCAGGGATTACTGCCCGGTCAACCTTCTGATGAGGATCACCCTGTCGGGCAGGGAAAAGGGAAGGATATGCCAATGGACTCCCGGGAACGTCTGATACGAAGGATTATCCGGGCTGTCAGAAACGGCCGCGGAGCGGACTTTTACGAGACTGTCAGGGAATTTGACCTGGCAGCTCCGGATCTGCCGAGGACCGGCTCAGCCGACCGGGCGTCAGGCGAGCTCCTCCGCTTTACCCAGAGGCCGTCGCTCAGCGAATGGCCCGAGACGGTCACTGACCTCATGCAGCAGGACGCATCGGCCGTACTTGCGGAGATAAGGTTCTTCGGGCTCTGCGGCGTTGACGGACCGATGCCGCTCGGATTTACCGAGGCGGTCTGCCAGCGCACGCAGAATGAGCAGGATCCGGCGCTGCAGCGCTTCCTCGACATCCTGAACCACAGGTTCATCGCCCTGCTTTACCGGGCGTTTGCGGAGAACAGCGAGAGCTTCAGCTTTGACCGGAGCGGGGACGACCTGCACCGCGCGGCTCTGCGCTCGATGTCGGGAGCCGGGCCGGAGAAGGCGCTGCCGCTGCCCCCATACTGCGCCGAGAGCCTTGTGCAGTTCTCGATGATGCGCACCCCGGGCGCGCGAGGCCTTGAGGCTGCGCTCTCCGAGCTCCTGGGGCACAGCTGCTCTATCCGCTGCAATGTGTTCTCGAGGGGGCTCATACCGCAGGAGCTTCACTGCCGCCTCGGCGGCGGAGAGAGCGCCGTGCTCGGGACCAGCACCCAGATCGGGCGGTTTTATTTCAGCTCGACAAAGAAATTCGAGATCCGCATGGGTCCGATGGACTACAGCGACGGCCTCGCGATGCTGCCCGGAACCGTTAAGTACAGGCGCATCATTGAGCTCGTGAACCTTTACCTGGCCAGGCCGCTTGATTTCGATCTGGTCCTGATTCTAAGAAAAAGCTCGCTCGCCGCGGCGCAGCTCAACGGAAAATACGCGCTTGGCCGCAGCATTTTCCTGCCTGTGAGTGACAAGGGCGGGACGTGCACGCTGACCATAAACGCCGCAAGGCTTTTCAGCAGGGCGGGAAGACAGACAAGGAGTCAATATGCTTAAACTCAAGAGGATACAGCTGTTCGGGAAACTGGATCAGACTGCCTACAAGGCCCTGGAGAGCGCTACTGTTCTCTGCAAGACCCGCGGCAACCCGTATGTGGATCTGACCCATTTCATCAACCAGATCCTCCTCGGCGGCAGCAGCGATCTGCATGAGATCCTCCGCCGCTTTGAGATTGACGAGGCCCGCCTCTCTAAGGACCTTGTGACGGCGCTTGACGCGCTGCCGCGCGGCGCGAGCGCCATATCAGACTTCGATCCGTCAATCGAGACCGCAATCAAGGAAGCGTGGATGGTCGCCTCGATCGTCTACCAGCAGAGGTCCATCAGGACCGGCCACCTCATTGTGGCCCTGAAGCAGAACCCGGAGCTTTCCCGCGAGCTCAGCGCCATGAGCCCGGAGTTCCTGAAGATCAACGGAGACCTGCTCCAGGAGCAGCTCGGGGAGATCGTGAGGAACTCGCCTGAGTCAGCGGCCTTCGTAAAGGAGGATGCCGGGCAGGGCGCCACCGGTCAGGCCGCCGGCATGCTCACCGGTCAGGGCACCGGCCGCGGCGAGGCGCTCGGGCTTTACACCGTTGACCTTACCCGTGAGGCGCGTGAGGGAAAGATTGACAAAATCGTCGGCCGCGACGCCGAGATCCGCAAGATGATTGACATCCTGATGCGCCGCCGCCAGAACAACCCGATCCTCACCGGCGAGGCCGGCGTGGGCAAGACCGCGGTGGTCGAGGGCTTTGCGAGGCGCCTCGCAGACGGCGATGTGCCTGACTGCCTGAAGGGCACGGTGCTGCGCTCCCTTGATCTCGGCCTCCTGCAGGCCGGAGCATCGATGAAGGGCGAGTTCGAGAACAGGCTCAAGCAGGTAATCGAGGAGGTGCAGGGCTCCGACGTGCCCGTCATCCTCTTCATCGACGAGGCGCACCGCCTCATCGGCGCCGGCGGCACAGCCGGTCAGAATGACGCGGCAAACCTCCTGAAGCCAGCCCTCGCAAGGGGACAGCTCCGCTGCATAGCGGCGACCACCTATCAGGAATACGCCAAGTACTTCGAGAAGGATCCGGCCCTTTCAAGGCGCTTCGAGAACATCCTCGTGCAGGAGCCTGATGACGACAAGGCCGTACAGATGATGCGCGGCATGGCAGGAATGCTCGAGAACCATCACCATGTGCGCATCCTTGACGAGGCGCTTACCGCCGCTGTGAAGCTCTCCCGCCGCTACATCCCGTCGCGCCAGCTTCCGGACAAGGGCGTGAGCATACTTGATACCGCCTGCGCCAAGGTCGCGCTGAGCCAGAGCCAGGAACCTGCCGAGATTGAGTTCTCAAGGCGCCGCGCGGAGGCTTTGAAGCTCGAGACCGAGATCCTGAAGCGCGAGGAGTCCGAGGGCTACGAGCACGGGGACGATCTGAAGGAGACCGAGGAGAAGCTCAGGAAGGAGGAGGAGCATACCAGGGAGCTGCAGGAGAGGCTCAAGGCGATCCGCGGGAAGGCTGATGCCTATTTTGCCCTCCGTAGCGGCGCCGATCAGGGTGAGGAGGCTCATGAGAAGCTGCGCGCTGCCCGCCGCGAGCTTGACGAGCTGCAGGGCGAGTCGCCGATGCTTCTCCCCGAGGTCGACAGCCAGGCTGTCTCGGCGGTGATTTCCGAGTGGACCGGAATCCCTCTCGGTCGCATGGTCCGCGATGAGATCAACTCCGTCCTCCATCTCTCCGACTACCTCAAGAAGCGCGTCATCGGGCAGGACGGCGCCATGGACATGATCGCGAAGCGCATCATGACCGCCCGCGCCTCGCTCTCCGATCCCAACAGGCCGATTGCGGTCATGATGCTCGCCGGCCCCTCCGGAGTCGGCAAGACCGAGACCGCGCTGGCTCTCGCCGAGCAGCTCTACGGCACGGAGAACAACCTCATCACCATCAACATGAGCGAGTTCCAGGAGGCCCACACCGTCTCGACCCTGAAGGGAGCACCTCCGGGATACGTCGGCTACGGCGAGGGCGGCGTGCTGACCGAGGCGGTCAGGCGCCGGCCCTACAGCGTGGTGCTGCTCGACGAGGTCGAGAAGGCCCACCGCGACGTCCATGAGATCTTCTTCCAGGTCTTCGACAAGGGACAGATGGAGGACGGCTCCGGAAGGCTCATCAACTTCCGCAACTGCGTGTTCATCCTCACGTCCAATGCCGGCGACGAGGAGATTGTCTCGATGTGCGAGAACTCGGAGACCGTTCCTTCCATGGAGGAGCTCGAGAAGGCCGTAAGGCCCGCGATGAGAAGGGTGTTCCCTGCAGCGCTGCTCGGGCGCCTCAACGTCATACCCTACTATCCTCTCGGCAGGGAGGCGCTCAACAGCATCATCGATCTCAAGCTCGGCAAGATCGTGAAGCGCGTCCGCGAGAACTACCGCGCTGCCTTCAGCTATACCGAGAACCTGCGCGCCGAGATTATCTCGCGCTGCGACAACGCCGCCTCGGGAGCCCGCCTTATCGACGCGATCATCAACAATGATCTGCTCCCTGACATCAGCGCGGCGTTCCTCGGGCAGACCATGCAGGGGCACGAGCTGGAGTCGGTTGTAGCCGATGTGAAGGATCACAGCTTTGTCTATGACTTCAAGATCAGGGAGGAGAAATAAATGCCCACTCCAGCAGCCACGATTCTGAACACCACCGCGACCGGTGACGCTGTCACCGGCCCCGGCTGCCCGCTGAACCTTGTCAACGGGCTTCCGGTCGCCTGCATGGGCGACACGGTCGCGGGCCCGGTGTGCACCGGGGCAATAACGGTGAGCACCGCGGTCACGCGCCTCGTGAAGGGACGCCCCATGGCCAACATCGGCTCGGTTGTCTCCGGAGTCAATCCGGTGACCGGCGTGCCGGTCGCGACGGCCCTGGCTGTCAGTCCGAATATCAACAGGATTGTCTGAGCCGGGCCCGGCGCAGACCTTGGAACTGAGAGCGGAGGCAATGTGTCAGTCATGAGCAGAAAACCGTCAGGCCGCCCGGGACTATGGGCCGCGGCCTGCCTTGTGTCAGCGATGCTGGCGGGGTGCTCCGCGAGCACCAGCGATGTCGGCGTCTACCTTGCGGGGGACATACAGAATGCCTACGGCTACTGCCCCTCAATCGAGGTTGACGTCGTGGGCCTTACCGATGCCGAGAAGATGAGGTTCCTTGCCTATGACGTGGATAAGTACTTCACTCCGCCTGCCCAGTTCAGGAAGTCGCTCGGCGCGGTGACGCTGAAGTTCTCCGAGGACAGTATGCGGGCGCAGAAAATCCCGGACAATGCCGAAGCGTGGAAGCGCTGGGAGGACAAGGGCGCGAAGTACATCGGCGTGATCTCGAACCTCCCCATCATCACGGAGCCCGGTGAGGGCGTCACCGATCCGAGAAAGCTCATCATCGACATGCATGACGGCTTCATGGTCGATTCCTCCGCGCATTACGTCGAGGTGGGAGGCAGCGGGATCATCGAGCTGAAGAAGGAGCCGGAGACGGAAACGGAGCCAGAGGAAGCAAAGTAAGGAAGATATTATGCGTTTTGATGAAATGGTCCACTGGAGCGAGGGACAGTTCCTGCAGCCTCACCATCTGCAGAGGCTGCAGAGCTCTCTCGAACAGCTCTCAAGATCGCAGCGTGAGCTCGCGATGGCGTTCCCCTGCGGCTTCTGCGATCTTGAGCTCGACACCGAGGCGCTCAAGTCCAGGCGAATCGTGATCAGGCGCTTCTCCGCAGTGCTGCCTGACGGGCAGGAGGTCTCCATGCCGGGCAACTGCAACGTGGAGCCGCTGACCCTGGAGTTCAGCCCGGAGGCTGCATCGTCATGCATGATTTACCTCCAGATCCCCCGCTGGTCCTCAAGGGAGCCCAACCTCGCGGCGGAAGGCGGGGCGAAGGGCCGCTATGTCCTCCACGAGACCATGGCTGCTGACGAGAACACCTCGGACAATGAGATACCGCTGATGGTAAGGAGGCTCAACGCGAGCCTCACCGCGGAGGATCGCCGCTCCGAGAACGGCGTCTCGCTGCCCGTCTGCAGGGTGGACTGGACCGTCATCAACTCGAGCATGCCGGCACTCAGCCTCTCGGATGATTTCATGCCGCCCTTCATCAGGATCTCACGCGACTGCCGGCTCCTCAGCATGGGCGAGGATCTGCTCTTCCAGCTCCGCTCCGCCCGCAGCAGCATCATGAGCGAGTTCGGGCAGGCAGGCTTTGATCCGGACTCCGGCGGCGCGAGGACGATGCTCAGGGTCATGAGGCTCCAGACCGTGACATGCTTCGAGCGCCGCCTGAACGCGCTCCTGGTTCCCGGGCGCATTTCCCCGTTCGATCTCTACCTTGAGCTGGTCTCGCTCCTCTCCGGGCTTGAGTCGCAGGAGATGCTGGACCGTACGGATGATATTCCGCCGTATGACCACGATGATCCGCTGCCGGCATTCAGGAGCCTCTTCCAGCGGATCAGGGCAATCCTCCTCAAGGGCGGTGTGAGCTCGGCGCTCTCCTTTGAGTTCAGCCGCGGCAGTGAGCCTTACCTTGAGCTCAGCACCGATGACGGGCGCGTCTACACCTCGTCTGATCTGTTCCTTGCGGTGAGGTTCAGCGGCGATCTGCAGTCCAGGGTGCAGGACATTGAGGCCGGCGACAACTTCCGCCTCATAGACCGGGGCTCATTCACCGACCGCGTGCGCGGGGTGAAGCTTGCGGCCCTACGCTATCCGCCCAGCTACCTCCCTCTTGCGGCAGGCACGCTGTGGTTCAGGGTTATGGCCGGTGAGTCAAAGCGCGTCTGGAAGTACATCACCGAGGATCACGCGATGATTATCGACAGCGCGCGCGATCTGTTCCCGAACCTTTCCGCCACGCTGTATGTCAACGCCGGCGGCGCTGACCAGAGACAGCCCTGAGACAACCGGAGCGTGACTTAGCTATGAAGATGAACCTCGAAACACTGATTGCTCCTGTTCTGCAGAAGGTCTGCGAGTACTGCGTGTTCAGGGACAGCGGCTATGAGACACCGCAGGAGGTAATGCTCTCGGAGATCCGCTCCGAACTCAGCGCCATCAGCCAGCGCTGCGTCTCACAGCCCGTGCTGCAGCGGCAGTACAGGAAAATCGAGAAGCCGCTCATCTTCTTCATTGACTACACCATCAAGGAAGGCGGGTTCTCCTTCTCCCGGAATTACCAGGAGCTGGCGCGCAGCTTCAACGAGCTCTCGGGCGACGACAAGTTCTTCGATCTGCTTGAGAACGCCATAAAGCTCAATGACGACCGGGAGGTCATCAGGATGTTCTACCTGATGATGGGGCTCGGCTTTGACGGCTACTACAAGCGCCGCCCCTCCGACATCATCCCCGTCATGGAGGAGACCGCCGCCCATATTGACAGGGGCCCGGACTTCAACTCGGAGCCCGTGACCCCTGATGTTACAGCAGGCGCAGACCGGGAGAGGCCCCGCGGAACAGGGTATTTCCTCACGAGACCTGCCGGCTGGATCCTCATGATGTCCGCCTTCCTGCTGCTCTCGTTCCTCGTGAACTGGGCAGCGCTCACAGGGAGCGTCTCAGGGTTCCTTGACGCGGCGGAGGAGGCATCGGCGGCTGCGGAGCCGTACGGCGGCAGCGGCGCAGGCGCAGTCCTGCAGAAACAGGAACAGCCGGCAAAGCAGGCAGAAGAGAGCAGGAATACAGAGAGCGGAGTGAAGGCAGATGAGCACTGAAGAACTTACGGCAGCAGTGACGGTGCCCCAGAGCGGCGTTTTTGCCTGGGTCATGGCGCACCCTGTCCTCAGCATCCTTATAGCGGTGCTTGCGCTTATCCTGATCCTCGTCCTCATAAGGCTGTTCTTCAGAATCATCAGGATTATCAGGAACAGGCGGGAGACTTCCTCCATCAAGAAGGACCTGATGATCTGGTCGCTCATCTCCTCGCTGGTGCAGGGCGGCCGGAAAACCGACAAGGCAAAGGCCGAGCTCAATACGAAGCTCAGATCCATCGATCTTATCTTCAGCCGCGCCCATGACATCCTGAGGTCGCAGAGGCACATCTCGTCAAAACGCCCGTTGTTCGTGCTCCTCGGGGAGCCTACCTGCGGCAAGTCGAGGCTCATCGAGAACAGCGGGCTTGACTACCGCTGCACGGAGAAGGATGAGCAGCAGAAGCCCCCGGTAAGGTTCTTCTACAACCAGAACTCGGTGATTGCCGATGTCTCGGGGAAAGTGTTCTTTGACAACTGGCTCGGCGGCTCAAGCGCCGAGTGGAGCCATATCTGCAGCCTCCTCGGGAAAAGGCGCGGGTCAAAGCCCGTCAGCGGCGTCATACTGACCATTTCGGCAGAGGCGCTCCTTGCCGATGACCGCAGGCTCACCCAGAAGAAGGCTGCGCTTATCTCAAGCGAGCTCTCAAGGCTCACGGGCACGCTCAGGATGAAGCTGCCCTGCTTCGTGGTCATTACCAAGCTCGACGCGGTTCCGGGATTCCGCGAGTACTTCGCGAACCTTGACGAGAACGCCAGAAACCAGATCGTGGGCTTCCAGCCCCTTGCTGACAGCGGGGTTTTCGAAAAGGATGACTTTGACGCTTTCTTTGACTCCCTCGTCGAAAGGCTCGGCGACGGCGCAGTCGCGCTCATGTCGGGCAAAAAGGTGCTGGAGCTTGCCTACAGCGGCAGACCGAGGATGGGACTCACCGGCGGCATCTATCTCTTTGCGAGGAACCTGTCGCTGATCCGCGGCAGCCTTGAGTTTTACCTCGACACGGTGTTCGGCAGCCGCCGCGCCGAGGGAGAGGGAACTGCCCTCTTCAGGGGAGTGTTCCTCACCTCGGCGGAGGACAGGGGACTCTCGCTCAGCGCGCGCTTCGCGGAGCTGCAGCAGAAGAGCATCGATGACGCGCCGCTGCATGATCCGAATTTCAAGGGCCCGGGAGCCTATTTCATCCCGTCGCTTGTCTCAAAGCTGATTGTTCCGTCAGCATCAGCAGCCTGCTTTACGAGGGAGGAGCAGCTGCGCCGCCGGATCCCGGCCATGGCGCTCTGCGGCGCGCTCTTTGCCGCATCCTGCGTTCTCTGGTACGGCGCGCTCGTAAAGGGGCCGCAGCTCACTGCCCGCCTGCAGGATGACACGCTCTACTATCAGAGGGTCGGCCGCCAGTTCAGACGCGGCGAGATCGGCGCGGCCCCGCTCCTCGGCGTTGATGCCCGTGGCAGCGGCGTCATGATGCTGAAGTCTCCCATGCCAAATGACTCGCGGGTGACCAGGATCGGATTTTTCTCCGAGGCGCAGAGAAGGCTCCTGAAGAAAACCGTCATACCGTGGCAGTTCTTCCCCGCATCATTCCTGAGCTTCGGCTTTGAGGGCGAGCCCGGCATCAGCGAGAGGGCCTCGGTGTACAACCAGATCCAGACGAAGATGGCCTTCCTGCCTGCCGTTGAGTCCCTTGAGTACAATTTCATCATGAAGGGGGACGAGCCATATACCAGGAAGAAGCGCGACGCGCTCTTCGAGCTGATGAAAATGGCGCTTTTCCTGGACCGCCATGCCTCTGCAGTCAATGATCAGTACTCCGGCAGCACCATGGCCTCCTTCATCGACTACCTCTATCCCGGGGCCGGAAAGGATATCAGAAAGCAGCTTACTGACTTCAGGCCGGATTACGACTATCTTGCCGGCGCGACCAACTCCGAGGTTGTGCTGAGCAATGAATACGGCAGAAGCCTGTATTCCGCCATCACCGGCTTTGCCGGAAGCTGGAAGAGGCTCGAGAACTATCCGGAGGAGGAGTATGCGATCCTGAGGAAGGACATCAGAAGCGCCTCCGGACTCATACAGCTCTACGAGAACGTTATGGGGCTCCGGGCAGTCGACTTCTCCACGCTTGAGCCTGACGAGATGCAGCGCATCCTCGACGGCTGCGAGACGGACGCGGAGAAATACGGCAGCTATATCGCCGATACCGACAATATGATGAGGCTTGCCGACGTTGACCAGGACGTCAGCTCTTCCCTGAAGCCCGCTGCCGGCAAAGGCGGCAAGGGGAAGGACAGGGAGCAGGAGGGCACCAACCAGTACGGCAACACCTTCGAGAAGGCGTTCCGTGCCTACCGGGATCTTCTTGCCGGGGATTATGACTTTCTGAAGGACTATGACAGCGAGCGGAGAAGCTCCGGCGTGTCAGGCATCGACTACGGCGGCGTTGACTTCGGAAGGATCCTCTCGGAGCATGCCGGCATCGAGAAGAGCCTCGACGATGAGTACAGAAAGCTCAGCGAGACCATAGTAAGCGTGCAGCAGAGCCCGCTCTTTGATCTCACTGATCCGGCAAATCCGGCGCGCGGGTACAACTACAGCCTGTTCGGAAAAATGCTGAAGGCGTCAATGGTGGGCATTCCTGACGGCCGGTTCGCCGGCCCCGCAGATGTGCGCAGGGCGATGTCTGACGTCAGGGACGATTATGACCGCAGGGCGGGCGAGCTTGCCGCCCTGGCGGACGCCGGAGAGAAGTCTCCTCTCACTGCAGAATGGAACAAGCTGTGCAGGAAGATTATGTCAGCGCGCTACAACCTCGCGATGATCAGGGTCGGCCAGCAGTTCCTCTTACTCTATCCTGACAGCGGGTCCGACATGAAGCTGCTTGCTGACCTGACCGTCATGGTGGCCGGCTCCGGTACCAGGATCGGGGATTTTGCCCCGGGGATCTCACTCGAGATGATGAGAGGCGTCCTCGGCCCGTTTGAGCTCAGGGACGAGTACAGCCCGGGCGGATTCATCGAGTACGCCGCTCCTCTTGCGAAGATGCACGCAATCATGAAGGACGGCAAAAACGGCAATGAGCTCTTCGCGAGGCGGCTCTCCTCGAACGAGAAGTTCAGACGCCTGCTCCGGGTGTTCTCTAAGTATGCCGGAAGCTACATCAACTACTGGGGCCATCTTGCCGATTCCCTGCACATGCAGGCAGACTCCTACGCGGAGTTCTACCAGAAGGCGGCCGGCCTCAAGGCATACCAGGTGAACTCCCAGCTGCAGGATCTGTACAGCCTGAGCATGGACGCGGTGTCCAGGGCTGACGACGGGCTTCTGGATGACAACGTGAAATCTCTTAAGGCGGCAACGCTCAAAAGGCTCGACTCGCGCGTGAAGGGCATTGACGTGAGCTTCACTGACGAGTGCAATGAGGTGCTGACCGCCTGGTCGGTGCTTACGGGCGACGCGACCTACGCCAACCGCAAGGTCATGGGCATGAGCGACAAGGAGCTCCGCTCATCGATTCTTTCTCTGGGTAAGGGCGTCATACCCTGGTGGTCAGAGTTCACGTCCCTCGGCACAAAGCTCCTGAAGCGCGATGCCTCGTCCGAGGCCACGCTGTCCCTGGCCCTCTTCCAGGACGAGCTCAAGTTCTTCCCGCTGGTGAAGGATGGCGATGTCCGGGCGAGGATCCTCTCGAAAAACGATCTGAAGCGCCTTATGGTGATGTTCAGCTCCTTCGGACTGACGGATGCGAGCAAGACTGAGGCGCCCGACGAGCTCGCGGGCTTCGGGCTCGATCCCGAGAAGAACCTGAAGGTGGCTGACGACATCAGGGGACCGCTGGTGTTCAGCGAGGACTCCGGAAAGCAGGCGGATTTCAAAATCTGGGCCGGAATGATGGAAAAGCTGCTGACTGCGCTCTCGAGCGATTCGAAGAACATGCAGTTTGTCATCACGAGGGTTGACGCTGCCTCGCAGCACCGGCTTGCAGCCGAGCAGGGCTTCGGAGGCTACGAGAGCGGCTTCGCGAGATACCGCTACTTTGACGTGACGATAGGCAGCAGGCCCGCCTCAACGAGGCTCCCGTCATTCGTCTCAAAGCCGGACAAGGACGGAATATCGGGCGGTGTCATCAGCAATGACGAGATTGTCTTCAATTTCTACCGCTTCTCCGACTCTGAAGAGCCTGACTGCACCTACCGCATTGACGGAGCCTATCCGTCATTGCAGCTATATCTGAGCAGCAGCGGGATCTATGACGAGGAGACGAAGCAGGTCACGCTGCCCCTGATCCTGACCGACAAGAGCGGTGCCTCGAGCATCTTCTACATAGGGATCAGGAACAAGTCCGGGCTGCCGCTGCCGTCAGACTGGCCGTCGCTTGAGGACTGGCCTGACGTGAGCCTGTTCAGGGACTTCGGGAAGTGACGGAATAAAAGGCGGGGTTCCGGAGGATGAGCAGTTCTCCGGCCAAGACAGCAGATTTGGATTTTTGAATTCGGGCCGCATGCAGCGGAAGCTTAATGCGGCCGTGACCGGTGAGGTAAATTATGCCCAATGATATAAGGATCACGCTGAGCATTGAGCAGGACAGCAGCAAGGTACCTGACTACAGCGGGGTGTTTGATGAGAAGTCCGCTGTTTACGCGTCACTGAAGGAAACGCTGAGCGGCCCGTATGAGATCATGGTTGAGCTTTACACGCTGAGGCCGCTGAGCCGCGCCGAGTTCATTGCGCTTGCCGGAAGGCGTGCGTTGGTTACGATCACCAGTGACAATGTCGGTGTCAGGCACGGCGTCAGGCAGACCCGCTATGCGGCGGGCGTTGTTTCCGGCATCAGCTGCGGAGGCAAAATCCAGAGCGATCTCGCAGGCAAAAAGGACTCCTGGTGGTACACCGTCACACTGGTCTCGCCTTTTGAGCAGCTGAGGCGCAGCGTGCTTACGCGCTCATTTGTGAATAAGGGCGCCGCGGACGTGATTAAGGAGCTTATGGGCGAGGCCGGCATTGAGGCTGTCCTTGACGAAAGCCTTATAAACAGGAACAGCTTTGATCCCAACGTCATCTACACCCAGGCCCATGAGAGCACCTGGGGCTTCATGCACCGTCTGATGGTCCTTTACGGCATCAACTATGCTTTTGTCCATGTCAATGACTGCTCGCCTCTCGTGTACCTGAGCCGCGGCAGCGGGCTTGCGGTCTGCCGCTGCGCTGACCCCGGCATCAGCAGTGCTGACTGGGCGCTGAACTCTGATGACGCGTCAGTCATTGGCTGCAGCCTCTATTCAGGCACCGGGCTCAGCCTCAGGAACTTTGTGTCTTCAAGGAGCAATCAGCCTCTGGAGGAGGATCCTGCTGCACTGCAGGCCGAGTTTCTCTGCACGCGCGAGGACAGCGGCGTCGCCAAGGCAAAGGACCTTTCCAGAATCAGGGAGAACCTTGAGGCCATCAGGAAACGCTCGCAGCTTGAATACAAAGGAACAGGTTCAAGCCTCAGCCTGTGTCCCGGGGCGGTTATCAGTGTCAGCGATTTTTACGGTGAAGAACCGTTCAAGGCGCTTGTTTACCGGACAGAGAGCCTTGTCCAGGCGACAGTTTCTGATACTGACCGTGCCCTGTCTCCGGTTTTCTCCAGTGAATATGAGAAGAACGGGGGGCCCTGCATCAAATGCAATTTTGCCGCCTCTGACGAGGACCCTGACGGTGACGGGCAGGGTGAGCCGCTGATTGGATCATACGCGGTGGTGCCTCAATCGGCTGGTGCGTCAGAGGGCTGCTCACGCGATGACGGTTTTGTCACTGCTGTCGTGTGCGACGGCAGCGGTCAGACAGACAGGTACCGCGGTGATGTTGTGATCTGCTCAGAGGATGATACGGAAAAACCCTGCATGTTCTATGCTCAGGTCGATAGGGGCGACAGGGACTCCGGGAGCACGGTGCCGGCACCTGTGGTGGTCAGCCTCACTCAGGGAGATCCCGGATCAGCCGGAAGTGCCGCCCCGGCGTTTCCTTCCGTCGGCGACCGGGTGCTGCTCCTGCGGTCCGGATCAAAGTATTTTTTGCACAGCGTGCTGCCGGAGGACAGTGCTTCAGCAGGGTTTGATCCTGATGAGCGCAGCATGTTCGTGAACGGCAGGGTCCTGATGAACCACAGCATTGACAAGAAGATTGTCGTGTGGGGAGCGGAGAGCGCTGGGCGTACCGCTGCTGATCATGCAAGTGCAGAGAAGACTGCAAAGGATCCGTCCTACACTGCTGACAGCGGTGCAGGCAACGATGACCCTCTCGGAAAGATAGAGCTCCTGGGCATCAAATCACCTAAAATGCTGGTCAAATTCTGGATAATCCAGGGGAAGATAAAAGAAGCCATAAAAGAATTTACAGATACAAAATTTAATCCCCAGAATGCGGGAGAAAGTGCTACAGCCGAAGAGAAAAAGACGGCTTCTGATAATAAGAACATCGCTGACAATATCAATAAACATTTCACTGATACATACGAATCTGAGTGCACAAAGGCTTTTTTCAACATGATAACCAAGCGCTCTGCCAAGCAGAAGGCAGACGAGGCGCTTGCGTCTTCCATGACCGGAAAGGTCTTTCAGGATGGAAATAAACAGTCAGAGGAGGATTTAAGAAAGGCGGCAGTGGATGCATCTTATGATCTGCGCAAGGCTTATCAGGAAGTTGACACCCTGGCAGGCAAGATCATTGGCGATGGAGAAATGCACATTAAGGATTTCTGCGGCAATGAGCATGGCGTTCTTAATGTGAACTCCGGAGGTGACATTAATATTACTGCCGCGAAAGGTGACATAAAAATTGAGGCAACCAGGGTTAACGAGAAAAACAAAACCGGCGAAGGCCAGGCCAATAATGACATCACCATCACTGCGGATAATATTACCCTGAAGGCAGGCACCATTAAGCTGTTGGGCGATATACAGGTACTGTCCAAAGTCGGAGGAAACTCTGTTGCAGTTGCCAAGAACGCGATCGGCCTTTCTTCAAGGAAATGGTCGACAACGGCCGGTATTTTGGACAGCAGCATTGCCCTGGACTCGACAACAGGAGTTGCAGTTACTGGTGTAAACATCGGACTGAACAGCATCATGAGTACAGTTATGGGCGACTCACTAGGTGCCAAGGTAATCTGCGATGGCGGATCTACCACTGTCAGCGGCAACAGCATCAGCCTGGCATCAAACACCCGTCTGGATGCCGGATTCAACGTGGCCAGGTTTTTGACTGCGTTTTCCATGGAGCTGACGAATGTTCTTGCGCATCAGCTGGACAAAGAGAGCCTTGGTGAGGCAAAGGATGAAAACGGAAAGACTAAGAAAGCAGAAATGAATGCAGTTGAGAAGTGGTCGAACATTGGTGCCTATGCATTGCCTGCATTTGTTGATCTCGCGAGTTGGGGTACTAACCAGGTTATATCTGTCCTTAACACTGGAATCAAGACCAGGAAAGCCAGTGACTGGATCACGACCGTTATTCAGCTGTTCAGAAAGATTCTTGCAATCGTGGACAAATCAATAACCGGAGTGGCAAAGTGCAATCCGCCCATGCCATGGACGCAGCTGGATCATGTCGGCGGTTGCTACAAAATTACACCTATGGATATTGTCCATATATCTTCGACTGGCATAAAACTGAGCCTGACGGCAATAGTTTACGGAATGATGCTGACAAAAATGAGGAATCTCCACAATGCCAGACAGTCTCTGTCAGGCGCTTCGTGGACGGTCAACGCCTTGAATATTAACAGCTATTCAAAAGAAGAGCATGATGCCATAACTGCATTTGGCGGGGCAGCTGCCAAAACCAAGGATGATGAAAACAAGGATTCTGGTTCCGAATCTGGTTCCGAATCTGGTTCCGAATCTGGTTCCGAATCTGGTTCCGAATCTGGTTCCTAGCGCAGTTCCGATATAAGCTCTGATACTGGTCAAGGATCTGGTCAGTCAGACTACGTCAACGATGAAAAATTGTATGAATAATTTGTTTTCATGACAGGCTTTTGTCACAGAATTATTCGGAGATAAAAGATGATGCACTGCATGGGACTTCGCTGGCGAAATCGGTGTGGAAGTTTAACGTTTTGATTATGAATGAGGTTCGAATATGTCGCTTTCCAAAGACCAGAAAAAGTGGATTGCCGCTGCGGTAACTCCGGTAGTGACTGCCGTTGCCACAGAAATGGCAGTTGCAGCGGCAAAGTCCCTGCTCGAGAAGCTGATTGTCACCAACTACGAGAAGCGGACGCTCTCTTCCACAAAGCAGATGTCGCCGACTACAGACACGACCTCGCTTGACAGCAGGAACACGTCAGGAGTGCAGAATGATGCCTCCATGTCGCATGACAATGTCCAGGCCCAGAGCGGCGCAGTGACGACCGCAGATACCAGCGCCGAGGCAACGGAGGCCGGAACGCAGGCCAGCGAGGTCAGGACGCAGGCTATAAACACCAAGCTCGGAACGCTGACCACCAACAGCACCATAACACAGCTGAACTGAGGACAATTCCATGTCTGACAAACTTGAATGGCTTAACCGTCATCTTGTGCTCCTGAGCGGCAAAACCGTTCAGGACATCTCCCGCGACAGCAGGTACCCGCTCTCGTCAGAGCTCAGGCGCATTGCGGCTGAGAGCCCGTCATGTGAGGATTATCTGAAGGCCCTGTACGGACAGGAGAGGTACAAGGATGTCTGCTCGTTCCTCGCGTTTGCCCTGCACCGGAGGGCCGCGGTGTGGTGGGCGTACCGCTGCCTGGTTGATTTGAGGGAGGAGCTGAAGCTCAATCCCGCGAAGCCCCGTGACATTGCCGACATAGGAAAGCCCAGGGAGCAGACTGTGCCTGAATGGGCAATGGATGTTCCGGATGACGATCCAGATGCTGAGGCTGAATGCGAAAGGCTCATGAATGATATTAACAAGCGGGCCAAAGATATTGATGAGCTGATCAACAGCACCATAGGTCCTGAGATTTACAGTGACTTCAAGGATGCCCGTGATGTGGCCTTTGAGGTGTTCAAGGAAGAGTACGGGATGGATCCAATTGAAATGATTAAGGAGCTGGTAGACAAGGTTCCTGATGATCCGATCGACTATGATAACAGCCCGATCTTCCATGCCGCCGACAAGCTGAAGGCTGACATCGAGAAATCAAGAAAAGAGACTGTTGATCTCATAAAGTCAGTGGTGCCTGACGACAGTGAGGATAAGCAGAAAGCCGCAGGCAGTGCCATTGATATTGCCTACAGGTACATACTCGCTCCGACTGCCGAGAATGCCCAGGCCTGCCTCGACACCGGCAACACCCACCCGGAGCTTCCGGAGTGCATGCTGTGCCTCGCTTGCTTCTGGAGCTACGGGAGCCTCAACCCGGTCTCGGATGATCAGGTGATAAGGACTCCGCCGGGGCTCCTCGGGAACGGCCTGAGCGGGCTTATCCTCAAGCTTTCCCTCCACGAGGGAGGAGTCTGCAAGTTCAAGGAGCGCATGAAGAAGTACGCGGATTTCGGGCTTAAGGCCGCGACCGGCAGGAGCAGCTGGGGAGAGCTCGCGGAAAGGATGTGTCCACCTCCGCACCAGGATATCCGGCCGCTTCTGGAGCTTGAGGAGGATGACAGCCCCGCGGTGCAGACAGCATCTGAATCAGCCGCGGAGTCAGGCTCAGGCGTTGAGCGGTTCAGGGCGACGCCGCAGGATGACGGTTTTTAGGGAAACGCTGATTTAAT
>DEHC01000014.1 GCA_002351705.1 Gammaproteobacteria bacterium UBA2810 | reverse complement strand
CACGGGGTTATGCAATAGCCCCCGATCTACTACAATTTCCTGAGGAGGCTCACCGTCTTCGAGGGCGTGTTCATCTACGGGTTCGAGCGCGAGAGGTACTTCGTCTACCCGCGGGTGCTCACCTGCCTCCTTGCGGTATCCTCCCTCGATATCCTCATCGGGCGGCTCCTCAGGGGACATGCGGGCAGGATCCAGGCTGCGGCGGGGGCCGCGGTGTCCGGGGCGCTGTGCCTGGTCCTGATCCCGGAGTACCATGTCCCGTTCCCGTTCCACAACCACTGGTACGAGGATGTCAGGAAGTTCGAGGAGGCCGCGCCGGGCGAGACCGTGCATTTCCGCTACGAGACGCAGTGCGGCTGCAACACCGAGGGCGTCTGCTGGATCTGCGATCTGAGGAAGAAAGAGTGAAGGGGCTGCCGTATGGCAGGGATACAGTAAAGGACAAAAGGGCAATGCTCTCATGACCGGTTTTCACATGACATCAGGCAGGGGCCGGGCGCTCCCGCTCCTCCTCTTCGCCGTATTCCTCGTCCTCCTCACGGCGGCGGTGAGCCTTGTCCTCAGGGAGGCAACGAAGGACAGCCCCTCTGACTCCGGGCTCTCCTCCTATGCCCTGACGCTCGAGTCGAGCAACTCGGGTGAGCTTAAGGCCGACTACAGCTTCACGCAGAGCTGCATATTCTCGGAGAGCGGCTCACTCTGCATGCCGAAGACCACGACCGCCGCGGTCTATCCGGGGCTCTTCTCCTCCATAAGCCTCTCCTCTGACGTGAAGCCCGGGAGGTACCACGGCGTCAGGGTGCAGATCGCGGGAGCGCACGGCAGGTCACTCCAGGTGAAGTCCGCGATCCTTGACGGCAGGAAAATCTTCGACGGCCGCGACGCGTCGGCGTTCAGGAACGTTAAGGGCATGAGGGTGGTCCCTGACAGGGCAGCGGGGCTCGCAGTGCTGCAGATTGAGAGTGACGCGGCGTCCTTTGATCTTGACTGCGCCTTCAGTGTTGAGGGCGTGAAGGCCTCCGCGATCAAGTACACCGGTGCTGTGATGGCCGCGGTGATCTTCCTTGCCGTCATCCTTCTCCTCTCGGTCCTCGGCGCCGCCTCGGCAGGGAGGAGAAAGGCCCGGGCACACCGCTCCTCTGCCCTGGCGCTTGCGGGAAGGCTCACCCTCACCGTGATTATCTTCTGCCTGCTGCTTGTGTCAGTCCTGACGGGAGGGCAGCTATTCCTCTTCAATGAGTATTCCGTATCCGCGGGGAGCGGCAGTGAGGAGAGGCTCATGATCGAGGTCTCGGACTCCCCGGATTTCAGCTACGCGGTGGGAAGGACGAGCCTTTACAGCACGGGTGAGACCAGGATCCGCATCCCCGCGAGGTTCCCCTCGGTGAGGATCTCGCTCCCCTCGGCGGAGCCAGGCTCGGGTAGCATAAGTGCGGCAGGGCGCGGAGGCAGCTGCGCAATCCGGGACGGCGTCCTCCGGGCGGATGGGAGCATTTCCTGCGCTGCGGACAGGGAAGGGCGGCTCTACATCGACGCGGGCGGGCTCCGGAGCACTCTTTCGGATACCATGCCGGCGCTCGGAGCAGCGCTCGCGGTGCTCGGCGTGATGTTCCTTGCCATGCGGCTCCTCGGCTTCGGACCCGCCGTCCGCCTGCTCCTCGTTGCTGCGATGCTCGCGGCCTATGTGACGGGCGAGCTCTGCATGAACGTCGAGTCGGGCAACGTGGTCTTCTACCGGAGCTACCTGCAGCTCCTCCCCGATGTGACGCTCCGGAACATCAGCCTCATTCTCATCATCTTCCTCCTCTCGGAGCTCTCCTTCAGCCACGGCTTCATGCGCTCCGGGACCTTCCTTGAGGTCCTGCTCCTTGTCATCGTCTACATCGCGATAGACTGGGGAGTGTTCCAGAACTTCGGCGTGAGGCCCGACATCAGGACCATGCTGAGCCACACCGGCGCGGGCGGCGGGACGTTCATGGAGTTCCTCGCCTCCTTCTTCAGGACCTCGCACGCCTCCTGGATGGTCCTCGTGATGCTCGCCGTCTGGATCATCATGCTCTTCTCCGTCCGCCTCCGGAAGGACCGCTCCCTCCGGAAATACCTCCTTCTCGCGGTTCTCCTGAACTGCATACCCTTCCTCAAGGTCTACGAGAACTTCTACGCCGAGAGCAGCTTCCAGCTCCGGAAGGACATCTTCGACATCCAGGGAAGCGCCATCTGGCATGAGAGGTTCTACTATACGGAGGCCTTCCCGGAGTGGGACTGGAAGCCTCATGAGGAGGAGATTGAGGGCCTCGGACGGAGGAAGAATGTGGTCATACTCCTCGTGGAGTCGCTTGCTGATGTGTACTCGGAGTATTTCAGCGGGCTCAATGGCTGCATGCCGGAGATTGACCGGCTTGCGGAGGAGAATGCCTCGTTCCTCAACTACCACTCGACCGGCATGGAGACCACTCCAGCGACCTACTCCGTACTCACAGGGAAAATCATGTTCTCCGACCTTGACCGTGACGAACCGGATCCCCGGTTTGAGTACGGCGATGCGCTGCCCAGAGTCATGGCAAAGGCAGGCTATGCAACGTCGGTGATCTACTCCTCGGAGAATTTCGGCGGGCTAGATGACGTCTATAAAAAGAGCGGCTTCGGGCATTTTCACGGGAACTCCGATCCTGCCTGGAAAGGGGTGAAGCGCTACCACTTCAGGTCGGTTGCTGACGGAATTCTCCTGCGCCATGCGTCAGAGCTTATCAGGGAGTCTCAGAATGGAGGAAAGCCGTTCCTCACCCTGATCATGACATCATCGAGCCACTCACCCTTCCTCAATCCCGAGACCGGAAAGACCGGCTATTGTGAGGTCATGCCATATGTTGACCGTGAAATCAGCCTGTTCGTAAGGCGTCTTGAGGAAAGCGGCTTCTTTGCAAACGGCACGCTCGTCATAACAGGTGACCACCATCCTCCGATCCGCGGCTTTGAGCCCGGTGAGGTCGCGAGATACGGTGAGGACTTGAACCGCGTTCCGCTCATCATCATAGACCGTGACATCGGGAAGCGGAGGTTCATGAACGTGTTCGGGCATGACTCCCTCAGGGCGATAGTAGAGTACCTGAACCTGCCCAGAGTCAGAAAGTACGGCTATCAGCTCATCCCCATGAGGAAGGAGGAGGAGAGACGGAGCGTTACGGTCCTCTGCCCGATGATCTTCCAGAACAGCTACCTGGGCGGCATCAGGGTAAGCGGCCCCAATGGCGAGCAGGGCGTCTATGAGGCGAAGGGCGACCGCTCGGAGTTCGCCTCGCGCTTCCTCTCGCCGGATCTTGAGCGGGAGGTCGCGGGCCGCGTGAAGTGGATGAAGCGCGAGGAGTAGATCCCGGAATCTCCATAGAGGCGGGCTCCCGTCTTTTTCCGCCCCGCGATAAGTGGTACTATCCACACCTGAGGGTGGGTTCCTGACGGCATGCCTCACGGCATGCGCACGGCGCCCTCACGGATCCTCCGGCGCCCCGCGGCGGAGGCCAGCGTGCCTTGAAAAAGGATGGATTTTCCCGCCATGATGAAACCTCCCAGAGCCGGCAGCGGCACGCTGATCTTCGCCTTCGTCTTTATTCTCGTCACGGCATCGCTCAGCCTCATCCTCCGCGAGGCCACCAAATCAAGCCCCTCCGGCACGGAGCTTTCCTCGTTTACGGTGAGGATTGAGGCGGGGAAGCCCGTAAGGCTCAAGAGCCAGTACACCTTCGCCGTGAGCTGCGTCTTCTCCGAAAGCGGCGATCCCTGCAAGCCTCAGAGCGCGCAGGGGACGGTCTACCCGGGGATTTTCTCCTTCATGAACCTGTCCGTTCCCGCGCGTCCCGGCAGCTACCGCGGAGTGAGGGTCGAGATCCCGGGGAGAAAGGGCGAGCAGCTCCAGATCCGCTCGGTGCTGCTGCAGGACAATAAAGTCTTCGACGGGCAGGACATTTCGGCATTCAGGAACATCAAGGGCATCAGTATAACGCCTGACAGCGCCGCAGGCCTCGCGCTTTTCGAGATTGAGTCCGATACGGCGGGCTTCGAGATCGGAGGGGAGTTCACGGTCGCGGGAGTGCGCGCGACCGCCATAAGGTACACGAGCGCGGTGATGGCCGCGGTCATCTTCCTCTCCGCGATCCTCCTCGTCTCGGTCCTCGGCGCCGCGGCGCGCCGGAGGCGGGCCGCAGTCCGGAAAAGAACCGCCGGGGCAGGAGCCGTCGTGAGGAGGCTCACTCTCGCCTGGCTCTCCTTCTGCCTGCTCCTTGCCGTCATCCTCACCGGAGTGCAGCTCTTCAGGTTCAATGAGTTTTCCGTGTCAGCCGCAGGCGGCATGCCGGCGCGCTTCACCGCCGAGGTCTCGGACTCGCCTGATTTCCGCTATGCGGCAGGCAGCGCCGGTTTCTCCAGCGAGGGGAAGACCGTGATCCGGGTTCCGGCGAGGTTCCCTGACGTGAGGTTCTCAGCCGCCTCGGAATCCGGCTCCGCGGGAGGCTTCAGGATTTCCTCAAAGGCCGGCAGCTGCGCGGTGAATGACGGAGTCCTCACCGCGGAGGGGGAGCTCTCCTGCTCCTCGGACAATGAGGGCAGGATCATCATCGACTCGGGCGGCTTCCGTGACTCTCTCCGCAATACCCTGCCGGCAGTGCATGCCGTGCTCGTGATCCTGGGATTCCTCTTCATCCTCTTCAGGCTCATGAGGTTCACCCCGGTCCTCCGCTTCCTCCTGGTGCTCATCATGATCTCCGCCTACATCACGGGCGAAATATGCATGAACGTCGAGTCCGGCAACGTGGTTTTCTACCGGAGCTACCTGCAGCTCCTCCCGGACGTCACGCTCCGGAACATCAGCCTCATCCTCTTCATGTTCCTCCTCGCGGAGCTCTCCTTCAGCCACGGCTTCATCCGCTCGGGGACCTTCCTCGAGATCCTGCTCCTCGTCATCATCTACATTACCGTGGACTGGGGAGTGTTCCAGAACTTCGGCGTGAGGCCGGATTTCAGGACCATGCTGAGCCACAGCGGGGCGGACGGCTCGACCTTCCTCTCCATCACCGCGGCGTTCTTCCGGAGCTCGCACGCCTCCTGGATGGCACTCGTGATGCTCGCGGACTGGATCATCATGCTCTTCTCAATCAGGCTCCGCGAGGACCGCTCGCTCAGGAACTACCTCATCCTCGCCGTGCTCCTCAACAGCATCCCCTTCCTCAAGGTCTACGAGGGGTTCTATACGGGAAGCGACTTCGAGCTCCGGAAAGACATCTTCGACATACAGTCGGACTCCCTCCGGTCCGGGAAGCTCACCTACACCAGCGCCTTCCCCGAGTATGACTGGAAGCCGGAGTCGGAGATCATAGAAGGCCTCAACCGGCGGAAGAACGTGGTCATCCTCCTCGTGGAGTCCCTGGCCGACGTCTACTCGGAGCATTTCAGCGGCCTCAAGGGCTATATGCCGGAGATTGACCGCCTCGCGCGGGAGAACGCCTCATTCCTCAACTACCACTCGACCGGCATGGAGACCGCTCCCGCGACCTACTCGATTATGACCGGAAAGCTCCTCTTCTCCGAGATTGACAGGAAGTCCCGTGATCTTAAATTCGAGTACGGCGAGGCGCTCCCCAAGGTCATGAAGGCCGCGGGGTACCGGACCTCCGCCATCTACTCGTCGGAGGACTTCGGCGGCAGGGTCGCGATTTACCGCAACAGCGGCTTCGAGCGCCTCTACGACACGCATGATCCGGCCTACGACGGCATCAAGCGCTTTGTCTTCAACTCCGTGCCGGACAGGGTGCTCCTCAACCACGCCTCGGACCTCATCAGGGAGTTTGACCTGGAGGGGAAGCCCCATCTCACCTTCATCCTCACGACCTCCACCCATGTCCCGTACCAGAACCCCGAGACCGGGAAGAGCGGCTACCGGGAGGTCCTCCCGTATACGGACCGGGAGGTCGGGGCGTTCGTGAGGAGGCTGGAGAAGAGCGGCTTCTTCGAGAAGGGGACGCTTGTCATCGCAGGCGACCACCATCCGCCCATCAGGGGCTTCGAGCCCGGAGAGGTCGGCCGGTACGGGGATGATCTGAACCGCGTCCCGCTCATCATCATCGACCGCGACATCGGGAAGAGGACCTACACCAATGTGTTCGGCCACGACTCGCTCGCGGTCATCATCGAGTACCTCAACCTCCCGAAGGTAAAAAAGTACGAGTATCAGCTCATCCCGTTCTGGAAGCCTGACGAGGAGAGGAGCGTCACCGTCCTCTGCCCGCTCATCTACCAGAACAGCTACCTCGGCGGCATCAGGGTGAGCGGCCCTGACGGCGAGCAGGGCGTCTATGAGGCGAAGGGCGACCAGTCGGAGTTCACCTCGCAGTTCCTCGATCCTGAGCAGGAGAGGGAGGTTGCGGGCCGCGTGAAGTGGATGAAGCGGGAGGAATAGGCCTCTGGCACGCGCCTGAATTTTGCCGATTAAAATTTGAACAGTCATGTTTCCCTGTTGTACTATGCGCGTGAAATAAGCCGCCTTAGAGTAAGGCTCAGCACAGGAGAGAATATGTACTGCAGCAAATGCGGCAGCGAGCTGCCGGAAAACAGCAGGTTCTGCCCGTCATGCGGCGCAGCTGCCGGTGATGCGTCCGCGCAGGGCGGCAGAGCGGCTCCGGAAGGCGCCGCCGGCGAAACCCATGGTGCGACAGGAAACAGGCCGCAGCGGCCGTTCCCGCTCTCGGACTGGTTTTCGTTCAGGGGCCGGATGGCAAGGCAGGAGTGGTGGATCAGGACTCTGATCCTGCTCTTTTTCTGGGTGCCTCTAAGCCTTTTGCTGCTGATGGTGCTGGCGGCCGCGGACAAGTTTCTGCAGGATGCCGCAGGAATCATGTTCCTCTGCTGGCTTGCGGTCTGCTTTATCGCCGGTACGGTATCCTTTGCAGCCGTCGCCGCAAGGCGCCTGCACGATTACAATGTGTCCGGCTGGTGGCTCCTTGTCTTTCTGATCCCGCTCTTCTCGAAATACGGAGGTGAAAACATCGTGCTCTGGACCTGGCTCGGAGCACTTGTGGCACTCTTCCTCGCGCTCGGACTCAGGAAAGGCAACGCGGGGGACAACCGGTTCGGACCTCAGCCGCAGAGCTGATCAGGCGGCTGTCTTCCCGCAGGTGCGCTGAGCCGGATTCACCGGCAGCAGTCCTCTGTTCAGGCACAAAAAAACCGGGCCAGAGCCCGGTTTCATATGCACTGCCTCAGTCAGATCAGATATTGACCTCGATGTTGTCGATGAGGCGGGGCTTTCCGAGATAGGCCTCGGCGAGGATGACGAGCTTCTTTGCTGAAGTGTCCGGAGCCTCAAGGGTGTCGGCGTTCACGATGTCGATGGCGTCAGTCTTGAAGCCGAAGGAGTTGAGCTTCTCTGTGCCTTCCTTTATAAGCGCAGCGAAATCGCGCCTTCCGCCCTCGATCTCCTTCTTCATGGCGCTGATGGTCTCATAGAGGTGCGGGGCAATCTTGAGCTCGTCCTCAGTGAGGAGTCCGTTCCTTGAGGAGAAGGCAAGGCCGCTTTCCATCCTCACGGTCGGGACGACGTGCATCTCGACGGGAACGGAGAGATCGCGGATCATCTTCTTGAGGAGCGCCACCTGCTGGTAGTCCTTCTGTCCGAACATGCAGTAGTCCGGGGTGACGATGTTGAAGAGCTTCAGGACGACGGTGGCGACGCCGCGGAAGTGGCCGGGCCTCATCGCGCCCTCGAGGATCTCGGAGAGGTGCGGGACATTGACGGTGGTCTGAACGTCCATCCCCTCGGGGTACATGATCTCCGGGGTGGGCATGAAGACCATGTCGACGCCGGCGTCCTCAAGCTTTTTGAGATCCGCCTCAGGGGTTCTCGGGTAGGTCTTGAGGTCGTTCTTGTTGTTGAACTGCAGCGGGTTGACGAACACGGTTGCCACAGTGTGGTCAGCGAGCTTCTCGGCCTCCTTCACCAGGGTGATGTGGCCGGTGTGGAGATTGCCCATGGTGGTGACGATGGCAATCGACTCGTTCTTCTCATGATACTGACGTACGGTCTTTCTTACCGTCTCAATATCCCTTGCTATTATCATATCTGCTCCGCGCGGCTTCTGGCCGGCGTCTCCTCAGAAAAAGGGCCGCTCCCGTTATGAGACAGCCCTGAAACCTTTATCCTCAATGGCCCCGTGACATGCCGGGGCACAGCGCTATTTTACTCAAAGCTCTCCGCCTGTGACGGGAAGGTGCCGTTTCTGACCTCGTCGAGGTAGAGCCTCACCGCGTCGCGCACGTCGCCGGTGCCGCACTCCTTGAGGAAGTTCCTCGCGAACTTGGGGGGCCTGCCGAAGAAGCCGAAGGCGTCATGCATGACGAGGATCTGCCCGTCGGTGCCGTTTCCGGCGCCGATGCCGATGATTGGCATCCTGGTCTTCTTCGAGATGTCGGCAGCGAGCTGCGCGGGAACGCACTCGATGACCTCCATGCCGGCTCCGGCCTCCTCAAGGGCAAGGGTGCTGTCGGTGATGTACTTCGCCTTGTCCTCGGTCCTTCCCTGGATCTTGTAGCCGCCGAAGACGTTGAAGGACTGCGGGGTGAGCCCGAGGTGGGCGCAGACCGGGATTCCGTTCTCGGTTAGGAGCCTTACGGTGTCGCAGAGCCACTCGCCTCCCTCGAACTTGACGCAGCCCGCGCCTGCCTGCATGAGTAGGGCGGCGTTCTTAAGGGCCATCTCCGGGGTCGCGTAGGTGCAGAAGGGCATGTCCGCGATGATGAGGGAGGTTGTGGTGGCGCCCCTTGCGACGCATTTGGTATGGTAGACCATCTCCTCAATAGTTACGGGGACGGTGCTGTTGTGTCCCTGCACAACCATGCCGAGTGAGTCGCCGATGAGGAGGGCGGGCACGCCGCACTCGTCAAAGAGCTTAGCGAAGGTCGCGTCGTAGGCGGTTATGGTGCCGAACTTCTCTCCCTTCTCCTTGAGGGCGGCAAGCTTTGATACAGTAAACTTTGACATTTTCTACTCCAGTGAAAACTGAGGAAATTCAACTTCTGTAAGGGAACTCTGGTCAAGCTCAGACAAAAGATCCGAGACCTTCTCCCCCGAGGGGAGGCGGAGATCGGGATCGATGTCTAGGAGCGGCCGGAGGACGAAGTCCCTCTGCTCAATCCCGAGGTGGGGCACGGTGAGCCGCTCCTCATTGATCACGGCATTTCCGAAGAGGGCGATGTCGAGGTCGATGCACCTCTCGCCCCAGCGGCGGGTCTTGATGCGGCCGTGCCACTTTTCGATGCCCTGCAGGAGGTCGAGGAGCTGGAGCGCATCAAGCGAGGTCTCAGCCCTCACCGCGCCGTTGAGGTAGTCGGGCTGGTCCTGGGGGCCCATCGGCGGGTTGCTGTAGAAGCGGGAGATGCCGGTGACGCGGGTTCCTCTTAGGGAGTTGATCTCCCGTATGGCGCGGATGATCTCATCCTCCCTGTTCCCGAGGTTTGAACCGAGAGCGATAAAGGCCTCTGTCACTTTCCTCTCCTCATAAAATTCTGCCGCAGGCACGGGTCCTGCGGCAGCTTCCGGGGCTAGTTACCCTGTTTCCCGCCGAATATTCTCTTCACGCCGCTTCTCGGGCGCCTTCCGCCCCTTCTGCCGCCGTCCGGGCCGCGCCTCGGCTGTCTCTGCGGGATGAGGTCAAGGTGGCTCTCGTAGAAGTCGTTCCACCAGTTGTAGACCTTCATCAGCCGCTCGTCGAGCCTGCCGCGGTAGAGCATGAAGTCAAGCGCGCTCCTGAAGCGCCTCATGGTGATGATCTTCGCCGCCTTCTCGCGGTCCATCCTGAGGAGCTCGAACTCGAGCGTCCAGAGCTCCCTTATTTCGGTCGTGATGACGCGCGGAATCGCCGTATGGCGGCACTGCTCGCCGATCGCGGTGTTCATGGCGTCCTCGGCGCACTCCGCGGGGCTCTTGCCTTTCTGTGAGCCGCGGGCGGCCTTCCGGAGGCGGTTGAACTCCGCGATGAAGGCGGGCCACATGAGCGAGGCGTACATGAAGGTCGCGGTGACGGGCTTCCCGCCCTGGATGCGTTTGTCGGTCGAGGCGCAGACCTCGTTCAGGAACTTCTCATAGTTCCCGCCGTCCGGCCCGTCGAGGAGCGCGTCAACTGCGGGGAAGAGCTCCTTGAAGAGATGGTGCTTCCTGAGCTCCTCAAGGCTCCTTACGGCATGTCCGTAGACAAAGAGCTTGAGGACCTCCTCGAAGAGCCTCGCTGGGGCGATCTCATCTAGCAGATGGGAGAGCGCGTAGATGGGCTCGTCGGTCCTCTCGGTGATGGTCATGCCGAGCTTCGCCGCAAAGCGCACAGCGCGGAGCATCCTCACCGGATCCTCATGGTACCTTCTGTCCGGATCGCCGATGATGTCAATGCGTCCCTCGCGCATGTCGCGGAGGCCGTTGTGGAAGTCCCTGAGAGAGCCGTCCTTTGCCGACCAGTAGACGCTGTTGATGGTGAAGTCACGACGGTCGGCGTCCTCCTCGAGGGTGCCGTAGAGGTTGTCGCGGACCAGCATCCCGTTCCTCTCGGCGCGCTTCCCCTTCTCCTCGTCCTCATCGCCGCCTCTGCCGCGGAACGTGGCGACCTCGATGATCTCCTCGGCGAAGACGACGTGGACAATCTTGAAGCGCCTGCCGATGATGCGGCAGTTGCGGAAGAGCCTCTTGACCTGCTCGGGCGTGGCGTTCGTCGTCACGTCGAAATCCTTCGGGTGGCGCCCGAGGATAAGATCGCGGATCCCGCCTCCGACGAGGTAGGCCTCGTACCCGGCGTCATTGAGCACCCTCAGGACTCTTACCGCATTCTGGCTTATGTCGCTTTTTCTTATCGGGTTTTTCTCGCGCGGTATGATTACAGCCCTGGTTTCTCCTGTCCCGGACGCTTTTCCGCTCCGGCGGTGCAGCTTCAGGAGATTCAGTATAGATTTTAAAATAGCCATCCTCCGGCCTGAACTTACTAATTGATCACAAAAATATAAAAAACACCCGCTATTTTAGCGCATGAGAGATATTTTTTACAGAATGCGGAGGGAAAGGCGTTTTTGGCGGGAAAATGACATGAAAAAGCCGGGGGCAACGCCTCCGGCAGTCTGCAAGAAAAGCGGAAGATTGTCACCGCTTACTCGTAATTCTGCTTCTCCTCGAGCTCCGCGAGGTTCTTGCAGTCAACGCAGAGGTCGGCGGTCGGCCTTGCCTCAAGTCTCCTGAGGCCGATGGGGCTGCCGCAGTGGTCGCAGTAGCCGAAGTCGTCGGTGTCAAGCTTCGCGAGGGTCTTGTCGATCTTCTTCATCAGCTTGCGCTCTCTGTCACGTGCCCTGAGCTCAAGGGAGAACTCCTCCTCGTGGCTCGCGCGGTCAAGGGGATCGGGGAAGTTGGCCGACTCGTCCTTGAGGTGTCCGACGGTCTCTCTCACGTCGCCGGTGAGATGCTCTCTCCAGAGGGTGAGGATCTTGCGGAAATGCTCCTTCTGGTTCGGGTTCATGTACTCCTCGCCGGGCTTTTCCTGGTACGGCTCTACTCCCGCAATGGAAAGTGCGCTTAATTTCGATGTGTCTGTCATCGCTTTCTCCTTTAGACTCCGATTCTTCTGCCGGAGTTCCTTCTGAACAATCTTCCGTTATATCAGCATTGGCTGATTCTTACAATGCATTTTACAGACAAAATACGCGATTTTTTAATCACTGTAACAATTCGGACAAAAACAGCACGGAAATGAGGCGCGGTGCACCGGAGTGCCGCGCCCCCGGCGGGATGGGGTCAGAGATCCTCCGGGAATCGCTCGTACTCAATCGGATCCTCTGCGCCGTTGAGCCTGAAGGCCTTAAGGCGGTCGCGGCAGGTTCCGCAGACGCCGCAGGCCTTCTCCCTCCCCTCGTAGCATGACCAGGTGAGCTCATAGGGGACATGGAGCTCCAGGCCCTTCCTCACGATGTCCGCCTTTGTCATATTGATGAAGGGGGCCTCGAGGCGGAGGACCCTTCCCGAGCCCTCCCAGATAGCCTTCCCCATGTACTCCGCGAACTCCGGGGTGCAGTCAGGGTAGGCGCGTCCCGCGGCGTCATCGGCGTGCGCGCCGTACATCACGGCCTCCGCTCCCCTCGAGAGGGCGAAGCTCGCCGCCGATGAGAGCATGGTGCCGTTCCTGAAGGGAACATAGGTCGAGACCGTGCCCTCGCCGCCGAGCTTCTTAAGCTGATCGGCGTAGCTCTCCTCCGGGATCTCCTCGGTGGAGCCCCGGAGCATGCTCGAGTTCGAGAAGCTGAAAATCTGCCTGAGATCGAGGAGCGTGTAGCGCACTCCGTAATATTCCGCTATCTTCTTCGCCGAGGCGAGCTCCCGGTCATTCTTCTGCCCGTAGAGGATGTTGAGGGCCTCGGTCTCCGCTGCCCCGTATTTCTCAACTGCCATCGCGAGGCAGGTCGACGAGTCAAGCCCGCCGCTTGTGAGTACTACCGCTCTGGTCATTTCCGTTCTCCTGAAAATCTGTGATCTCCGGCAAGTTTAAGCGTGTTAAGCGGATTCATCAAGCGCCGGACTTACTCCGCCTGTGCGGTTCCGATGGGCCGCTGATTTCAGATATCCGTCACAGAACGGCTATGCTCATTCTCTGAGTTATAATAAGAAAGGCTGTGAGAGCGTCTCACGCGTGATTTGACCTGTGGCGGGATAGGGAAGTGAAGAGAAACAAGGACAATTTCGACGAGCTTGATCGCGGTGTGGACAGCAGCCAGTACGGGGATGATCTGGTGCCGAGAAGGCATCCTGTCCTCCGTTTCCTCTTCAAGCTCTGCTTCCTCTGCTTCCTCGCCTGCGCCATAGCCCTCACCATATGGGGCTATTTCCTCGACCGCGAGATCAGGGCGGCGCTCGACTCATCGCGCGGCAGGTGGCACCTTCCGGCGCTCGTCTACGCGAGGCCCCTGGAGCTCTCCCTCAACGAGCGCATCACCCCCGAGCAGATGGAGCGCGAGCTGAAGCTCCTCCATTACAGGAAAGCCGGCACGACCATGACGCAGCCCGGGCAGTACGCCATCAGGAAGCAGGGCAATTCCGTCAATATCCTCATTTTCCGCAGGAACTTCGACTTCTACAACGGCCCGGAGCCCGAGCGGCATTTCCTCCTTACCTTCAGGGACGGGAGGCTCTCGGCTCTCCGCGAGTGCCAGGAGGACAAGTGCCGCAACCTGGTCTCGGCCCTCATGGAGCCGGTGCTGCTTGACCGCATCACCGGGAAGGGGATGGAAGACCGCATGAAGATCTCCATAGATGATGTCCCGGAGGAGCTCATCTACACGCTCGTGAACGTCGAGGACCGCGACTTCTTCTCCCACGGCGGCATTGACATCAGCGCGATACTCCGCGCGCTCTTCGTCGACATTGTCCAGGGCGGCAGGAAGCAGGGAGCGAGCACGCTCACCCAGCAGTTCGTGAAGAACTACTTCCTCTCGAACGAGAAGACCCTGTCGCGCAAGCTCAAGGAGGCGGTTATGGCAGTAATCATTGATGCCCGCTACTCCAAGAAGCAGATCCTCGAGTTCTACATGAACGAGATTTACATGGGGCAGAGCCGCACCGGCGGGATTTACGGCTACGCGCTCGCCTCGCAGTTCTATTTCGGACGTCCCCTCAAGGAGCTCAACCAGGCGCAGCTTGCCTTCCTCGCGGGGCTCGTGAAGGCGCCCTCCCTTTATGATCCGTGGAGGCACAACGACAAGGCGAAGGAGCGGCGCGACGTGGTGCTGAAGGTCCTCTGCAAGGACTGCGACAACAAGGAGAGCGTCTCGGTCACGGATTTCAGGGACTGCAGCAGCCTTAAGGACGATGCCTGGGCCTCCTGCATGCAGGAGAACGCGGACAGGTTCGCCCTGGGACGTAGCGACTACGAGATGCTCACGAGCCTCGACCTCAAGGTCATTCCCCGCTCCTCGAGCCGCACCTTCAAGAAGACGCCGGCGTTCATGGAGTACGTGAACCGCGAGGTCGCCGCGAAGCTCGGCGATGACGTGCTGAAGTCCTCGGGCGTCAGGATCTTCACGAGCCTTGATCCGCTCTCGCAGAACGCGCTTGAGGAGGCAGTGCAGGAGACCTCGGATCCGTGGCTGAAGAAGCAGCCCATCGAGACCGCGGCTGTCGTCACGGACTGGAAGAGGGGCGAGGTCGTAGCGGTTGTCGGAAGCAGCCAGGTCAACACCTCGGGGCTCTTCAACCGCGCCCTCGACCAGAGCCGCCAGATCGGGTCGCTCATGAAGCCCGCGGTCTACCTCACGAGCTTCTCGCACGGCTTCAACCTCGGCACCGTGATAAACGACACGGCGAGGACCTTCTCGCACCCCGGGCAGCCCGACTGGACGCCGAAGAACTTCGACAAGAAGTACCACGGGCCGGTGTTCCTCTTCCGCGCCTTCGCGAAGTCCCTCAATGTCCCGGCGGCCGCGGTGTGCTACGCGACCGGGGTGAGGAACGTGAAGAACACGCTGCTCCGCCTCGGCGTTCCGGAGCAGAAGGTGAGCGCCATCGATGATCACCAGTACTCCATCGTGCTCGGCACCATCGAGCTCACGCCCCTCGAGGTGAGCCAGATGTTCGTCACCATCGCGAACCTCGGCCGCTACCAGCCTCTTGGCGTTATCCGTGCCGTCACCTCGAGCGACGGCGACATCCTCTACCAGAGGGAGGACGATCCGGAGGCTAAGGTGACCGAGGTCCTCGATCCGGCTGACTCCTACTCGACGGTCTGGGCCATGACCAGGGTTGTCGCGGAGGGAACCGGCCGCCGGCTCGGCGCCTCGTTCCCCGGGAAGACCATCGCGGCGAAGACCGGAACGACCGACTCGACCCGCGACTCCTGGTTCGCGGGCTTTGATGACAACGAGGCAGCCGTGGTCTGGGTAGGTCGCGATGACAACAAGCCGACCGGATTCACGGGCGGTACCGGAGCGCTCAGGATTTACGAGTCATATCTCAGGAAGAGAGGCGTCACCTCCCTCAGGCTCAACCCTCCTGAAGGCATCAGGGACGTGAGGTTCAACTCGGACGGGCATGCGCTTGCGGAGAGCTGCCCCGGCGCAGCCGTCACGCTCCCTGTCCGCGAGGGCCTGGAGGGCGAGATCGAGGACTGCTCGGCGCCGTCTGTCCTTGATGTCTTTGAGTAAGCGGCAGGTGGGACGTGAGCGGGCTTAAGACAGAGGGTGATCCCTCATCCGGAACTGACAGGGGAGCTGAGAGAAGGAAGGAGAGCCTCCCGGTGTCGGCGCTCAGGCGCTTCCGCTCCTACCAGAGGCTCCTCGCGCAGGATTTCAGGAGGACCGAGACCATCGGCCTCATCGTCATCTCGCTCGGCCTCGGGATCTTCACCGGCACGGTCTGCTCGCTCTTCGAGTACATTCCTGACGTAATCATCTCGCTGCGCGTCAGATTCCTTCCGGAGCTCGGCCACGGCGCGCTCTTCTGGCTCGCCGCGTTCTCCCTCAGCTTCATTCTCGCCGGCACCGCGATGTACATTACCGCGCGCATCGCCCCCGAGGCAGGCGGCTCGGGGATACCTGAGATTGAGGGCGCGCTCCTCTCGCTCCGTCCGGTGCGCTGGAAGCGGGTTCTTCCCGTTAAGTTCTTCACCGGGCTCCTCTCGCTCGGCTCCGGCATGATCCTGGGGCGCGAGGGCCCCTCGATACAGCTCGGAGGCGCGGCGGGAGCGATGTTCGCGGACCTCTCCCGCGGGACCAGCCGCCAGTTCAGGCGCCACGCACTGGTCGCCGCGGGCGCCGCGGCGGGCCTCACCTCCGCCTTCAACGCGCCTCTTGCCGGGATCCTCTTTGTCTATGAGGAGCTCCGCGCGCAGTTCCGCTTCTCCTTCGCGTCAATCCAGGCAGTCATGGCCGCGGTGCTCGCTGCCTGCTGCGTGCGGCAGATGATGTTCGGGAGCGATCCGGTCTTTGACGTTCCTGACTATGAGGCTCCCGCGCTGGTGTTCCTCATCTTCTGCGCGGTCCTCGGGGTATTCACCGGAGTGGTCGGATCGCTATTCAACTACCTGGTGGAGAAGACGCAGAACTTCTACGGCTCGCTCTCGAAGGGGAAAGTGCTCGTGAAGACGCTCGCGGCAGCCGTCGTGGGCGGCGCGTTCGGCTGCATCACCTTCCTCCTCCCTGACGCCTCTGGAAGCGGCATGTCCTCGATACCGTCATTCATTACGGGCTCCAGGGGCATCATGGTCCTCGCGCTCCTCCTCCTCGCGAGGTTCTGCGGGACGCTGCTCTGCTTCTGCTCGGGGATCCCCGGGGGAGTGTTCGCGCCGAGCCTTGCGATAGGCACTCTTACCGGCGCGGTGTTCGGGGTGTTCTGCCGGGACGTGCTCGGAGTCCAGGGATTCCCGACGGAGTCATTCGCGGTAATCGGGATGTGCGCCTTCTTCGCCTCTTCCGTCAGGGCCCCCGTGACAGGGCTGGTGCTCGTCACCGAGATGACCGGCGATTACGGCCTGATACTTCCGATGCTCATGAGCTGCTTCACCGCGACGATGACCGCAAGGGCGCTCCGCTCGACCCCGATCTACACCCAGATCCTGATAAGGACGCTGAAGGCAGCCGGCAACCATGAGGGGCTCGCACTCATCAGGAACCTCGCGAGAAGGTAGAGTTCCCCGGCGGCAGGGCTGAGACGGCTAGCGCCCGAGGTAAAGGGCACCCGGGACCGAGTCCTCTTTCGCTCCCGTGACGGAGCTGAGCTGCGGCCTCACGCCGTTAACCCGGCACCAGGCAAGCCAGGCGAAGGCCTCGGCCTCCAGGAAGTCGGAGTCAATCCCCGCGTCCTCCGCGGTGCCGAGCGAGGCGTTTACGGAAAGATCCTCGAGGCACTCCCTGAGGTCAGCCATAAGAAGGGCGTTGTGCACCCCGCCGCCAGCGGCGAGGATTAAAGCTTGCTCCCCCTCTCGGAGCTCGCCCTTTATGCTCATTGCTACAGTGATGGCGGTGAGGCGGAGGAGCGTGCGCTCGGTACCGGCAGGGGAGGGCAGTCCGGTTCCCTCAGCCCTGAGATTTTCGAGTGACCTCTCGATAAATGAAAGGTTGAAGAGCTCGCGCCCGGTGCTCTTCGGGGGCTTCTTCCTGAAATATGGCTCCCTGAGGAAATCGTCAAGCAGAGCCCGGGAGATCGTGCCTTCTGCCGCGAACTCACCGCCTCTGTCGTAATTTCCCTCATTCCCTGACTTCCGGTACCAGAGATCGAGCATGGTGTTCCCGGGGCCGGTGTCCCAGCCCCTCGCCTTCTCCCCTGGGCGCAGGAGGGTCACGTTCGAGATGCCGCCGATGTTGAGGACGATGACGGTCCCGTCCCCGCGCCTGAAGAGAGCGTCATGGAACGGGGGGACGAGCGGAGCGCCCTGACCGCCGTGGGCCATGTCCTTCATCCTGAAGTCGGTTACGGTGTCAATGCCGGTAAGCGACGAGATTACGGCGCCGCTCCCGAGCTGCAGCGTGACGCCCTTGTCGGGAAGGTGGAGCACGGTCTGCCCGTGGGAGCCGATGGCGCGGATGTCAGAAGGGGCAAGGTTCATTTTACTGACAAGAGCGAGCGCGGCCCCCGCGAAGCCCTCTCCCGCAAGGCGGTGGAGGAGGAGAGCCTCGCTGAAGTCGCGGTTCCTTCCTTCTATAAGCGCCTTTAGCCTCTCCGCGGTGTCCCTGTCCCACTCGTATTCAAGCGTTCCGACGCACCTGCCTTTGCCCCCGGGAGTGAATTCCATCAGGGCGGCGTCGATGCCGTCAAGGCTCGTCCCTGACATGAGGCCGATATAGAGGCCTCCTTCCGTTCTTTTTCCCGTTTCCGTCGGATCTTCTTTCATGGCGTTCCTTTTTATCTCTTTTTTAGCTGATATAATGATACACCGTGCGGGCAGGAGTCCCGGATTAAAAATTAAGGAGTGAAGATGACACCTGAAGAGGCGCTTAATGAGATAAAGCGCGGCACCGACGAGATCATTTCCGAGGAAGGCCTCCTCAAGAAGCTGAAGGAAGGCAGGCCGCTCAGGATCAAGCTGGGAATGGATCCCACTGCGCCGGACATCCATCTGGGGCACACTGTCGTCATGAACAAGCTTCGCCTGTTCCAGGATCTCGGCCACGAGGTCTACCTCCTTATCGGCGACTTCACCGCACAGATCGGCGATCCCTCCGGAAAGAACACCACCCGTCCTCCCCTCACCGAGGAGCAGGTTAAAATCAACGCGAAGACCTACGCGGAGCAGGCCTTCAAGATCCTCGATCCGAACAGGACACATATCGTCTACAACTCCGAGTGGCACGGCAAGGCAAACGCCGCTGACATGCTGAGGCTCGCCTCCCACCAGACCGTTGCGCGCATGCTCGAGAGGGACGATTTCGAGAAGCGCTACAAGGCCGGGCAGTCCATCTGCATCCATGAGTTCATGTACCCGCTCCTCCAGGGCTGGGACTCAGTTGAGCTGAAGGCGGACGTCGAGCTCGGCGGAACCGACCAGAAGTTCAACCTCCTCATGGGCCGCGAGCTGCAGAAGGACGAGGGGCAGGAGCAGCAGTGCGTCATAATGATGCCGCTCCTTGTCGGTCTCGACGGCGTCGTCAAGATGAGCAAGTCAAAGCACAACTACATCGGCGTAGACGAGAAGGCTGACGACATGTTCGGGAAGGTCATGTCCATAAGCGACGAGCTGATGTGGAACTGGTTCGACCTCCTCTCCCGCCGCTCTGTTGCCGAGATCAAGGCCCTCCATGACGGCGTTGACTCCGGCGAGAAGAACCCCAGGGACGTCAAGATCCTCCTCGCGAAGGAGATCATCGCCCGCTACCACGGCGCGGAGGCTGCGGATCAGGCCGAGCAGAACTTCATCGCGAGGTTCAGCAAGGGAGCGATGCCTGACGATATCCCGGAGAAGGATGTCGCGTCACAGGACGGGAAGATCATGGTCGGAACCCTCCTCAAGGAGGCTGGCCTTGTAGCGTCAACCTCCGAGGCGATGCGCATGATTAAGCAGGGCGCGGTAAAGCGCGGCGGCGAGGCTGTATCCGATCCGAAGCTTGAGATACCGGCCGGAAGCAGCGATGTCTGGCAGGTCGGAAAGCGGAGATTCGCGAAAGTCACCGTAAAATAACTGAGAAATATTGCCAAAGGTACTGTAAAGTATTATAATGATGCGCATCAGGCGGTTCCGCGGGAATAATTCACTCGCGCCAGGCCGCCGCAAGTTTTGTCCTCATAGTTAAACAGGATATAACGGATCCCTCCTAAGGATCAATTCCAGGTTCGAGTCCTGGTGGGGATACCATTTCACGGCCGGAACAGTGCTTAAAAACGCTGTTCCGGCTTTTTTGTTTGCAGGGTGCTTCTTTGTTGTAATAATTAACATTACATCGATGTCAGGACCCCGCCCGGCTGCACTTTGCCTCCCGTCTTCCCCAAAGCTTTCACAAAACTGTCAACAATTGTCATCATTCCTGTGGAAAAATCCTGTTTCTGCCTGATCTCCTGCACTGAAATACCCGGCCTTTCACAGATCGGCCTGCGCAAAGACTTCTGCGGCATGAGCGTATTTTTCTCTGCACCTCGTTGATTTAAATAGTTTTTTCTGTATCCGGAAAAACAGCAGTTTCTGCCGCCTTTTCGGAGTATAAGCCTTTCCGTATTTCCGCAAACCCCGAAAAAATAATTGAGCGGTGAAATCTGTCCACAGATTTTGTGAACATATCCGGATAAATCTGTAAAAGCATGATCGCGGAATGTCAGCATATCATAATATGTGATATATAATATAGTACATGATATACTATGACGTATCATATGCGAACCTGGCGTGATTCATGACAGGTTAAAATTTGAGCTCCTGCGATATAATGGCACTCTGCATTCCGTTTGAATAATTGTGCTTTATAATGTGGCTGTTTTTGCTGCGTGATTCAAGGAGACGGGCAGGGCAGGAAGGGGCTTCAGTCCTGTGCCTCAGGTTCTATGGAAAATTCAAGGCTGTCAAGAATACGGCTCTCCGTTCAGATCGGGCTCCGCTACGCGGGCGCGTTCGGCGCCAACCGCTTCGCCTCCTTCGTCTCGCTCTTCTCCGCGATAGGCATCATGCTCGGCGTCGCGGCGCTCATCATCGTGACCTCGGTCATGGGCGGGCTTGAGAACCGCCTCAAGAACAGCGTGCTCTCCGTTGTGCCGCATGCAGTGATAGAAAGCGCGTCAGGCCCCGTGAAGGAAGATCCCGGCCTCCTCAGGGCGGTTTCCTCCTATCCGCTGGTCCGCGCCGCAGCGCCCTACACCAGGGGCGAGGCGGTCATAGCCGGGGCGGGCGGCGTCACGGGCGCGGAGCTCTCGGGGATTGATCCGGAGACCTATCCCAAAAAGGATCTGCTGTACCGCTATCTCACCAGGTATGAGCCCGGCTGCCTTGCGGACTGGAAGGACACGCCCTGGGGCGTCATCCTCGGCGCGTCCCTTGCGCGCTCGCTCGGTGTGTACCCGGGCGACAGGGTGAGGATCATCTCCCCGGAGGGCGCGAGGTACACCATGGCGGGTCTCGTTCCCTCATCAAGGCTCTTTTCCGTAATCTGCACTTTCCAGATCGGCTCGAACGTCGACGGCTCTACCGCGATTGTGCGTATGTCTGACGCCGGACGGCTGATGCGCCTTCCCGCGGGATCGTTCTCCGGCTACCGGGTCTGGCTTAAGGATCCCTTCGACGTCTCAGAGTTTTCTCCGGAGCTCCCCGCGGGATACAAAGTCAGCGACTGGCGCACCGAGAAGGGCGAGCTCTTCTCTGCGGTCTCGACCGAGAAGCGGATGATGACCGTGATGCTCTTTCTTATCATCTTCGTCGCGGCGTTCAACATCCTCTCCTCCCTCATCATGATGGTGATGGACAAGAGGACGGAGATTGCGATCCTCCGCACGATGGGCTTCAGGCCCTCTGACGTGATGCTCGCCTTCATGACCGAGGGAGCCGTCGCCGGGATTATCGGGGCGCTCATCGGGACACTCATCGGCACGGCCTGCGCCTACCACATCAACCCGATCATGCGCGCGCTGGGACTCTCCTCGCTCGTGAGGATCGGAAGCCTCCCGGTGTCCGTGAGCGCCGGCACGGTGGTTATGACCGCGCTCGGGGCCGTCTGCCTTTCCCTTCTTTCAACGCTCTATCCTTCGTACAGGGCGTCGCGTGTAATGCCTGCCGAGGTTCTGAGATATGAGTGAGATGAATGCCGCAGCTGTAATGGAGCTTTCCGACATCAGGAAGACCTACCGCGAGGGAAAGCTCTCGACCGAGGTCCTGAAGGGCGTGAGCCTCAGTATCCCGAAGGGCGCCCTCATGGCTCTGGTCGGCGCCTCGGGCTCCGGGAAGAGCACGCTCCTCCATATCATGGGCACGCTTGACCGGCCGACGTCGGGCGACGTGATATTCGAGGGGGAGAAGGTGAGCTCCTGGGGCGAGTCGAGGCAGGCGGAGTTCCGCAACAGGAAGCTCGGCTTCGTCTACCAGTTCCACCATCTCCTCCGCGAGTTCACCGCGCTCGAGAACGTCATGATGCCGGAGATCATCAGCGGGACTCCCATGGCAGAGGCCAGGGAGCGGGCCGCGGCCATGCTTGAGCGGGTGGGCCTTAAGGACCGCATGGACCACCGACCCTCGGAGCTCTCCGGAGGCGAGCGGCAGCGTACCGCGATAGCCCGAGCCCTCGTCAACTCGCCGGAACTGGTGCTCGCGGACGAGCCGACCGGGAACCTGGACTTCCGCGCCGCGGGCTCCGTGATGGATCTCATCGAGGAGCTGCATGAGTCGCTCGGCATGGCCTTCGTCGTCGTGACCCATGACCGCGAGCTCGCGAAGCGCCTTCCCTCGGCAATCACCATCCGCGACGGGAAAGTTGCGGAGGAGTCGCTCTGATGTTCAGGCCGCTTTCCGTCTGCGTGGGGCTCCGCTTCTCGAGGGGGAGAAGCACTTCGGGATTCGTATCATTTATCTCGGCATCGTCTGTCATCGGCATCGCCATAGGCGTCATCGCGCTCATTGTCGGGCTCTCCGCGATGAACGGCTTCGAGTACGAGCTGCACCACCGCATCCTCTCGGTTATCCCGGAGGCTGAGGTGCGCGCCGAGAGCGGGATGTTCACTGACCCTGCTGTCTATATGGAAAAGCTTGCGGGCGGCAGCGGGATAAAGGGCGTCTCCCCCTTCACCGAGGCTGACGCCATCGCCGGGAACGGCCTCAAGTTCAAGGCAGTGAGGGCGCGCGGCATCGATCCTGAGACTACCGGGAATACCCTGGGGCTCCGCGAGTTCATGACAGAGGGCTCCCTTGAGTCCCTGACCCCGGGCTCCCGCTCCGCGGTGCTCGGGAAGAAGGTCGCGGAAAAGCTTGGGGTAAGGAAGGGCGATCAGGTGACCATCCTTGCCGTGAGGAAGTCCGGAAAATCCGACGCGTCGGGAGTCCCCGCGACGGAGAGCCTTCCCTTCACAGTCTCCGGCACCTTCTCCATCGGCGGAGAGCTTGACGGTGCGCTCGTCTTCATCAATGTCGCGGACGCCGGGGAGCTAACCGGGCTTCCCGCCGGGGCAGTCACCGGAATCGAGGTGAGGACGGCGGATTTCCTGAATCCGGAGCGGACTGTCTACAACCGCGCCATGCAGCTTGACCGGAACGTCATGATCTCGGGCTGGATGTCCCGCGAGGGCAGGCTCTACCGTGACATCAACCTGGTGCGCGCCGTGATGTACATCGGGCTCTTCATGGTGATAGCCGTCGCCTGCTTCAACATCGTCTCCGGGCTCGTGATGTCGATAAACGACAAGCGGAGCTCCATCGCCATTTTAATGTCGATGGGCGCGGGTACCGGCCTCATCAGGCGGATATTCATGACGCAGGGCATCATCAGCGGCCTCATCGGCACGCTCTCGGGGACGCTCCTCGGCGTGCTCGCGGCCCTTAACCTCACCTCCATCGTGAAATTCCTCGAGCATCTCACGGGGAGATCTGCCCTGAACGGCGACATCTACTTCATCAGCTTCATCCCGAGCGAGGTAAGGCCCGCGGACGTCGCCATGGTCGCCGGGGCGGCCCTTCTCATGAGCGTCATTTCCTCCTGGCTCCCCTCCCTCAGGGTGTCGCACATCAGCCCTGCGAGGGAGCTTGCGGGCGGCGTATAGCGGCAGTTAAAAGTAAGGTACAACTCGCCTTTTTTGTGACTGCTGGCCGCTTTTTAAAATATTGCATTTTCACCGGCTGGCAGCCGCGGCAGCAGCCCATATAATGATTTTCAGGGATGTGCCGGGGCGTATACGGCCGCGACGGAGGGTCTCCCGCAGTCCCGTTTTGAGAGTTTCCTGTTCAGCGTGCGCCTCGGGTGCCTCCGGAAAATGCGGAGGCTCGGGAAGGGCATCTGCCCGTTGTCTGAGAACCCCCCGTCCGGCCACAAAAGGAGTTAATCGATGGCTTTTTACAAGTGCAAGGTATGCGGCAAGGTTTTTGAGGTAAAGGACGGCGAGACCCCGGAGTGCCCGGTCTGCCACGTAAAGGGCGACAAGCTTGAGCTCTTCACCGGCAACCCGTACAAGGGAACCCAGACCGAGAAGAACCTTGAGGCTGCCTTCGCCGGTGAGTCCCAGGCCCGCAACAAGTACACCTATTTTGCCTCCAAGGCCAAGAAGGAAGGCTTCGAGCAGATTGCGGCCCTCTTCCTCAAGACCGCCGAGAACGAGAAGGAGCATGCCAAGCTCTGGTTCAAGGAGCTCGGCGGAATCGGCTCTACCGCGGAGAACCTGAAGGCTGCCGCTGAGGGCGAGAACTACGAGTGGACCGACATGTATGACGGCTTCGCCAAGACCGCTGACGCAGAGGGCTTCCACGTCCTCGCCGAGAAGTTCCGCGGCGTAGCTGCAATCGAGAAGACCCACGAGGAGCGCTACCGCAAGCTGCTCTCCAACGTCGAGGCAAAGAAGGTCTTCGAGAAGAGCGAGGTCAAGGTCTGGGAGTGCCGCAACTGCGGACACATTGTTGTCGGCACCAAGGCTCCGGACATCTGCCCGGTCTGCGCTCATCCGCAGAGCTTCTTCGAGCTCCGCGAGGAGAACTATTAATCATCCCTGACGGAGCAGGGCTGAAGTCCTGCTTTTTCGGATGATCCGCATGGCGGTGGGCATTCCTCACCGCCTTTTTTGTTTCCGGAAAAAGATTTTGCGAGCTGTTAAAGGGTGAGAGCCGATGTCAGGAGAGCATGACGCAGAGCAGGAAAAGCTGCCTGATGAGGCTGAGGTGCGGAGCCTCTGCGCAGCCTGGGGGAAGGGCGATCCGCTCGCTCTTTCCTACCACGACACGAGGTGGTGCCGCCCCGTGCATGATGACACTGAGCTTTTCGCACTGCTCTGCCTTGAGGGGCAGCAGGCGGGGCTCTCCTGGCTTACGATTCTGAGGAAGGAGAAGGAGTACCGCCGGGTGTTCCATGGCTTCTCGCCGGAGGCGATTCTGCAGATGTCTGAGGCTGAGCTCGCCGCTGCCATGCAGAACCCGGGCATCATCAGGAACAGGCAAAAGGTCATGGCGATCCGGAAAAACGCGGAGGCGCTCGTGAGGCTCCTCTCGGGCGGTGAGTTCCGGACGTTTGAGAGCTATGTCTGGCATTTCACGGGAGGGAGGAGGATCGTGCACCATCCCCGGGGGCTTTCAGAGATTCCGGCGGAGGATGATCTCTCTCACACCGTGAGCGCGGATCTCAGACGCCGCGGCTTTGTCTTCTGCGGCCCGGTGATCATCTACTCCTTCCTCCAGGCAGCAGGCGTCACCGACGACCACCTGGAGGGCTGCCCCTGCAAGATCATGTCAGAGCTTCCCTCCGTGTGACCTGCCGCGCGTTTTCACGCTTTTCGTGATCGGGTACGGTTTCCCGGCAGAAATTCCTTATGAAGAGGCCGCCGGCAGATTAGAATCTTCTCCTGTGCCTCCTCCGGCGCACCCTCCGCCCCCGGTCCGTGCCGCAGGAAAGACCAGGGAATCAGTTGCCGGATTTTGTCACCTGTAGCACAAATCTGACATTTTCATTGTTTTTCTGACGTGCCTCTTTGGAGAGAAAGGGCACCCCATCCCCTAATATCGTCAGAGACGTTTGTTTTACCGGTCAGATTCTGAGCAGAGCACAGCACAGCCTCGGGCACCTCCCGGAACCGCACTTCGGGGTGGTTTTTTCTTTTGCCCTATATACTTGAAATAGTTTACATTTTCCGTCAAAATCATATAATTGAACAATACCAAAAAAACGTATACTGTATCATTTACGTCCCCGCCAGTAACTTTGACCGAACAATAATAAAAGCATGCCGGGCGGGACGTTTTCCATGGGGGTGGGATATGGCAGGACGCAACAGAATAAGCAAGCTGGAGATCCTTGATCTCATATATTTCCTTCAGGCGCATCCTGAGGGAGTATCCTTCAGCGATCTGATGGACGTGTTCAAGAAGGATTTCCGTTCGGTGCAGCGCTGGATTGATGACGTCAGGGAGTATTTCCCCGACGCGCTCATCATGACGCGCCGCGGCAGGTTCAAGTACTTCTCTCTGGTTCCGGTGCTCAAGAAGTCGCTGCTCGTTGACTTCTCGCGCGAGGATCTAGAGGTCCTTGACCGCGTCTACGAGCAGGTCACCGCAAACGGCAACTCGCGCGACGCGAACCGCCTGCGCAACGTCATCAGCCGGATCCGCACCTACTGCACCCAGCTCAAGCTCGCCGGGCTTGCGCACGACACCGAGGTCTTCAAGGATCTCGCCCGCGACAAGAACGCAGTTGCGGTCAAGAAGCACGCAGGGCCTGAGGTCAAGACCGATGATGACGTCATCACCGCGATTGAGGAGGCCGTCCGCGGCAACCGCGTCCTGGAGACCGACTACCGCCGCACGAGCGACGACGGCCTCGAGCAGGGGCTCCGCCTCGAGCCGGTCGGCGTCATCTACAACGACCAGCGCGCCTACCTCGTTGCCCGCAAGCACTATCCCGAGGGAGTGCAGCAGCCCGAGGGCCAGGAGGACGCTCCCCACTACTACCGCATCGACCGCATGTCGAAGACGGCAATGACCGATGACTTCTTCATCTCGAATCCTCAGGACAAGGGCGTCGAGAACTACACCAAGAACGACTTCGGCATCTTCCATGAGGAGCCGTTCGAGGTCGAGTGGAAGTTCGATCAGTTCGCCGCGAAGCGCGCCAAGGAGTTCCATTTCCATGCAGGGCAGAAGCTCCGCGAGAACAACGACGGAACCCTGACGGTAAGCTTCAAGGCGGGCGGCTGGGCCGAGATGTACTGGTTCCTCCAGAAGTGGGGCAGCCACGTCGAGGTCATCAAGCCGGAGAACTGGGCCGAGAGGACTGCAGGAATTGACAATGTCCTTCCGTAATTCAGGCGCATTGCTGAGGCTGCGGCTGCATGCCGCGTCTTTCTGATTTCAGGAAATGAAAAAGGCCGCATCAAGCGGCCTTTGTTCTTCTTCTGCTCTGGTTTCCTTTCTTTTCTTATTACTGGAGTATCGCGAGGTCCCCGATCTGTATGCTCTCCGAGGGCTGTCCCTCGGCGCGGAGTATTGCTCCGTCCTCCTCGACCTGCACTGCCTTCATGAACGTCCCGCTCGGGAAGCTTCTCTTACGGGGGAGCTCGCCCTTCCCGGTGAAGTCGGAGAGGTGCCTGATCTCGAAGCGGTCGCCTTTCCTGATGCCGTTCAGGGAGCCGAGGTTGATGTGGTAGAGCACTCCGTCAACCGCCACGATCCTCCCCGCGGGGCTCCGGCACATGGTGTAGAGCCTGATGTCCTGCGCCATCGAGTCGAGGAGCGAGTCCAGCTTGCGCCCGTACTCGCCCGCCCAGAACTTGGGGTTCGAGGCGCTGAGCGGCGCTCCGCTGTCCTCCCACAGGGCCTGCTCGCTGTAGCGTCTCCTGAGGACCTGCTGCCCGGTGAGGCCGTCGTAGAGCGAGAGCGTCACGGAGAAGTTCCTCACCGGATCATTGAAGTTTTTCGTGATGAAGTTCCCCTCCGGCGGGAGAAGCGAGAGATCCTCTATCACGGCAGCCGCGACATACTGACTGTCGCTCTGCTCGGCGAGGTACCTCACCTCGGCGCCCCGGTCCCTGACGCCTGTCCTTATATTGTCCCTCGTGACCGCGGTGCTGCCGAGACCCAGGTCCGCGTCAACCCAGGGGAGGGCGGCAAGGTAGGTCCGGTCCTCGCCGAGCTTCTCGGTGAGGCGCTCGGTGATGACGGTATTGAGGCCGTCAAGCTGCCCGGCCGTCGCCTGCAGCACGTCCTCCCCGCCGTAGCTGAACTTCGCGGTGACTATTGACTTCGCGTAGGTGCCCCTCCGGCAGCCTGCCTTGTGGGGCGTGAGGAAGACGCGCATGGTGACCTTCACCCTCTTCTGGCTGCGCCGCTCCTCGGTGAGGCGGAATGATCTGATGTCGCCTTTCCCCGCGACGGGCATGCCGGGGCGGTACTTCTCCGCCATCTCCGAGGCGGCAGAGAGCGTTCCGCCGGTCTCGCGGAGGGCCTGCCTGAGGCCGTCCTCGATGGCGCGGGTCCTCGCAGCCTCGTAGTTCTCGGAGATTACGGGAGCCGTGCCTGTCACCTCGACCTGGAGCGCCGTCGCAGGAGCTGAAAGCAGCGCGATGAGCGATGCGGCGATTACGCTTTTCTTCATCATGTCATTCCTCTTTTTCCTGAATTTTACTCCATCAGGCCCCTGTGATTTGCGGCGCCTCTCAGGCAATATTTCCTTTACAGCAAACGGCGTGCCGGAGTGCTGCCGGATATCTGTCACCATGATGGCAGATTTTTTGCACAGACATGCGTAAAATATAAATTCAAGAGATTTCGCAATCCGGGGGGATTATGCTGAAGCGCTGTCTGTCACTGATTATACTGGGAGCACTGGCCGCCGGCTGCCAGGCGACTGCCTCCCGGCCGGAGAATTCGGCCAACCCGCGCATTGACGGGTACCGGATCGAGCCTTTCTACGACGAGCAGAAGACCTCCGGCCTCGAGCTCAACAGGATTGTGTCCGATATGGCGGAGGACCTCGTGAGGACCCGCGTGAAGACCACCGAGAAGCCCGACCAGCTCATCATCGCGACCTTCGTCAACCTTGACGACATGCGCGGCACCACGAGGCTCTCGCGGGCCATACAGGAGGACTTCATCCACGAGATGCACCGCCGCGGCGAGCCGGTCGCTGACTTCCACATGACCGGCAATGTCTCGGTCACGCCGCAGGGCGACATGGTCTACAGCCGCGACTTCGCGAAGCTCGCGAGTAAGTTCCCCGCGTCCCGCGTCCTCGCCGGCACCATACAGAGAAACAGCAAGGGCTATGTGGTGAACGCGAGGATCGAGAGCTTCAGGACGAGGAGCGTCGAGGCGACGGCCATCGGCTTCATCCCCTACAAGTACGCGCCGTATGAGGCCTATGTCGAGCACTCGGCGTCCGGCTCCTCCGGTAAGGCGGGCAGCACGACATCATCCGCGCGATCGGGCAGCTCATACTCCGGGAAGGGCAGCGCGAAGGGCTCAGGCGCACGCACCGCAGCTCAGGGGCAGAACGTGACCCCGGGCAAGGGTCCCGTCTGCCAGAGCGGCTGCCTTCCCCCGAAGCAGGTCGCGGCTGACGGAAACGGACTTGTCATAAGGGAGAACAATTCGGTTGAGGAGTTCAGGAAGCAGAAGAAGTGGTGGAGGTTCGGCGATGACTAAGATAAGGAATATAGCGGCGGCCGCCGCAGCCCTGGCGCTCGCCGCCTCGCTCCCGCTCCTTGCCTCCTGCCAGAGCGTGAAGTCATTCTTCGGCGGCGAGGAGGTCATCACCTACGGCGGCGATCAGCCGGAGAACTATCCGGTCCTCCACGCGGTGGGCTACGGCCTCATCAATATCCAGAAGGGGCCGACCCGCGACGAGAAGGTGCTGCAGGCGATGAACGTCTCGAAGCTTGAGGCCTATAAGGAGCTCACCGCCCAGGTCTACGGCGTCGAGATCGACGGAAACTCGACAGTAGGCCGCCTCACCGAGAGGTCGGACGAGCTTAAGACCTCGGTCATCGGCATCATCCGCGGCGCGAGGGTCATCAGGCAGTACCCGGTTAACAGCAACATGTACGCGACCGAGCTCGAGCTCAACACCAAGACCCTCTACGACCTCGAGGGGATGCGCGACTCGCTCTGAGAAGCATTTACCCGGACAGACAAAAAAGGGCGCAGGAGAAAATCCCGCGCCCTTCGTCATTTCAGGCTCTTTGGAGCAGAGGGACTATTTCCAGCCCTTCACAACCTCGCCGAAGAGCTTCTTCGCTGCCTCGTAGGTCTGCTCGTCGTTGTAGGCCTTCACGAAGTTCTTCACGTCCGGATCCTCGGCGTTGTCCTTCCTTGCGACGATGATGTTGACGTACGGGGAGTCAGCGTCCTCGACGAAGATGCCGTCCTTCTCGATGGTGAGCCCGCCCTGGCCGGCGAAGGTGTTGTTGATGACGGCGAAGTCAAGCTGCGAGAGCGCTCTCGGGATGAGGTTGCCGTCAATGGTCTTGATGTTGAGGTTCTTCGGGTTCTCAACGATGTCAAGCACGCTTGAGTTGAGGTCCTTCGGGTTCTTCAGGGTGATGAGGCCCTTGGCCTGGAGGAGGAGCAGGGCCCTTCCCTCATTGGTCTTGTCCGAAGGGATGGCGACGGTCATGCCGTCCTTCACCTCCTCGAGGCTCTTGATCTTGTGGGAGTATGCGGCCATCGGGTAGACGAAGGTGTTGCCGACTACGACAAGATCGGTCCAGCCGCGGTCCTTGGACTGCTCGGCAAGGTACGGGTAGTGCTGTATGGCGTTCGCGTCAAGCTCCTTGCTCTCGAGCGCGACGTTTACCGGCACGTATTCGGTGAACGGCACCAGCTCGACCTCAAGGGAGTATTTCTCCTTTGCGATCTGCTTTACCGTCTCCGCGATCTGGAACTCGGGTCCGGTGATGACGCCGACCTTGATATGACCGTCCTTCGCGAACGCTCCGGCGGAGAATATCAGTGCGCCTGCAGCGAGTGCCGCTGCGAGTTTTCTCATGGTGTTTCTCATGTTTCTCTCTCCTTATCTTCTGCCCGGCGCGCCTGCGCCGGGCTTTTCAAATGAATCCTTCAGATCTAGCGGGCTCGGTGCCTGAAGTGCGCGACCAGCGCGTCGCCCGTGAGCTGTATCGCCTGGACCATGATGACCAGGATCACGATGGTCGCAATCAGTATAGGCGGGTTGTAGGTCTGGTAGCCCCACTGTATGCCCACGTAGCCGAGCCCTCCGCCTCCGACGGTTCCCGCCATCGCCGAGTAGTTGACGAGCGACACCAGGGTAATCGTCATGGTGTTGATAAGGCTCGGGGTCGCCTCGGGGAGGAGGAACTTCCAGACGATCTGGAGCTTTGACGCGCCCATTGAGCGCGCCGCCTCGGTGAGCCCCGCCGGCACGTCAAGGAGCGCCCCCTCGACAAGCCTCGCGACGAGCGGCACCGCCGATACGCTGAGCGGCACGATGGCCGCCGTGGTGCCGATGAAGGTCCCGAGGAGCAGCATGGTGAACGGGATTATCGCCACGAGGAGAATGACGAACGGGACTGATCTTCCGAGGTTCACGATGGCGGAGAGCGCGTGGTTGAGCCATTTGTGCTCGAATATCTGCCCGGGCCTCGTCGTGAAGAGGAGGACTCCGAGGGGAATTCCGAAGAGCGCGCCGAAGAAGCCCGAGGCGAACGTCATGTACAGAGTCTCGAGCGTCGCGCTCCAGAGGAGCTTGAGGACCATGGGTGTGAATGCGCTAAACATAGCCTAGCACCTCCGATGAAACATGCCTTGCGGCGAGGAACGCCACCGCCGCCGCCGAAATCCCGGCGGGGCAGGAGATGATTTCCGAGCCGAACTTCACCCCGCTCGAGGTCTCGATGCCCGAGGAGATGATGTCAAAGAGATCGCCGAACTTCTCTGACGCGGCATGGATGAGCGGTGACTCCTCCGAGTCCGCGGTGAAGAAGATCCTGAGGTAGGCCTTCTCCGCGCCATCGGGGTCCTTCCGGAGCTTCTCCTCAAGGTCCGAGGGGAGCTTCGTCGTTACGGTGGTCCTGATGAACTCCTTCGCGACCTCAGTCTTCGGGCGCGAGAAGATCTCGCGCACCGGCCCCTGCTCGACGAGCTTTCCGCCCGAGATGATGGCCACCTCGTCGCAGATGCTCTTCACCACGTCCATCTCGTGGGTGATGAGGATTACGGTGATGCCGGTCTCGCGGTTGATGGTCCTGATGAGCTCCAGGATCGCCTCGGTGTTCGCCGGATCAAGGGCGCTCGTCGCCTCGTCGCTCAGGAGGACCTTCGGGGATAGCGCGAGGGCGCGCGCGATGGCGACCCTCTGCTTCTGGCCGCCCGAGAGGCTCTCAGGGTACTGCCTGATCCGATCGGAGAGCCCGACCCTCGCGATGAGCTTCGCGGCGCGCTTCACCCGCTCCTCCTTCGGCACCCCGGCGAGCTCCATCGGGAGCGCGACGTTGCCGAATACGGTCCTTGACTCGAGGAGGTTGAACTGCTGGAAAATCATGCCGACCGAGCGTCTTTTCCTCGAGAGCTCCCTCTCGGGGAGGGCGAGGAGATCATCGCCGTCGATGAGGACCTCCCCGGAGGTCGGCCTCTCGAGCACGTTGATGAGCCTTATGAGGGTGCTCTTGCCGGCGCCGGAGGATCCGATCACTCCGAAAATCTTGCCTTTGGGGACAAGGAGGGTGACGCCGTCAACGGCCCTTATCTCGCGCCCCTTGGGGGTGTGGTATATTTTCGAGACATTCCTGAGCTCGACCATATACCGCTCTTTTCCGGCATCATGCCGCAAAACATCGTTCTCAGCCATTGACTCTCCGGAAAAATGTTAAATTCATACTATTCATACTATATAACTATGCAATACCGAGTATCATAGCGGCATAAATACCGCATGTCAACACCGTGACACATTCCCTAGTGAGTATAGTGCGGACTCGGGGATTTTTCAGAAGAGCGATCCGGTCAGCGGCATCGCCTGCAGGCATGATCCGGATCAATGCGCTTTCTGCCGATTTGGGCTAAAATGGCACGATTATTTGTTTTCCAACATCATTCTGTAAGCATGGCAAAGCGGGTACTGATTATCCTGAGGCGCCTCAACATCGGCGGCATCCAGACGCAGACCAGCCTTCTCGCGGGGGAGTTCCTGAGAAGGGGGTGCAGCGTCACCGTGCTCGTGCAGAAGAAGTCCTATTCCTCCAAGCCCGAGGTGACGATGCCGGCGGGCGCCGAGGTCTACTGCCGCGATTTTGACCGCGAGTCAAAGCTCAACCCGTTCTGCTTCTTCTCCAGGGTCGCGGCCATGCCTCTCCTCTATCTGCTCTCCGGCAGGATAGGCCGCTACCTGGTGCCCGGGATCTTCATCAGCCGCCTCACTGAGAGGTTCATTGAGAACCTCGAGAAGGAAAAGGGCAGTTTTGACCTCATCCTGATCCGCGGGGAGGGCGCCATCGAGCCGCTCTACCGCCTCCGCCACCGCAACCTCTGGGGAGTCGTGGAGGGCGTCGTGCCGGATTTCGGCAGGAACTGCTTCACGAGGCATTTCGCGAGGCTCCTTTTCGGCGGTAAGAACATAGTCTGCGTCTCCGAGGGGGAGGCTCTGTCGCTCGGCGCGATGTTCCGCCGGACCGGAGCGGTCCCCGCGCGCCTCGAGACCATCCTCAACTTCATCAACCCCGACTACGTGAAGGAGAGATCACTTGAGAAGATTGAGGGGCTTCCCGAGCCCGGCTACCTCGTGACGGTCGGGAGGCTCTCGGGCATCAAGAACCAGGGGCTCGCCATCCGGGCCCTCGCCTATCTCCCGGAGAGCGTAAGGCTCGTCCTTGTGGGCGAGGGCTGCTGCCGCGCGGAGCTCGAGGGCCTCGCCGAGAGCCTCGGCGTGAGGAGCCGCTGCATCTTCACCGGAAACCTCCCGAACCCCTATCCGTACATAAGGAACGCCGCCATGCTGGTCCACACCTCAAAGTACGAGGCCTTCGGCATGGTGATAGCCGAGGCCCTGGCCCTCGGGAAGCCGGTGGCCGTGACCGAGGCGCCGGGCGGCATGCGCAACATCCTGAAGGGCCCCCTTGCGGACTCCATCGTTCCCGCTGACGAGAGGTCGCTCGCGGAGAGGATAAGGAAAGTCCTTGAGAGCGGCGAGAAGCCTGACACCTCGGTCCTCAGCGACTTCTCCGCGGACAACACCGCAGGGAAGTTCCTGGAGCTCTCCGAATGAGGCTCTGTCCTGAGGACTGCGCCGCACGCTCTCACCGCGCGGCAGGTGAGCGTCCATGGCATTCCTGATCCGCTTTGTACTCATCCCCCTCATAGCCATCCTCCTTATAAGGTATATCCTGAGGTCGCTCGGGAGTGCCGGCCGATCCGGCAGAATCATGTCGGACGAGACAGGCTTCGCCTGCACCCTCTTCGCGGCGCTCGGCCACATAGCGGAGGGCAGGTCGGTGACGCCACGCGAAAGGCTCGTCCGGAGGATCCTCGGCATCATTGCGGCCGCCGAGTCCGCAGGAGGCAGTGACCGGACTGAGAGGATCAGCGCGCTTCGCTCCATGGAGGATGACGGGGCGCTCTGCCGCGCGCTCATGGCCCTCTATGAGGAAGGCTCTTCGGAGAAGAGGGGATTCTCCCTCGACACCGGCAGCCTCCGCGGAAGCCGCCGCCCGGTCTTCCTTCATGCGCTGGCATCAGTCCTCCTCGGAGAGGTGCGGGGCGGGGGCTGGCAGAGGAGGTTTGCGGATGTCGCCGGTGCCCTCGGCATCAGCGCGCGCGAGGCGGCGCTCGGCTCGGGCATCCCGGAATTCGTCTCCCTCTTCGATGAGGCTCACGGCAATCCCGCGGAGGAGTCGCATGATGAGGGCTTTACGGACGGCGACGGCGGCACGGATGAGTTCTGGAGGAGGTTCAGGTCTCCCCTCGCATATGACGAGGCGTTCCTTATCCTCGGCGTGACGCCTGACGCTGATCTCAAGACCGCAAGGCGCTCCTATCTCCGGCTTGCGCACCGCTATCATCCCGACGCGCTCCGGAGCAGGGGGCTCAGCCCGGAGCGGATGAGGATCTCTGCGGAGAGGTTCCGCCTGGTCGCGGAGGCCTGGGAAATCGTCCGGAAATACCTGCAGTAGGATCCTGCTCCGGGATCGCACCGCCGCCGGCGGGTATAATGAGAGATCGTGGCGCGCGTCCTGCGCCCCGGAATCCTTGGAGGAGAGCTGTGCCTGTAAACCGTATCCTGCTGCTCGCGGCCGCCGCGGCAGTGCTTCTGCCGTCAGCCTCAATGGCTTTTTCCCCGTCGTCCGTTAGCGGGGCGATGGAGGATGCCGCGGCGCGGGAGTCTGCGCCGGACTCCATGGACGAAGAGGGCCCGGCCGCAGCCCCGGCTCCGGAAGAGTCTCCTTTGCCTCAGGCGGCATCGCAGGCCAAGCCAGGGACTCAGAACGGCGCCTCTACGGCATTGCCTGCAAGGGCGGATGAAAACGGAGCGGATTCCGGGAAGAAAGGCGCAGCCGGACGCGGGAGCACGGATCAGCCTGACTCAGATCCGGAGAACATGCAGGAGGAGCTCGCGGACACCCTCCGCGACGCGGTGATTGAGTTCGCGGAGGACGAGTACGGGCAGCTCCCGGACCGCGCCTCATATGACTCACTTGAGATAACCGTGCCGAGGCTTGATGCGAGGCGGATAAAGAGCGACTGCGGGGAGAGCCTCCAGATGGAGCTCTCGAAGGACGCGGAGCGGGCTCCGCGTACCAATACGGTGAGGGTCAGGTGCACGCTCCCCGGAAAATCCTGGCGCCTTCCCGTGCAGATCCGGATAACTAAGCTCAAAAAGGCGGTCGTCGCCTCGGCCGACATCGAGCGTGATGAGGTGCTCGGCGAGGGGAACCTCAGCGAGAGGCTCACTGACGTTACGAGGATCAAGGGCGGCGCCTTCGACAGCATCGCGGCAATCAGCGGCAGCCGGGCGAAGAGGCGCTTCAGCGCGGGAGATCCTGTTCCAGCGGGCTCCTACTGCGCGGTCTGCCGCAATGACGAGGTGACGCTCGAGGCAGGGAACGCGGTGCTCACCATCTCCACGGCCGGCACGGCGCTTGAGGACGGCTCGGTGGGGAGCGAGGTGAGGGTGAGGAACGGTAAGTCCGGGAAGACGGTCTCGGGCAGGGTTCTTGCCCCGGGGCGCGTGAGGACCGGCGCGCGCTGAAGTGTGCGGTGCGTCACGCAAAAAGTGCCTTCAGGATTTCCGGAAGGTGCCGATAGATATCAGGAAAGGGTTTTGATGCGGCCGGCGCGCCTCCTGCGCGCCGCCGCCGGTTGGGTTTCCGGAGGCATTCTCCGGCGGGAGGGCATATGCCGGTAAGCGACATTCTCGCGAGATCAGTCAACAGCGCGGTAAAGAACGGCACGAGGCAGATCCAGGGCAGGAACGCGGGAAAGGCGGCGTCCGTAGGCCAGGGGAACGCGGCGCCGTCAGCAGCTGCCGCGTCAGCGGCTGCTGCTGCCTCTGACTCGGTGGTTCTCACCGACGGGGCGAAGAAGCTCAGAAAGCTCGCGGAGAAGCTCAGGGACGAGCCGGATGTAGACGAGTCCAGGGTCTCGGAGCTCAAGAGCGCGGTCAATGACGGGACCTACAAGGTTGACGGCTACAGGGTGGCGGGCTCGATGCTCGACTTTGAGAAGGATCTTGCCGGGCTCTTTGCCTGAGCGCTGATGCCGGGGGGAGCCTGACGGCGGAAAAATGACACAGCAGCAGAACGGCGCGGCAAAGGCGCAGCAGAAACTCGAGGATCTCGTCGCGAGGCAGCAGGAGCTCCTCCGGCTGATGCTGAAGCTTCTCAGGGACGAGCTTGAGCTCCTCAAGAACAGGAAGGCCGAGAGCCTTCCCGGCATCTCGAGGCAGAAGGTCGATGTCCTCAGACAGATCCGTCTCACCGACCAGACGATGGGCGCGCATCCGGAGGTCGCGAGGCTCAAGGGCGATCTCCTTGAGGAGAGGAAGAAGATCAGCGCGCTTCTTGAGGAGTGCCAGAACCAGAACGCGGTCAACGGGAGGCTCATCGAGATGCAGCTTGCCTCGAACCGCCGCCTCTCCTCAATGCTGAGCAAGCTGCGCGACAGCTCGAGCGTGACCTATGACAAGTCCGGGCTCTCCCGCTCGGGCGGGGCGACGCGGTTTGACATCTCCTGCTGAGATTCAGCAGGGGCGGCGGGCACCCGTTTTGTTAACTGCGCCTAAATTCAGAAAGCAAGCCTGAAGATTTTTCCGTCAGGGCGGCTTCATCGGTTATAATTCAGTGAATAACAGAATCTGGTGTCTCCTATGAGTGATGTATTCAATACAGTCGATCAGCTGACCGAGGTCGTCGGCCAGAACCGCATGGAGCTTCTGCTCTTCCGTCTTGCCGGCAAGAAACAGCGCTACGGCATCAACGTCTTCAAGGTCCGCGAGGTCGTCGCCTGCCCGAAGCTTACCGTGATGCCGAAGCTCAACCCCATGGTGAGGGGCGTCGCGACCATAAGAAAGCAGAACATCTCCGTGATTGACCTGGCGGACGCCCTTGGCTGCGGCAGGCAGGAGAACACCGACGGCTCGTACATCATCATCGCCGAGTACAGCCGCTCCATACAGGGCTTCCTCGTCTCAAGCGTCGAGCGCATTGTCAACATGAACTGGTCCTCGATCCTTCCCCCGCCCAAGGGCGTCGGCAAGCAGAACTACATGACCGCGGTCACCAAGATTGACGGCGAGCTCGTCGAGATCATCGATGTCGAGAAGATCCTTGATGTGATTTCGCCCTCGCCTGAGGTGGTGAGCGACAACATCGTCGAGGAGGCGAAGGTCATCAATGAGCAGCAGAAGCAGCAGGTCGAGGAGAAGAAGGCCGAGGTCAACCGCGCCGAGCTCCCGATCATGGTCGCGGACGACTCGTCGGTCGCAAGGAGGCAGGTCGAGAGGTCGATGAAGGCCATCGGCTACAAGTGCATCCTGACGAAGAACGGCCAGGAGGCCTACGACAAGCTCTGCGAGCTCGTGAGCGACGGCTCGCAGCTCAGGGACAAGGTCTCGCTCATAATTTCCGACGTGGAGATGCCGGAGATGGACGGCTACACTCTCACGGCGAAGGTCAGGGCCAACCCCTCCATGCGCGGCATCTACATTATTCTCCATACCTCGCTCTCCGGCATGTTCAACCAGGCCATGGTGAGCAAGGTCGGAGCCGACAATTTCATTCCTAAGTTCAATCCTGACGAGCTGGCCAAGGCTGTCCAGACCGCCATAAGGGGAAGCTGATGTACCTGCAGATATCTGACGCGGCCTACAGCCAGCTCGGGGACTTCCTTGAGCGCAGAAGCGGAATCGTGCTCGGCGCGAACAAGAAATACCTCGTAATCAGCCGCCTTACGCCTCTCGTGGACGAGTTCAGGCTCGGCACGCTCGACAGGCTCGTGAAGGAGGCGGTCGAGGGCTTCTCGCCGAGGATCCGCACTGCCGTCCTTGACGCCATGACCACGAACGAGACGCTCTGGTTCAGGGACGGCTATCCCTTTGAGATCCTGAAGGAGACGATCTTCCCGGAGCTCAAGGACAAGTGCCGCCTGCAGCCGATCCGGATCTGGTCGGCCGCCTGCTCCTCGGGACAGGAGCCCTACTCCATCGCCATCACCGCGATTGAGGCGCAGAACCTCGGGAGGCTCGGTCCCCTCGGCGTCCATATCACCGCGACCGATCTCTCCGAGACCGTCCTCGCGAAGGCAAGATCCGGCCGCTATGACGGGCTCGCGATCGAGCGCGGGCTGAGCCTGCAGAAGAGGCGGATGTACTTCAGGGAATGCGGAAATTCCGGGATCATGGAGGTTGTCCCCGCGGTCAAGCGCTCGGTCTCGTTCCGCCACATCAACCTCCTCGAGTCCTTCGCCTCGCTCGGCAATTTCGAGGTGGTCTTCTGCAGGAACGTCCTCATCTACTTCTCGCAGGAGGTGAAGGAGCGCATCATCCGCCAGATTGCGGATGTCCTGGTGCCGGGCGGATATCTCTTCCTCGGCTCCTCAGAGTCGATGAGTGTCTATGACAAGTTCGAGATGATCCATCTCCCGCACGGCATAGTCTACCGGCGGAAGGACGGGGGCGCGGCGAAGCCGACGCTTCCGGTGAGGCTCGGCTCCTGAGACGGGCCGCCGCGGCGACGAAACCGCGGCGGCCTTACTTTTTTTTCAACATGGCACGAATTGTGCTGTCATAATTCCAGCAAAACATAATGCAGAGGCGTGACATGCATATATCATTTGACGGAATTATGGGCGTCCATCCCGAGTCCCTCTCGGTGCGCTCGAGAAGGGCCGAGGTGCTCGCCGCGAACATGGCGAATGCCGACACCCCTGGCTACAAGGCCCGCGACATAGATTTCGACGAGGTAATGCAGCAGGCCGAGAGCGGGCAGCCGGGCGGAGTGCAGCTCGCGAGGACCGACAGCGGCCACCTCGCCTCCGACTCCTCGCCCTTCGGCGGCGAGCTCTACTACCGCACCCCTCTGCAGCCTGACACCGGTGACGGCAATACGGTTGATCTTCAGGCGGAGAGGCAGAGGTTCATGGAGAACAGCCTCAGATACCAGACCTCGCTCGAGTTTCTTAACGGAAGAATTGCCATGTTCAGGCGCGCAATCCAGGGAGATGCATCATGAGCCTTTTCAATGTAATGGATATTGCAGGGACTGCCATGTCAGCCCAGTCAGTAAGGCTTAACACCACCGCGAGCAACCTCGCGAACGCCGACAGCGTCTCCTCGAGCGCCGGCGCCGCCTACCGGGCGCGCCATCCGGTCTTCGCCTCGATGCTCGAGAACGCCATGGATCCGTCGTCTGACGGGGCCTCTGCCGGAGTCGCCATCGAGGGCATCGTCGAGAGCGACGCGGCGCCGATTGCCGAGTACAACCCGAACCATCCGCTCGCTGACCGTGACGGCTACATCTACCGCCCGAACGTCAACCCGGTCGAGGAGCTTGCCGACATGATGAGCGCGAGCCGCTCATACCAGACCAACGTGCAGCTCGCTGACACCGCGAAAAGCCTTTACACCCAGACCCTGAGGCTCGGCAGCGGCCGCTAGAGGGACTGAAGGAGAAGAGATATGTCATCAGTATACAGTGATATCGGCCTCTCGACCTCGGAGTCGAGGCAGACCGCGGTGCAGCAGGCCGCGAAGACCGGATCGTCAAAAATCAGCCAGGCGGACTTCCTCAAGATGCTTACAACCGAGCTCTCCTTCCAGGATCCGACCAATCCCTCGGACAACAACGAGATGGTCGCCCAGATGTCGCAGCTCTCCATGGTCGATGGCATCAACAGCCTCAACTCCACGGTGTCAGATCTCCAGGGCTCGGTGGCCTCGAGCGAGTCGCTGATGGCATCGAGCCTTGTCGGTCAGAACGTCCTCCTCCAGACCCCCATTGCCTACAACAACGGCACCGGCATCGCGGGTCAGATCGCAACGGGCGATTCTGGCGCCTCGGACATCACCGTCTCGGTCACTGACGCAGGCGGGCAGGTCGTCTACCAGCAGAGCGTCGCCGGCTCCTACGCGGGAGATGTGCCTTTCGCCTGGGACGGAACGGACATGAAGGGCGCGCAGTGCCCGGCAGGCAACTATACCGTGAGCGCGGTCGGGCTTGTGAACGGCATGTCGCAGAGCATCAAGACCAACACTTACGGCCGCGTCTCGAGCGTCGTGCTCGGAAACGGCTCCCAGGAGACGAGGCTCAACATCCTGGGGCGCGACGGCACGATAGGCCTCGCGGACATCATGCAGGTCGCCGGAGGCTGAGGTCCCTCCGGGTGACGGAAAACCGGCGCGCTGCGCCGCTTTTCCGGCATCATTGCCTGCCTGTACGCGGAGCTCCTTTTTCAACGAGGACCATGTCCGGCTTTCCGGCGCTCCTGGGCATCCCTGTGCCCGGCCGCCGGATTTTCGTCTTTTTCATCTCAATTTTAGACACAGCGTTTAGTATTCGGCGCCGCACTCCGCTAAAATCCTCCGCAGTAAAGAACTAACGGGGTCAGACATGTCAAGGTTTACCGCAATCATGGCGCTTATCCTCGCGGCAGCAGGCTTCACTGCGGCCGCCTCGTGGCAGGCGCAGGCAGCTGGCGGTGAGCAGACCGCAGGGAGCAGGGGCGCAGAGTACGCAAGGCTCGGCGTCGACACGGACGCTTCAGGTCAGGTGTTCCTCAAGTCATCCTCGCTCGGGGAGAAGCTCGTTCCTCTCGGCGGCTCCACTGCTGAGGAGGCTTCGGAGATCAGGAAATTCCTCGCGGTCTATGAGTCAGCGAAGCGGGGCGTACCGCCTGACGAGATCTGGAACTGGATCAGGAACCACCCTGGCTCTGCCTGGAACCCTTCCCTTTATTACTGCATGGGGCTGGCGCTTGAGCTCGGCGGCAGGTACTCGGACGCTGCGGGGGCCTTCTCCGCGGCAAACTCGGGGTTCAGGCAGTACCTCAGGCAGAACGGCGGCGAGTTCCCCGAGGACACCCGCACCTACGCAGGACGGATTTACGACAGCATCTATGCCTCGCTGCTCAGCCTCCACGCAAGGCTCGGCAACGCCGACGAGGTGGCGAAGCTCCTCGTCCACGAGGACGAGCACTTCTCGGCAAGGGCGGTGAAGCAGGCCGCCTGGGCGAAGTACCGCCTCTGGGATATAAGGAACAAGCCGGAGAAATCCTTCAGGAGCGGGACGTTCGCGCTCTCGAAGCTCCTTCCGGAGAAGTTCTCGGAGAGCATCATGGCAATCGACGCGCCGAAGGACGGCTTCTCGCTTCTTGAGCTCCGCAACATCGCGGGGAAGTACAACGAGAAGCTCATGGTGATAAAGGATGACAAGGACATTCCGGTCCCGTCAGTCGCCTATCTGAGGTCCGGCCATTTCGCGGCAATCACAGGTAATGTCCGGGGCAAGATCATCAGGATTGAGGACGCGGTTGCCGGCTTTCCCCGTGCGGTGAGCGAGAGCGGGCTCAGGCATGAGATGACTGGGTACTATCTTGTCTCGAGCGGATTCAAGGGCGGCACTGCAGTCCCCGACAGCGAGGCAGCCGGGATCCGCGGCCTCGGCTACGTCCCCTTCGAGTAGCGCCTCACTGCCGGCGCAGCTGCGCCGGCATACTGTCAGAAAACCGGATCCTCTTTCTTTTCTCACATCAGAATTCTCCTGCCGCCTCTCCCGGAGGCTTTGCTCATGCGTGTTTTCCCGCGCCCGGAAAGGTTCTTTCAGAAGCTGGCACTCATTTTGCTTTAATGACTGCAGAATTCAAGCAGGGGCCTCCGGGCCGAAGGAGTTAACTATGTCATTCAATACCGCACTCAGCGGACTCAATGCTTCGCAGAAGCACCTTGATGTAACCGCCAACAACATCGCCAACGTCAACACCATCGGCTTCAAGTGCTCGCGCGCCGAGTTCGCTGATGTCTACTCGCAGTCGATCTTCTCGAACGCCAAGACCACGGTCGGCAACGGCGTAACCACCGCGACAGTCGCGCAGCAGTTCCACCAGGGCTCCATCGAGTCCACCCAGAACACCCTCGACATCGCCATCAAGGGCGACGGCTTCCTCGTCCTCTCGCCGCAGGTCAACAGCCAGACCAGGACCTACACCCGGGCTGGAGCGCTCGAGGTCAACAACGAGGGCTACGTCGTAACCCCGCAGGGCGACTACCTCCAGGTCTATGACACCAACGATGACGGCACGGTGAAGTCAGTGAGCCTTGACTCCACCAAGGCCCTCCAGATCCCGAGCACCGCCGGACGCCCGACCATGACCTCCAAGGTTGTGTCGTCAATGAACCTGCCCGCGAACACCGACCCGATCTCCTCGCCGGAGAAGTTCGATCCGAACGACTCATCGACCTTCTCCGCGTCGACCTCGGTCGTAACCTATGACTCGCTCGGCAATGACCACACCGCAACCTACTACTTCCTGAAGAGCAACCAGGATCTCAGCAACAAGGCGGCCGCGTCGACCAACACCTGGCAGATGTACATCTTCATGGACGGGAAGCCTGTTGACATCCAGAACGGCATTGACACCAAGTACACCGACACCACCGGAACCGAGGTCAAGACCTACGACATCAAGTGCGCGCAGCTGCAGTTTGACTCGAACGGACAGCTCATCGACAATACGGTGAAGGGCTCCAAGACCGTCCCCCAGTACATCAAGACCGAGAAGCTCGGCGAGGAGGGCGAGGAGGGCGCGGGAGTGCTTGACGGATCCTGCGACGGAGACCAGGTCATCGACTTCAACTTCGCCGGGCTCACCCAGTACGCATCCCCGTTCTCCGTCGCGAAGCTTGACCAGGACGGATCGACCGTCGGGCAGCTGACCGGCGTCGAGATTGCGTCGGACGGACTTGTAACCGCAAGCTACTCGAACTCCCAGACCACGACACTCGGCAAGATCGCGATGGCGACCTTCCAGAACCAGCAGGGCCTCACCCAGATCGGCGACACCTGCTGGAAGCAGTCGGTAGCATCCGGAGAGGCTGTTCCCTCCCAGGCCGGCGTCGGCATCTGCGGCAAGATTGAGTCGTCAGCACTCGAGGACTCGAACACCAACCTCTCCAACGAGCTGGTCGAGCTTATCGAGGCGCAGCGCAACTATCAGGCGAACTCCAAGTCCCTGACAGCCGAGAGCACGATCATGAACACCATACTGCAGATCCAGTAAAAAATCCGGCGCCGGAGAACCGGCAGGTTCCTGCTTGCCTGCCGGAATTCTGACGCCGCCCCTCCCGGGGCGGCGGTTTCCAGTCTTCACTCCCTCTTCTTCCTTTTTCAGAGCCTCCAGCGGGCTTTTTATCTTTTCTGGCACGTCCTTTGCTTTATCTCCAGCATCAGTTTGCAGAATTACAGAAAGCCGGGAGGCAGGGATGGACAATCTTCTTTATATCGCAATGTCAGGCGCCAAGGAGAACATGAACGCGCTTGCCGTACGGAGCAACAACCTCGCGAATGCCTCCACCATCGGCTTCAAGGCCGACTTCGAGAACGCGAGGGCCATGCAGGCCTACGGCGAGGGGCTCCCTACAAGGGTGTTCTCCATGGCCGAGCAGCCGGGGCAGAACATGTCATCGGGCGCCATCGAGACGACAGGCCGCGAGCTTGACGTCGCGGTGAAGGGCGACGGCTGGATTGCAGTCGAGGACGCGGACGGCAACGAGGCCTATACCCGTATGGGAAGCCTCGTCCTCGACCAGGACGGAACGCTCAGAACCTCTGACGGCAGGGCGGTGCTTGACGACTCCGGCGAGCACATCGAGCTTCCGGCCCTCTCGAAGATTGAGATCAACCAGGACGGCACGGTCGGCGGCAGGCCGGACGGCGAGGGCTCCGAGGTCTTCGAGGAATACCAGAGGATAAAGCTCGTGAACCCGGAGAAGACCGCAATGTACCGCGGCACCGACGGGCTCTTCCGCCTCAGGAGCGGCGCGACTGCCGGGGAGAGCGAGGACGTGAGGCTCATCAACGGCGCGCTCGAGTCAAGCAACGTCAATGTCGTCGACGAGATGACCTCGCTCATCAGGATACAGCGCCAGTATGACATGCAGGTGAAGATGATGAGCACCGCAAAGGAAATGGACGAGAGCCAGAACCAGCTCCTGAGACCCGGTGCATAAACAGGCATGATAATTGCAATCAATGAAACAGCCCAGACTTTGAACCTGGAAGACTAACTGGAGACAGAACCATGATACCCGCACTCTGGATTTGCAAGACCGGTCTCGACGCGCAGCAGACCAACATCGACGTAACGTCCCACAACCTCGCGAACGCCTCGACCGTAGGATACAAGAAGGGCCGCGCCATTTTCGAGGACCTCCTCTACCAGAACATCAACCAGCCGGGCGGCAGGTCCTCCGCGGACACCAACCTCCCGAACGGACTGCAGCTCGGCGCGGGCGCCAAGGTTGTCGCAACCCAGAAGTGCCACACCCAGGGCGACGTCGAGACCACTGACAACTCCCTTGACGTGATGATTTCCGGAAAGGGCTTCTTCGAGGTCGAGCTTCCTGACGGAACCACCGCCTATACAAGGAACGGCCAGTGGACGCTCAATGACGAGGGCACCATCGTCACCTCCGGCATGGGCTATGTCATCCAGCCTGAGATCCAGGTCCCGGAGAACGCCGAGTCAATCACCATCGGCAACGACGGAACCGTGTCGGTACAGATCGCAGATCAGGCCGAGGCGCAGGTCCTCGGGCAGCTCAACATCTCCTCCTTCATCAATCCTGCGGGGCTCAACGCGATAGGCGAGAACCTCTACACCGAGACCGCCGCATCCGGCGCGCCGCAGCAGGGTACTGCCGGGCAGGACGGCATGGGCGCCATCAAGCAGGGCATGCTCGAGACCTCTAACGTCAATGTCACAGAGGAGCTTGTCAACCTCATCCAGAGCCAGAGGATCTACGAGATGAACTCCAAGGTGCTATCGACCGTGGACGACATGATGAGCAACCTCATCCAGCGCACCTAAAATCCGGACTTAAGCTATGTCTGACGAAAACGGCGGTCTTGCGGGAGATCGCCGTTTTTTTTATGGAGCTTCGTGAAAATGCCCAGTTCAGGCCCCTTTTGAGGCATGACCTGTAACGCTCATGCAGGGAGCCATCAGCCTGGGAGATTCCACGCATGTTTCCATAAAAAAAACGCCGGTAATATAATGTTCTCATTGCGCCATGCCTCATGGCATAAGCACAGGAAGACATCCTCGTTAATCCCGTATGTGAATGCGTCAATCACTTAAGGGCGATGAGGCGTCCGGTCTGGGGTCCTGTCCTGCTTTGTGTCCGCATCGCGTGACAGGTGTTATGTTTTGTTCCGCTGTTCGGTTGTGTTTCTTATGGGATCTGTTAAATCAGGCAGTCTGAAAACTTTCGGGTCTGAGAGATTATTCATAATTGTACTGCTTATCATTACAGCAGCAGCCAGCTTCCTTTTGTATTACGCAACCAGATCTGCCCGGACTGGATCGCATCTGCCGTCATATTCACTGCAGCTTGAAATGAGGTCTGTAGTAGGGAAGACCTCATTCAACTTTGTGCATGGCTGCATTTATTCCGAAACAGGCCAGCCGTGCCGGTCCGGCAGCACTTATGTTGATATCCTGCCAGGCACGCCTTCCTTTGTGAATCTCTCGTCAGATCTGCCTGCCGGGAATTACCACGGGATCAGGCTGCAGCTGCGCGGCAGCAACGGTGATGAATTTTACCTCAAATCCATCTCACTTCAGGGAAGGCGAATATTTGACGGCAGCGATTTCTCCATGTTCAGGAATATGCACGGTTTCAAAATCCTGAAAAACAGAGAGAACGGCCTGATTGCTCTCAGGATCACCTCCGACTCGGCATCGTTTGATCTTGACTGCAGCTTCAGAGTTGAGCCTGTGCCGGGGGAGACAGTAAAGTATCCTGATGCGGTGATAATTTCAGTACTGCTCGTTTCCCTGATTCTGCTCTGTTCTGCCTTTCATAAATCCGTATTTACTTCTCCTGGCAATGAAGAGGGAAAGGACAGCCCTTCTCTCGGCAAATCGCCGGCGCATCGCATTGTCACCGCCATTATGCTCGGAGGAATGCTTGCACTGGTGCTCCATACAGGAGGCCGGCTTTTTGTCCCGGGAGAATTCACCGTCATTGCCGACAGCCGGCAGCCGGTCATGTTCAATGCAGAAGTTTCCGGATCGCCGGATTTCGGACAGGTGGCCGGAAGCAGAAGCTTCTTCAGCCGCGGGCGCACCATGGTAAGGGTTCCCGGAAATTTTTCTGATGTCAGACTGTCAGAGGCAGCTGGCAGTCCCGGAGCAGCCGGTTTCATGGCTGTCACATCGTCAGGCAGCTGCGGGATAAAGGATGGCCAGCCAGTAAGGCAGGGCGGGATGCTGTGCAGAGCAGACAGCAGGGGCAGGCTTTATTT
>DEHC01000007.1 GCA_002351705.1 Gammaproteobacteria bacterium UBA2810 | reverse complement strand
TCAAGGCCTTCAGCTGCCTTCATTGCTTTCAGAAATGCTGAGTCAGCAATTTTCTCCCTGTTCTTAACGAGCATTTCCTTCATGAACGCCGGTGAGGACAAAGCACGGCGAATGACATCTGAGTACTCTTTGGACGGCACCTGTCCCTCAAGATACCTCGTAATAGTGATCTCACCGAAGCCGAGGGCCAGGGAAAGCGGAGTCTTCCCGATATTGAAGATTTCCATGAGGTCCCTGATATCCTCGATTGAGACAATCGATTCCGCCCTGCGGTACTGTTCGTCAATTTCACGGGAATTCAGATCAAAAACTCCGGGAACCCCCATCTCGTGATGACAGCAGTCGCATACATAGGTCGTGATGACGAAGCTGTAGTCCTTATCCCGTATCCTTTTCCTGATGTTTTTCTTAACGACGGAATAAGGCTTAACCTCCCGGCAGAACACGCAGAAGTCCTCTTTCTTTACCTGACCCATGTTTTCACCTCCTGACTCCTTTTACTGAACCAGACCGCGATTATCTGAACGGGTATGCCGGCGCCCGTTTCTGTCCGTGGAATGCCGGCTCCTAACTGCAGCCTTTACCACCATCTGGCAGCTGGCTGTATCACATCCTGCTGGAATCAGATCATGGTCTCTGTTCTGATGATATAAAAATTGAATATTTATATCATATATACAAGTCAATGACAGACTTTTGTCAATATCCCATCATTAACTTTTAACTGATGACGCCATCACGGCAGCCGGTTCCTCCGGCAGCGCCAACAATTGCCCCTGGTTCAAACTCAGTAGATGCTCTCGGGAGACAGGGCGATGGGCTGTGCCGCTTAATCCAGATGGCGGATTTTTGTGCAGCTAAAGCTCTCTGTCCGTGAGGCTGTGCTCATTGGCACGCAAATCTGAATCTATCCTGCATGGAGACCTTGTGACAGATACCCGAAAACTGCAGGCAAAGCCGGTGCAAAATCTACGTTAAAAAACATATTTTGCACTTTTTACTTGAACTATTGCTGTACCATCCATATATCGATATATGCAGTTATACAATCAAGCGGTCAGCACACTCCGAGATTGAAAGCTGCAGAATTTTGTTTAATTTCAGAATAGAAGGGAGAAACCCATGATTACTCAATTCACCCCAGCGGCAGCCTGGGAGGATTACAAAAACAGGTTCTGGGATGTATGCAGCAATGAAGAAGCCACGCTCCGCTCGTTATTTCTGGACGTAAAGTCCTCAGCAGCCAGGCCAGATGAGGCTTTGTCAACCGATGTTGGCTATTGGTTCATTGACAGTGCCATCCGTGAGTCTTCTGTACCAGCAGCGCGGGAGCGAGCACGCCGGGCTTTCTGTGATCACGGACTCGGTGCCATGTTTGAAGAGAAGAATGACCGGCTGAAGTCAGAACTGAGAGAATTGGTCAAAAGAACTTACCGGAGCTGCTGGAAGAATAAAGCTGACTGAAGTCTCCGACATCGATGGCAGCATAAGCCTGCGCCGTCTGCATCCAGGTGCAGCCGGCCGCTTTTCCGTAAGATGAAGGCCATTCTTGCATACCTGGCTCTTGCAGCAGCCTCAGCATCCGCTCTTCTGAATGACCTTTTCCCTGGAGAGAAGGGGCTTCATATCACGGGGCAGATTTGATGTATTCGTGATGATCTGCTTTGCCTGCTCTCGGTAATTAAGATAAGGCCCGAAAAAATAGCCTGATGTGTCAAGCCTGTAACCGAAAAGCACTGCGGCAGTCACAATAACGCAACCCTTTACGAATATGCCGGTAATCCGCCTGAAGCCGCGCGGGAATCTTTTCCGGCGCCTCCTGAAGGCCGGATGGGCAATAAGGAGCATGTAAGCCGCAAGGTTCGTCGCAGAGAGCGCAAACCACCGGCCGAAATCAATTCCGACCAGGCTGAGCCCGAGGGGGCAGAGGCATGAGGCGATCAGGAGGAGCCTGATTATCACGGCACGTACTGATGCCGAACGGAATACCGATATCCCGGAGAGCATGAGGACAGCAACCGGCCAGAGCACAGTAATGAGCATATTGCGGAAAAGCGTCATGCCGTCTTTCTTTATCAGCTCTACTGACATGTTCAGGTACTGATTGGCATATGACCGGTCAGCGACATTGACGAGACCAGGGTTGAACCTGATTGAGGCCGTGTCGCTGTAGACGCCGGACCATGATTCTGCGACAACGACAGGATCCGAGTATTTGAACTGTGTCATCATCACTGCGTACACAATAAAAAGAAGCACTGCAGCAAAGAGAAAATGCATGACCCTGCGTACTTTTCTGGCGTAGAGGAAATAAAGCAGCATTACAGGAGGCAGCAGAGATGCCGAGAGCTCATGCATAAGCGCTGATACCAGGAGTATAGTCAGAATCACGGCATCGATGCAGAGCATCCCGGAAAACGACTGTTCCTTATACCTTTTCCTGAACAGCAGATGAAGCAGGATACAGGAAGCCGCAAGGTTGAGCGCGATGAGCACCCCATCAGTGCGGAGAAAGTTCGTATCGCGCTGCATCATGATTAGGGAAGGCGCAAAGAGGATGGCGAGGATGAACGGGAAACCCGCATTCAGCCTGATCATTTTTCTGAGGAATATAAAAAGGATGAACCCGAGGGAGGCGGCTGACAGGATTATGATCGAGACAATAGGCTGAACGGCGGAATTCATGAGCATCATGATTTCGCCGAAGAGCCCGCGCCTGATGAATCCGGCAGAATAGTTGACCATGCTGCCGCCCATCGGGTAGATAATGCAGGATCTGCCTGTGATGAGAGAGTCCGTGTCAGAGACAAAAATCAGCACTGCCAGAGCAGCGGCCGCAATGATCAGCACCGCCCTTGCGGCTTTAAGGAAACCATGAGACGGCTTTGCCTCACATGCTTTCGCCGAGGAGGCCTGGAAACCGGCAGAAACGGATCTTGGAGGCTTTGATGACATCGGGATTTCCATATCTCTACAGAGCAGGCGGATTCAGGTAAAAAACGCAGACAGAGCCTGGAGCCCCGGGAATCAGACAGCGAGCCGTCCGGCTTCTTAAGTGCCAGTCCCCTGAAAGTTCAATTTGCTGCAGGCAATGTATAATCAGAACGGGCAAAATAATAGCACGTAATCTGTTACTCCGCTTTTGCTGAAGGAAAAATGCTTTTTTTCACCAGAAAACCAGACACACCTACTAACCCTGAGGTCTCAAAGGAGGCCGCAGCCCCGGAGGCTGCGTCTTCCGCTGCAGCTGTGCCTGAATCGGCTGAGGAGCAGGAGGAGAAGTTCTTCTCCGTACGCTACAGTGCGCGTGCCGTAATCACCCCTTTTGCGGAAGGCGATGAGATTCCTTCAGAGTCAGACTTCCTCCGTGAGGTTCCAGAGCTCTTCAATATCGCATCGCCCTGCACGCCGTCAGATTTCGTGAGGTTCCGGAGGATGTCGATGGTTCCCGGGGACACCGGGCGCCTGGCGGCCTTCCTCCTGATGCAGGCCGAGAGGATCAACGGCCTTACCCGCTATATCATCGATGAGGCATCAAGGGATGCCATCGATACCGAGACCGTGAGCGCCGGCGGCTTCACCGTGAGTGACTCATTTCCCCGGGGCACCCTGGCGCGCGTCCAGCTGTTCCTCCCGGAGTACGGCACCGCCGCGTACGCCATCGCGAGAGCAGAGAAACCGGGGGACGCGGAAAAAGCGCTGCTCACGGATGACGGGCAGTTCACCTTTTTCCGCTTTATAATCATCAGGGATCAGGATCGCGCCGCAATCCAGGCGGCAGTCGCCGAAATCGAGAGAAAGTCACTCCGTGAGCGCAAGAAATCGGCAGCGGAGAACAGCCAGACAGAGAGAGGGCAGCAGTGAGCATTGGCAAGAAAAGTCAGGTTCCTTTTTCAGTCCTTCCGGAATGCATTTCAGAAAAATTATCAGGTGAAAAGTCCACTGCCACTTTAAGAGTCAGCTCGCTATCAGGGGCGGCAATGCCCTTCGCCATCGCGGAGCTTGCCGGGAAGCGTGATCGTATGCTCCTTGTTGTCACTGAAGACTCCGCCTCGTCCGACCGGCTCCTCGCCGGGACTGCCGACATTCTCGGAACCGAGAAGGGGCTCCGGATTTTCCCAGGCTACGAGACGCTCCCCTACGACAGCTTCGCCCCGAGGCAGGACGTCATCTCCGAGAGGGCCGAGGCGCTCTATTTCCTGAGGACCGGAAAGAAAGGCGCGGTCTTTGTCGCGGCCGACACCGTCCTGCAGCGCCTCCCGCCCCCTGAGTTCATCGTGAAGAGCTCCTTCATAATCAAAAAAGGCGAGGAGCGCGATCCGGAGGAGCTCCGCCGCTTCCTCTCGGACTCGGGCTATCTCGCCGTGGAGACCGTGATGGAGCACGGGGAGTTCTCCATACGCGGCTCCATCCTTGATGTCTTCCCTATGGGCGCCATGCATCCCTGCCGGATTGACTTCTTCGACACCGAGGTCGACTCCATCCGCTTCTTCGATCCGGAGACACAGAGATCGGACAAAAAGAGCCTTGATGGGATCCGCATCCTCCCCGCCCGCGAGTACCCGACCGAGAAGGACGCGATAGAGCGATTCCGGATAGAGTACCGGAAGCTCTTCGGAGCGTCCCTGGACGAGGGAAGCGTCTACAAGTCGGTGAGCGACGGAAATTTTCCCGGAGGCATCGAGTACTATCTCCCTCTTTTCTTTGAGAAGACCTTCTCGGTCTTTGACTATCTGCCGGAGAACTCCCTTGTCGTCACGGCCGGCGACACTGACGCCGCGATGGACGGGTTCCTCAGTGACACCGCGTTCCGCGCGAGGACCGGAGGCGATGCCCTGCGGCCCCGCCTCGCGCCTGACATCCTCTACTGGACGAAGCCTGACATCAGGGCGGCTTCGGCGAGGTTCGGGAGGATTGAGCTCACCGCACTCCCGGGAGACGGGACCGACGCGGGAAAGACACAGGTCTCGCCCCTTCCCGATCTCGCCTCGGACGGCCGGAGCTTTAAGAAGCTCGGAGACTTCATAGCAGCGTTCAAAGGGCGGATCATCCTTTCCGCGCCCGGAGAGGGACGCCTCGACATCCTCGACGATGCGCTCCGCGCCGCGGGCATCAGGGCAGCATCGTGCCGGACGCTCCGGAGCGCGCTTGAGAGCGGCGAGCGGATTGTGCTCACCGCGTCATCCCTTGCCGCGGGAGCATTGTTCAAAGGCTCTCCTGACACCGCGGTCATCACCGAGACCGAGCTCTTCGGCACCTCTGCGCAGTTCAGGAAGAAGCGGAAGGCGAACAAGGACTTTGCGGCGGAGAGCATCGTGAAGAGCCTCGGGGATCTGAGGCCCGGGAGCCGCGTCGTGCATTTCGATCACGGCATCGGGAAATATCTGGGCCTTGAGACCATTACGACAGACGGCTTCTCCGCGGAGTACCTCGTAATCGAGTATGCGGGAGGCTCACGTCTCTATGTCCCGGTAACCTCGCTCTCCCTCGTCTCGCGCTACACCGGGGCCGACAACCCGCCGCTCAACAGCCTGGGCTCCGACTCCTGGAAGAAGAGCAGGCAGAAGGCGATAAAGAAGGCGCGCGACACCGCCGCAGAGATCCTTGACACCAACGCCAGGCGCAGCATGAAAAAGGGCTTCGCCTTCAAAATGGACAGGAAGGGCTACGGTGAGTTCTGCGGCCGCTTCCCCTACGACATGACCGAGGATCAGGAGAAGGCCGAGAACGCTGTGCTTGCCGACATGGAGTCGGAGCGGCCGATGGACCGGCTCGTGTGCGGCGACGTGGGCTTCGGGAAGACCGAGATTGCCCTCCGCGCCGCCTGCCTCGCGGCACTGAACGGCAAGCAGACCGCGGTCCTTGCCCCGACTACCCTTCTCGCTGAGCAGCACTTCGAGACCTTCACCGAGCGCTTCTCCGAGACCGGCGCAACCGTGGAGGTGCTCTCCAGGTTCAAGACCGCGAAGCAGTCGAAGGAAATCCTGGAGAAGCTCGAGGCCGGGACAATAGACGTCATCATCGGAACGCACAAGCTGCTCTCCAGCAAGATTAAATTCAAGGATCTGGGGCTCCTCATCGTCGACGAGGAGCACCGCTTCGGCGTGAGGCAGAAGGAGAAGATCAAGGCAATGCGCGCCGACATCGACATCCTCACGCTTACCGCGACGCCGATACCGAGAACGCTCAACCTCGCCTTCTCCGGGCTCCGCGACCTCTCCATCATCGCGACGCCGCCCGCCGGACGCCTCTCGATAAAGACCCTCATCCGCCATGACGATGACCACATCATCAAGGAGGCGGTGCTCCGCGAGCTCAACCGCGGCGGGCAGGTCTACTTCCTCCATAACGACATCAAGACCATCGCGGCCGCCGCCGAGAGGCTGCAGAACCTGGTGCCGCAGGCGAAAATCAGATTCGCGCACGGGCGCATGGAGAAATCAGGCCTCGAGAAGACCATGAACGACTTCTACCGGAGGCGCTTCAATGTCCTCGTCTGCACCTCGATCATCGAAACGGGACTTGACATCCCGACGGCGAACACCATCATCATCGAGCGCGCCGACAGGTTCGGCCTCGCGCAGCTCCACCAGATCCGGGGGCGCGTCGGGCGCTCGAAGCACCAGGCCTACGCCTATCTTCTGGTGCCTGAGTCAGCGGAGCTTGACCGGGACGCGAAGGCGCGCCTCCGCGCGATTGAGTCAAGCGACGAGCTGGGAGCCGGGTTCTCGCTCGCGACAAGCGACCTTGAAATCCGCGGCGCCGGGGAGCTCCTCGGGGAGGAGCAGAGCGGGCAGATCACGACCGTGGGCTTCGACCTCTACATGGACATGCTCGAGAACGCGGTGAAGTTCCTGAAGGAAGGCCGCGAGCCTGACGAGAGCGCGCTCGTGAGCGAGCACGCCGAGGTCGACATCGGCTTCCCTGCCCTCATCCCCGAGAGCTATGTGAACGACGTGGGCACGAGGCTCCGCTTCTACAAGAGGATTGCGGGGACAGAGACGCGCGACGAGACCGACTCAGTCATCTCCGAGCTCGGCGACCGCTTCGGGAAGATCCCCGAGGAAGTTATGACCCTCGGGAAGGTCACCGTCATCAGGCAGGAGGCCGAGAGGCTCGGCATCGTGAGGCTCCGCGCCACGAAGGAGGGAGGGCTCATGGAGTTCAATGACCACCCCTCCATTAAGCCCGAAAGAATCATCGCGATGATAAGGAGCGAGCCGTACTTCTACAAAATGGAAGGCCCTGATAAGCTCAGGTACAAAATCCCCGGGGCGGACATCGCCGCGAGGGTGAAGGTCATAGAGTCCGTGATGAGGAAGATGGCATAGTGTCATGGGACCCTGGCCCGGATGCAGGGCCTGATACAGGGGATACGGAAAGGAAAGGCCAGACAGCAAAGAGAGGTGAGACATGATAATCGATACGGACAAAATACTGCCGTCCATCTACGATGAGACGAAGCCGCGGAAGAAGTATGTCCTGAGGCTTGAGCTTGACAACAGCACAGTATTCAAGATCTGGCGCGGGATCATCTGCCCGTCGAACATCAGGCTCTCCTATCTCTCGGAGTTCCTCGTGCGCACCATGGGCTTTGTCGGATACCACGAGCACATGTTCACCGGCAGTGACGGCGTTGAGTATGTCAGCACCAGCCTGAAGGAGGACTGGGATGTGTACGGCCCGCATGAGGGGGAGTACCGCGACTTCAATGAGTGGACTTTAGGGGATGTCCTGCAGAAGAAAGGCGACAGCGCGAAATGGACCTATGACTTAGGAGACAATTTCACCCACACCCTGACGCTCCGTGAGGCGCACAGGTACATGAGAAGGAAAGGCGTGGTGTTTGATCCGGAGTACTGCATCATTGGAGGGGAGAACAGCTGCCCGCCTGACGATGTCGGAGGAATCTACGGATATGAGCACATGCTGGAGGTACTCAAAAATCCCGGGGATGAGGATGAAGAGGAATATCAGGAGTACAGGGACTGGCTCCCTGAGGGCTTCGATCCGAAGCGCTTCAATATCCAGGACGCGCGCCTTCGCGTCTGGGATTTTCAGAGGACTGTCGAGACAGTGAGAATGAGGATGGAGGAGTGCATTCCCCCTGAGATGCGGCCGCTTCCACCGATGAAAAGGCAGCAGTCCGTGCCGAAAAAACTTCGCGCGAGAGCCGCAGCAGGCAGAGATGAGGAGAATTAAGTCTTCCCTGTTTCAGGCAATAAAATGCCCCGGCACATGTCCGGGGCTTTCTTTATTCCTCTTTAGAAGAGGATCTTCAGTCAGCCTGCTCCTCGGGCTTCTGAGGAGGGAGCTTGCCCTTCAGGTCATTGTTCACGATGGCGCAGAC
>DEHC01000022.1:13745-17651 GCA_002351705.1 Gammaproteobacteria bacterium UBA2810 | reverse complement strand
TTCAGGGGGCTCTTAAGGCCCCCCTTGTATGCGGTCATAAAAACGAAATAACGCGTGTTACATAATACTAGGGATTTTACATGGTTACCAAAATACAGTGTTTATGAGGAAATCCGAGGCTGGTTTCCCAGTTGTTGAAGGCACTGCAGTTAGAGAGACCTTTTGACTTGGAGTGGCAGATGGAAGTATTGAAGGAGAAGCAGAAATGCTCTCCAGAATCCGTTTCGGCAGCCGGATTTACATTAATAGAAATTATGACAGCGCTGATTGTTGTCGGAGTCCTGGCTACAGTGGCTTTTCATTCGTATTCAAGATACAAGTAGAGCAGCCAGTTCGAAACCTACTCGTATAACATGGTGCTGGGCCTCAACAGCGCAAGGGCTGAGGCTCAGGCGCTCTCGAGGAAGGTCAGGCTCTGCGCAGGGTTCAGGACCATGGTTGATGACCTCAGGAATCCCCACTGGAAAGCAGAAAATGCTCAATGGACCCAGTGCAAGGTCGAAGGAAGCGACTGGAAATTCGGCTGGTATCTTGTATCCCGCACTCCCCGCACTCCCGACGGCGGTTACGTGCCTGAGGTGGTTGAGATGAAGCCCATGGCCGGCAGGTACCCGATGAAGGCAACAGGCGGAGCACTTGGCTTCACATTCTCATCCAACGGCAACATAGAAAGCATTGATTCCAGTGCTGACTCTAATGCAGGAAGCCAGCCTGTGCTTGTCGGAGCAGTCAGCGTAAAGAACTCGGTCTGCAAGTTTGTCTATGCCCGGACTATGGGAGACATAGTGCGAGGGGAATGCGAGCCTGACACCTGCGGCAATGCCAGCATCGCCGTACACGGGAGTTCGGAACCGGTTGATGCCTCAAAGGTCTGCTCGGGGGATTAAGAATATGAAAAAGTCGTTAAACAATAAAGCCTTTGTGAATTTCAGCAGTCTGTCATCCGAAAGGGGATTCAACCTGATTGAAGTTCTTGTTGCAATGATGCTCATTTCGATGGCGCTGTTTGCCATCTGCTCGGTGCTTGTTTTCAGCTCCAGCACTATGCATTCAGTCAGGAAGGAGACTTCTGTCACCCAGGGGCTCGGAGCACTTGAACAGATGCTTTCGTCACAGAACGATGCGCTGGTGCTCATCGCGCGCCATGGCAACATTTCTGACGCTGCGCAGCAGGATGCTTTTACCGTATACAACAGCTCTTGCGGATCCGATATAAGCAACAGCGCCGAGAATCAAAACGCCTACGGAACTGCCGCCATTGCTGAGATTAAGAATGTTCTGAAGACGTGGTTTAACCTGGTCCAGAGCGGAAATCCTGATGCGAAGCTGGCCTTTTCGGTAACGGTAACACCGACAGAGCTCCGCACCCTGGCGGGGAATGTGATTCCGGGTACTCCGAATTACAAAAAGGCCTGGGGGCCTCTGGTCGTTGATGCCGTTCTCGTCCAGTCTGTCAACGGGGAGTGCCCTGCGCTTTCCAATGGGGTTGTCAGCGATACGCAGCTTAATAACATTTCAGCTGCAATAAAATCAGAAGCCCTGGGCAACGGAAGCTCTGCCGGACAGGGGGCGGGAGGCTCGGGAAACCAGGCCGGACTTGACTATCAGAAGTCCAGAATAGTGATTGAATACGAGTATTGAGGCAGCCTGATGAACACAAGAATGAATATGAGGACATCTCAGAACGGCTTCACCATAGTTGAGCTGCTTATTGCGCTTGGAATTGCGCTTATCATTGTCCTGGGACTGTATGCCTTCCTGGTCGATACACAGAGGTCATACCTGAATGTGGCCAGCAATGATCAGAACAACAGACGCTCAAAGAATGCCGCAACAGTCACACAGAACTTTCTGCAGCAGGCAGGCTTCGTCAATTATCTTAATCTCTACAAGGGCAAAGGCCTCGAAAATGGCGGCTCGTCAGTCTGCAATGGCAGATGGACCTATCTCTGTATTGTCAACACAGGCGATCCAGGCGATCAGCAGTCAGATGTCTATATAAGGTATTACGGTTCAAGCAACTCGGATTCCTACCCGCAGCAGAACTTCCAGGCAGGTCGGAGCCTTGTAAATTCAGGCGGTGATCCTGATAAGCCGGACAAGAGAATGTATGACTGCTCCGGAAGGTTCATCGGGAACGAGCACATTGTTACCGAGAGGCTTTACCTTGACGGCAGCAGCCTTTACTGTGAGATTGTTGAGGACAGCTGCCCGGGCCGCACCTGCACGGAACTTACCGGCAATACTTATCTTATTGAGCGCAATATCGAGAGGTTTGTGGCCTTCGGTGCTGAATGTGAGGATGTGAAGGCAGCCGTAAACTCAGGCAACACAGTCATCACAAGGAGAAAGTGCACAGTCAAAGCACCTTCCCAGATCTCGGACTGGAATCTTGTAGGTGCTGTGAAGTTCGTCCTGGTGCAGGCCGAGGAGTCAGGTCAGAAGGTTATAAAGCCGTCTGAGGGAGAGAAATTCGAGCTGTCGGATATCCCCGGCGCAGAGATGACCTATCAGGCGCCTGCTGACTCCAAGGTCAGAAAAATGCTTGGCGGAACGGTTTATCTGAGGAACTATCTGAGGAACAAGTGATGAGAAAACAGAAAGGTATAGCCCTCGTTGCCGCCCTGGGCGTTATTATTGTCGTAGGTATCATCAGTGCGTTCGTCTGCCGCGTTGCTGTGGTCAGCAATAAGGTGGCAAACCGCGGCGGCATAACTCTAGAGAGCCGCTCGAATGCAGAGTCAGCAATGAATGCCGGGTATATGGCGCTCACTCAGAGAATCGACCAGATAGAGACAGCGGCGGATGCCACTGAACTTGATGATATTATTTACGATAAAAGGCAGTTCTGCAGCGGAAGCAACCGGGAGACCTGCCTCTGGTGGCAGTACGATACTGACAGTGATAACCCGGACAAGTCAGCCAGTGGTGAAGAATTCAACGGCTGGATTCCGGATAAGGCAGACAACAAAGCAGAATGGCACGTGTTTGACCTCTCTGACACAGTAAAGGATACAGACGGAAAACCTCTGTTTAAGAAAGGTGAGGCTCTTTACCGTATCGAGATGGTTGACGGCCACCCCAAGCAGAATGCCTCTGACGTCATCTGCAAGCAGTGGTTCAGAATTACCTCACGCGGGCTTGGCTACGGCGGCAGCAGGAGCTACATTCAGGCACGGGTAAGGGTTCCATGGGCTTGCGATCAATCATCTGCTGACGTAAGCAAGGGGATACCGGATGAAGAGTCTGAGACAAAGCAGTTTTAACGGAAAGAACGGCAGTTGGACATGAAAGATAAAATTTTCAAAATGCGATCTGGCAGAGGCTTTACCCTCCTTGAGGTTCTGGGCGTTGCCACGATGGTGTCAATACTTGTTCTGATTTCGATTCCTGCCTATGGCAAGTACGCAGCCCAGGCCATGCGCGCGAACATGCAGACCGAAATGTACCGCCTGCAGCAGCAGGAGGAAAGGTACTTTTCCCAGAAAAAGGCGTATTTTGCCGGAGTTTCAAAAGTGAAGGGCAAGTGGGCGGCGCATTACCAGCTCTGTGCAGTCGGCCTTAAGGAGCGCTTTGACAGGCCGTCATCGTGCGATGCAGCCGGAAATGGTGATTACAGCTATTACGCTATCCTGGCAATTCCCACGAGCCAGAGGCAGAAGTCGGATGGCTGCGGGATGCTTCTTCTCGGCGGTGCTGGTGAGAAGCTGGTGAAAGACGAAAGTGACAGTGAATGGAAAGTATCAGGAAATTGTTGGTAAGGTGCATAGTATGAAATTCAAACTTAGGAAATGCATTGCCGCATCTGTTGCGGTTATGGCTGTTGCTGCCGTTCAGTCGGTTTATGTCTCGGCAAATGCTGCTCCCGGAACTACAGACATTCCGATTTCAGACAAGCCGCTCTTC
>DEHC01000022.1:0-13474 GCA_002351705.1 Gammaproteobacteria bacterium UBA2810 | reverse complement strand
ACCTCAAGAATGGATGCCGTCAAGAAGGTGGTAATGGGCGGAGAGCGTGCGGACCTCAACGGTGACCAGTCAGTAATCAGGCACACCTGGATACCTTACGACGCCCACAGCTGGGGAAAGAGCTTCGTAAACGGATACTACTCTGGATATACACCTGCTGTTAAAATCAACGATTTTGTTCCGACAAGCGAGCTGACCATCGACGGAAGGAGTTCTGACGATTTCGGCGGAGCGTTCTTCGGCGTCAAGAACGACAAGCTCATGCTCGGCATCCCTAAGACTTTGACTATAGGCTCAATGGATGAGTACGGAAGCTATACCAGCGAGCAGGAAAGAACCGACTACATGAACTCCCACGCCTGGATTTGGAACTGGGCGAGCCGTGAAAGCGGAGACGGAATTCTCGAAGGGAAGGCAGACGGGGCGTCAGGTACTTACAATATTTCCTCAAAAGGCTATACGGTGCAGGTCAGGCCGTGTGTTGATGATGAGGAGCTGCGTGACAAGGCTGCCTGCCGCAAATATACCGACAAGTCTGGGAATTCAGTATATATGCCCTCCGGCCTTATCCAGCAGAGGATAGCGCAGGGCGCACCTGATTTCGGTCTGATCACTTCCGGCTTCGAAGGCGGAAGAAATATCGGCAAGGGCTATATCAGGGGACGCATGCATGATGCGTCAACCGAGATAGATCCCGAGACAGGAAGGATTCTTATTAACCAGCAGGACTGCTCAAGCGGCGGATACTGCGATGTTCTTCCGACCATAAACATGCTCGGCGCCGGTTATTTCGACAATGAGCGGAGCCTGTACTGGGACAGCTGCAAAAATAACAGATCCAGCAAGTTCTACATGGGCGAGACCTGCCCGATGTGGGGCAACCCTGTAGGCGCAATGCTATATGAAAGCTATAAGTATTTTTCAGGCGAGGCTCCATCCCAGTACATCTCGGCTGATAATGTTAAGCACAAGACCGCAAAGAACGGCAGCACTGTAAGCACACAGATCGGCTATGCAAAGGATGTATCTGACCCGTGGAAGAACTACAACAAGAACTGCCAGAATGCAATAAACCTGGTGCTGAGCAGTGAGGACAACTCATTCGACGAGACTTACAGTAAGAAGCATACCAGAACTGCTGACACCCAGAAGCTGCTTCAAGACATAACCTCTATGGAGTTGAAAAACCCCAACAGCATGCTCAAGCTCAGCTCCAGCAAGAAGTTCGTAGTCGGCGGCATATACAACAAGGATTACGGCTGGAAAGGGGGCAACACGACAGCCAAGTGGGCGGATCTCCCCACCCTCAAGCCTGTAACAGGCCTTCAGGATGTGTGGGGAATTGCTCCTATCGGTTCAGAGGCAGAGGGTACCTACTTCGCGGCGGCGGCGGCTTACTCAGGCGTGAACAAGCAGATTAAGGGCACCAAGAACTACCTTAAGACCTCGGTTGTCGCCATGGCGCCAAGCCTTCCCCGCTTCAAGATTAAAAATGCAAAAGGCCAGATGGAAATCGTTCCCGTATGCGTGACTCCGAACGGCAACAGAAATGCGAATGAGTATAACATACCATACCTCCAGGTTTGTGCTCCAGTTGATTTCTACATGGACTACATACATTACGATGACCATTCAAATCCGGTTGACATGTCTTTCCGTATCAATTTCGAGGATACCGAGAGCGGAAAGGACTACGATGAGGATGTCATCGTACAGTACCATATGTGGTTTGACAACAAGGATCCCGCCAAGGCCTATGTAAGCGTCAGGGGCTTCTACTCAGACGGCTATGCCCCGCAGCACTTCGGGTATACTGTTACGGGCGTCCAGAATCCTGACACGTTCATCGACATGGCGAAGTCAACCAACGGCGACAGAGGAAGGCTGCAGGAGTTCAACCTTATCCATGACAGCAATCTGGATCAGGCTACCAACAAGGACTACGGCTATGACACTCCTGTAATCGTCAGGGAGTCGTTCAACGGCAAGCTTCTCTACCAGAACCGTGATTTCGATTACGACGGCACAAAGCGCAAGGCAGATGAATTTCCCACCTGGAAAAATCAGCCTAATGTTGCCCTCTGCAGATCCTCTAGTGAAGTGCAGCGGGGTCTCATACCCCTTATCAGGGGAAAGCACTCTGATCCGGTCAAGTGCATGCCTGAGGTAATCCGCACGTTCAAGGTCACCGGGGATGCGGATCCCGCGTTCCTCGAGCCTCCTGTCCTTCTTGCCGCAAGGTACGGACAGGATAAGGATCCTGACTATTCTTCTGAAAAGCTCAACATAACCACTGGTTTCTACGAGCCGAAGAATTATTTCTATGTAAGCAACGCGTCAACCCTTGCCTCCCAGATCGACAAGGCTCTCTCGGAAATCAGGAAGGACACCGCAAAGCATGTCGGATCATCCGCAGCGTTCTCCAGCAACGATCTGTCCGGCAGGAAGGCCAGCTATTACCGCGCTAACTTCGAGGAGTCTTACTGGACCGGAGATATTGTCAGCTACCAGGTAGTCAACGGCGTCATATTTGCCGATGATAAGTACATCAACTGGAAGGCCGGTGAGCAGCTTGCCCAGCAGTATCCTGCCGACAAGACCTCGTCGGTAAAAGACAGGCGCAATATCTTTATTACTGACAAGGACGGCAATCTGCACCTCTTCAGGGTGTGCGACGGCGGTGCGAATGCCGACAACAGCCTTTCCTGCATGGATGATGAGAGCTATGCGGCCATAACCGCAAGGCTCCGCACCGAGTACGCGTTCACCGCAGGCTCTGATGCCGAGATTGACGCTGCAAAAGAGTTTGTCAGCTATATGTACGGCGACAGGTCGCTTGAGACCACCGAGCAGGGAGAGAATCCTGCGTCAGTCAAGGAGAAGGTAGCGCTTCTGGGATATCCTGCAACCTTTAACGGCTTCAGGAACCGCGGCGAGACCGGCTCGCTTTACGGCGATATCCAGGACTCAACCCCTGTTTACGGCAAGACCGCAGGCGGTCTCGGCTTTGTGGTATTCGGCGGCAACGACGGCATGATTCATGTCATCAGCGACAAGACCGGAGAGGAGCTGTTTGCGATCATTCCTCACACCATTGCTGTAGACGGTGATGCTGAGCTGCCCTCGAGCCCTATTGTCGAGTATGCCATCCCGGGATATTCGCACCGGTTCATGGTTGACGGCACTGTCAGGGTTTTCCCGTACGAGACCGGTGCCAAGGAGAGTCCCAAGACTCACGTACTTGCTCTCGGCACATACGGCAAGAAGTTCAGGGGAGGCTATGCCCTTGATCTCAGCAGCCTGTCAGCAGTCGCCGATTCCAGCGGCAAAGCAAAGAAGGTCACCAATCCTGACGATATTCAGAAAATTCAGAAACTGTATAAGTGGGGATTTGATGCTACCACTTCCAACAAGCTTGTAGGCTGCATGCCCAGGGCCCCGCAGCTCTTCCTGCACAAGACCGACACCAATTCGTCCCGTGATTCGTCCCGTGTCTATGCGGTTTACGGCAACGGATATAACGCTCCCGGGGATGATGAAGGCAATACCTCAGCGCTTCTTATTGTCGATGTGCTGAAGGGCAAGTTTGTCAACAACATTGTGGCTAAGGATTCGTCACTCACCGCGTCGCTTCCTGTATATGCCGGGACGTACAAGAACGGCATGGCAGAGCCTACCATCTACGACTCCGACAGCGACGGTTATGTGGACTATGTCTACGCCGGTGATCTGGACGGAAACCTGTACAGGCTGAACATCGCGAGCGGCAAGAGCCTTGACAGCAGCTCCGCAGGTGCCGTCTCTGCTGATGACCTTCACAGGATAGCTGTATCCTATGACTCCAAGAATCTGAGGCAGAGCATTACCACTACTCCTGCGGTAGGGGTCAATCCTGATGCCGAAAGCGGTCATCCGAGCGTTTACGTCAGCTGGGGTACCGGAAGGTTCCTTGTTGCCGAGGATGGTCTTCTGACGGACGCGAAAGGCACTAAGATCTCACGTCCTATCCATTCGCTCTACACGATAGTTGATGACTTCACCGCATCGCCTGCTGCCCTGACCAGGGACAGTGAGGGTGTCTCCGTTACCCAGACCAAGTACGATGAGGAGGCCAGCACGCCCAATGGATCCGAAAATCCTGCCGTGAGAAAGATCTCCTTTGTTAAGACTTCTCCCAAGGGGACCGACTTCAAGGGACTGGTAGTTGATCTCATGCCCATAACTTACAAGGATGGTCGTGAAGAGAAGGTTAACGAGGCTGAGATGGTTATTTCCAATCCTCAAAGAAATGACAGGAAGTTTGTCGTCAATACCAATTCACCGACGTCGGATCCCTGCAAGAGCAGTGCACAGGGCTATCAGTACGAGCTTGATCTGTACGCACTGAAAAACCTGAGCACCCAGGATCAGCCCAGTGACTACCGTTCCGGAGATTACGGAGATCATCAGAAGAACTTCGGAGGCCTCGCAACTGACGTTGTGATCACCACGACAAGATCCGACGGCGAAGTGAAGACCACTGCCATGACAAACGTTGACGTAGGCGAAAAGGAAGGAAAGGCGAAGACAAGCGGCAAACTTGAAGGAATTGAAGATACACCTCTCACCAGCGAGTCGTTCAGGCTGGAGTCATACCAGTACATTCTTGACAATGAGACTCCCTGGTAAGCAGCAAGTCTGACTGAATCCCGGCCGAGTTTTGTAAGAAACTGAGGCCTTCCGAGCAAAGCCCTCCTCACGGAGGGCTTTTTTCTGCCATGGTGAATCACGAGGGCGCCAATTCTTCACAGCCCTGAGCTGCGCGTCTGCCCAAAGTCATGACCTGACATGGAAGTTCCAGCCGGCAGATCAGTATGTATCTCCGGTTCGTTCGGAGCCATGAAATAATTTTCTGAGAAAGGAAGTCTGACTCCTGTGCTGGGGCTTCAAATCCGTGAGGCCTGGATCAGGACTGCTTTGGGGATTTCATGCCTGACGGGCTCCTCCGGGGCGGAGAAGTGTGACCCTCAGTCTGTGCAGGCCTGATTTCTCAGAGGCTCAGCATGAAAGTGCAGGGACCTTCGTTGACGAGCGACACCCTCATGTCCGCGCCGAAGCGCCCGGTCTCAACGCTGCCGCTGAACTGCTCCCTTGCGTAGGCAACGGTCCTGTCGTACAGCACCTTTGCCTCATCCGGGCGCATGGCATTGTCAAATCCGGGCCTGTGCCCGCGGCTCAGATCCGCCGCCAGGGTGAACTGCGAGACAAGAAGGAGCGATCCGCCGTGCTGCGTGATATCCAGGTTGAGCTTCCCGGCATTGTCCTCAAAGATTCTCATTCTGATGATTTTGTCGATGCTTTTCCTTGCGGTTTCAAGGCTGTCGCCTTTTTCGTAGCCCAGAAACACAAGAAGCCCCTCACCTATCTGTCCTGCTGTCTCGGCACCTACTGTGACGCTCGCGCTGCTGACGCGCTGAATTAAGCTTTTCATGATATTCCCTCAGTGTACGGCAATATGATAACAGCCCGTTCAGGCGGATGCCGCCGTTTTCGCAGGTCCTGTTACTGACTTCAGTTAAGCACAAGAGCATCCCGCAGCGCACAGGAAAGTCAGCAATAAGGCCTCAGTGCCGTGATGCAGCTTCCGCTCGCGGTCGGCATGCTGTTGCCGGCACCTTATAAGCCGCTGTTCATCAGGGAAAAACAGAGACAGTGCTTCATGACATCCGCTGCGGCGCTATAATCTGCGGCGGCATTTTCTTTTCGGGAGCTTTTATGAAAGACAAAGCAGCAAGTTTCCTGTGTCTTGCCCTGATCGTGGTCCTCGGGGCTTTCTACAGCTTTACGCTTCTGCGCTCTCATCTTGAGTCCCCGAAGGTCAGCACGATGTATGAGAATTACTACATCAGGAAGAACCTCAGGAACTACAATGTAAACCAGACACAGATCTACATCCCGGGGACGGCTTTCGACATGACCTTTGAAAGGGCGTGGATCCTGTCCCGCGACGGCTGGTCAATCCCCGAGAGCAATGGCTCCGGCACGGTGTTCAGCGGAAAGGGGAGCCTTGTCTTCGGGCTCTACTATGTCCCTGACTCGCTTACCATGAGGGCAGACATTGCCGTTTCCGAGCCGGCGGTGCTCAAAGTGAAGTCAGGCGGGACGGAGAGAGTGCTGAAGTTTCCTGAAAAAGGGCATTACCTTCTGGAGACCGATCTTGATGTCTCGGATATGACCAACGACTACAATGCCCTAAACCATGTTTATCTTGAATCGGATAAAAGTATAATATTTTACAGGCTGTCTCTCGACTGATAGTCCTGACAAAGCTGAATGATGAGTGAAAACGGCGGGCTATTATGAAAAAAGATTATCTTGTTTCGATTATTGTTCCGGTCTTCAATGAGGAGGTCTCAATCGCCCCTTTCATGAAGGAGCTCGACAGGGCCCTTGAGCCTATTCATGATCACCTCGAGATCATCTTTGTCAACGACGGCAGCAGGGACAATACGGTTGCCGAGGTCAATAAGGTCATCGCGGCTGACAGGCGCGTCTCGCTGGTGAACTTCTCAAGGAATTTCGGCAAGGAGCCGGCCCTTTCCGCGGGGCTCAGGGTCGCTGACGGTGATTTCGCGGTCCCGATGGACGTGGATCTGCAGGATCCTCCTGAGGTTGTGCTTGAGTTCCTCAAGAAATACGAGGAGGGCGACGGCAAGTACGACACGGTATACGGGCTCAGGGCAGACCGCAGCGAGGACACAATGATGAAACGCTTCTCCGCGGAGTGGTTCTACCATGTGTTCAATTTCATGAGCTCCAAGACCAAGATCCCGGTCAATGTCGGCGACTTCCGTCTGATTGACCGGAGGGTCATAGACACCATCAACAAGCTCTCCGAGAAGCAGCGCTTCATGAAGGGCCTTTTTGCCTGGGCAAGCCACTCATCCTGCGCCGTCTCCTACAAGCGCCCGGAGCGCGCTGCCGGATCCTCGAAGTTCAATTTCTGGAAGCTCTGGAACTTCGCGCTTGACGGCATATTCAGCTTCTCGAGCATCCCTGTGAGGATCTGGAGCTATATCGGGCTCTTCATCTCGAGCCTCGCGTTCCTCTACATGATTATCATGATCGCGAAGACGCTGTATTTCGGCATCGATGTCCCGGGCTATCCGTCAATCATGTGCGTCGTGCTGTTCCTCGGCGGCGTGCAGCTCATATCAATCGGAGTGGTCGGTGAGTATGTAGGACGCATCTACTATGAGGTGAAGGGCAGGCCGCTCTATGTGATTGACGGAGTGTCCGGCCGCCTTTCCGCAACACATGAGAGCGATGGCAGCAGGAAAAATCCTGCCGGAAAAGAAAACACTGATTCCGAGAGGAGCGCCGAAGGCAAATGAGCACAGCTGAAGAACAGGTCAGCGCCGGTACTGCGGCAGAAAACAGGAAGATCCTGGGGATTCCCGTGCCGTCTTTGATGCGTTTCATCAGGTTCTGCATTGTGGGCGGGCTTGCGACCGTGGTTGATCTAGCGATCTGCTTCTGTCTCATCCATTTTGTCGAGTCGCTCTCAAGGCATGAGGCGGTTGTAGCAACCATCGGCTTCATCATCGCGTTCTCGGTATCCTATGTCGGGCACCGCTACTTCACGTTCAGGAAGGGCGGCAGCGTCCTGAAGTTCTTCGCAGTCTCGGTGTTCTCGTACCTCATCAGGATCCTGATTATCAACGTGCTCACCGCCTTTGACATAAGAGGATTCCCCCCGATATTCATTGCTGCGGTGTCCGTGGTCTTCGTCACCTATTTCCTGTCGAAATTCATGGTGTTCAAAGGCACTGCCAAGGACAAGGACGGAGGCTCCCGGAAGAATGCAGACTGAGCAGCCGGCGCCTGCAGTCCTCACAGGAAGCGCATGGGAAAAATACCGGTACCTTACGGTTATTCTCTGCGCATTCATTGTGAGCAGGGTGCTCTTCTACTTCATCGGGCTGATGGGGCACATAAATTTCGGCACCGGCGAGGTGCTGACCATGGAGAGCCTCTTCAACATGTGGGACAGGACGGCAGACTCGTTCTGCTCGTTCGACTGCTACTGGTACTCAACCATCGCCGAGTTCGGCTATGACCACTATCCGCACGGACTCACGACCGGACATGCGTCCAACTGGGCATTCATGCCGGTATACCCGGGACTCGCGAGGCTCCTCCATGAGCTTCTCGGCATAACGGTGCTAGACGCCTTCTATGTGATTTCCAATCTCTGCTTCCTCATAGCCCTCGTGTTCATCGCGAAGTGCTTCCTGCTGAAGGGCGTTGCCGACTACAAGATCTACTTTGTAATCTTCTTCATGTGCTTCTGCCCGTATGAGGTATATTTCATTGCGCCGTATACGGAGTCGCTCTTCCTGATGCTGACGGCAATGCTCTTTTACTGCTCGTACAGGAGACTCTGGCTTGCCGCGGCCGTATGCGGCTTCTTCATGACCGGCACCAAGGTCCTCGGGGTAATGTCGGTGTTCGTGATTCTCACTGAATCCGTAAGGGCCTTCGGCATCAGAAGCTTCCTCCGCCTAGAGCTCCCGGCCATGAAGTCCCTCCTTGCGGTGTTCATCGTGCCGATGCCGTTCTTCCTCCTCATGACCTTCTACTATTACTACACAGGCGATCCCGAGTCATTCAAGAACATCCAGTTTGCCTGGGGCAGAAGCGTCGGCAACCCGTTTGACTACTGGTACAGCGGCCTCATGACCGGAGGGCGCAAGACCTATATGGCGGTAAGCATCGTTGTGGGCTATCTTCTCGCACTGGTGCTCATCTGGCGCAGGCTCTACTCCGAGTTCATCTTCATGATCATCTGCATCACGGTGCCGCTCCTCACGAGCATCAACACGTTCCCGAGGTACCTCTTCGGCCTGTTCCCGACCTATATCGCGCTCTATGAGCTCGTCAGAAAGAATTCCGTGCTCAGGTACATCCTCCTGACCTGCGGCGCGGCGACCGCGACATACTTCACGGTGGCGTGGGTGAACTCCAAGTTTTTTGCCATATAGGTTCAGGTCTGTGGTTCATGTGCTATAATTTTAAGGGTTGTTTCAGCATCAGCACAGGTTTGACAATGTTGAAAAATAGGAATCACGGACTTTGCCTGCTCATTGCGGCCGCGGTCCTGTCTTCTTCAGCACTGAGTGGCTGCAAGATCTTGGACTTTTCCACAGGAAATGAGACTGCAGAGAACGGTTTCGGATACCTGAGAGCCCTGAGCAAGCCTGCGGATCTGCGCATTACCAGCAAAAACAACCTCAAGTTCACCCGCACCTACCGCGTTGACCTCTCGAAGACCGACTCATCAGCCGAGCGTCCGGTCGGCGATCAGATCGATATCAGAAGCCCCGTGCAGCTCTACAGCAGCGTTCCGAACTCCTATGTCGCGAATGACGGCAACCTCTCGACTGTATGGCTCAATGATCTGACCCCGGGCTCAGACGAGTACCTTAACCGCGTCTGGAACGAGGTGCTCGGCTTCCTGAGCCGCCGCGGAATAGGCATTGAGAGCACCGATCTCGGGCAGAAGAAGATCTCCACCGAGTGGTTCATCACTGACACTGTCATGCAGCCCTATACTCCTGGGAAGGCCAAGGAGGAGCAGCGCTACGCCAAGCAGAAGTACAACCTCTACGTTGTCCGCGACTACCGCGAGCAGAAGATCGGCGTATCTGCAGAGCTCACCAATTTCAAGCTCTTCGAGGGCGAGAACCGACTCAATGTGAGGATGGATCAGTTTGCCATGAACAGGTACACGAGATCCTTCATCAATCAGATTATGGCTGACTACGAGAGGCAGACCGACGAGGAGAGGGAGCGTGCCCGCACCGAGATTGAGATCTCCATGCTCGAGGGCGATCACGGCGTCCAGGGCTGGGAAGTCGGCGCATCATACGACACGGTCTGGGACGTCCTCCTGAGGATGCTGCCAGAGTACGGCTTCAAGATTTCGGAGAGCGAGAAGATCCGCGGCTCAATCATCGTGAGCTACGATGAGCCCAGTGCATCATTCTGGAGGGAGAAGGGCATTGATCCATTCGCCATCGATGAGGATGACTACCGGATTGAGGTGGGGCTTGCTGACGGGAAGACCACCATACAGTTCTTTGATGACGACAATGTAAGGCTTCAGCCTGACACTGTCGAGAGGCTGTACTTCAGGTTTGCCAATGCGCTGGCGGAGTCCTTCAGGCAGGTTACGTCGAAGGCCGTCAGGGTGTCAGGCAGGTAATGGTTTTAAGGGAAGCGGGCATGCTGCGCGCTTCCAGTGTTATGTTAACCGGAGTTTGTAAATGGAAAAGAAAGCTGAACTCTATCGCGGTAAGGCTAAGACTGTCTATGCTACCGATGATCCTGAAAAGCTGATTATCTTCTTCAGAAATGATACTTCCGCCTTTGACGGATTAAAGATTCAGCAGTTCAATAACAAGGGCATGATAAACAACAAGTTCAACTACTTTATCATGAAGAAGCTTGAGGCTGCAGGCGTTCCCACTCAGGTTGAGGGACTTCTCAGCGACACCGAGCTCCTTGTCAAGAAGCTTGAGATGGTTCCCGTAGAGTGCGTTGTCCGCAACTACACCGCCGGCTCCATCTGCAAGCGTCTTCCTGTAAAGGAAGGCCAGAAGCTTGAGACTCCGACTTTCGAGTTCTTCCTCAAGGATGATGCCCTCCATGATCCTATGGTAAATGACTCCCACATCATTTCCTTCGGCTGGGGCACCCAGGAGGACATTGATCAGATGAAGGCTCTGAGCCTCAAGATCAACGATGTCCTCAAGAAGCTCTTTGACGACGCAGGACTTATCCTCGTTGACTTCAAGCTTGAGTTCGGCAAGTTCCACGGACAGCTCCTCCTCGGCGATGAGTTCTCTCCGGACGGGTGCAGGCTCTGGGACAAGAAGACCATGAAGAAGCTCGACAAGGATCGTTTCCGTCAGAACCTCGGCGGCGTCATGGAAGCATACGAGGAAGTTGCACACCGTATCGGCGTTCCTCTCTAAGAGACCTGCCTTCTGGCCTTTTGATGAACCCGGGAGCTGTTCCCGGGTTTTTTATTTTCTTATCCGGAAATTTTTCCCTGCTCCGGGATCCGGCATGCACCTCCCTTTGCGGGAGCTGCCGGAGGGCGGCGCAGTGCCGTCTGCCGTGCCAGCGTCCCCTGATTTTCCTTTTGCCGGCGCGCATTGTTTAAAATTTGTGTACTGTGCCGTTTTTAATGAGATTGGATTTTTTTATAATATCCGAATATTGAAGTTTACCCGGCGTTTTTGTCTATCGGGAGAGCCATGAAAAACATCAATAATGCCGTTCCCGAATCATGGAAGAAGATTTTCAGCCAGTCCGGCATCGCAAACAGCAAAATCAAGCTCAGATATGTCCTGATCTTCCTCTGGGTACTCTTCGTCGGCTCGGTTGCCTACATTGCCATCCTGAACTACAGCGTTATGAGGGACTCGTCGTTCGGCAATATCCTCACATCAATGGATTACGACTCCAGGTTCGCCGACAACTATCTACACTCAACCCTCATAAGGGCGTTTGACAAGACCGAGCGCATCACCGGAAACGCCGCGTCAAGCTTCCCCTCCTCTGACAGCAGCGAGAAAAGCCGGCGTGCCTACCTTGCCAGAATAGGAGAGAGCGTCACAAAGCTCATCAGGGAGTTCAATTTTGTCTCATTCACCGCTGTCATTGACTCCGATGGCCAGAGCATAACTGCGACTGACCAGAGGTACGCCCATTATCTGACGGTCTCGCGTGAGTACGGCGGGATCGTCAAGGCCATAAAGTACAACCCGGGCGTAAATTATCTGGGCTTCCTGAGCAATGATCAGATTATCCCTAACGGCCATATCGGCCTGATCTACGCCTCTCCGGTATATGTGAGCGATCAGAAGACCGGCAGGCCGAAGTTCATCGGCACTGCCTTTGTCGTCGTGCCTCTCAACCGCCTTGCCGAGGCAATGGCCGGCAACAGGATGAGCTCCAAGGTCCAGGTTACGAGAGAGCAGAGGGTGGTGCCTGACAATTACGTCAGCAAGCATACCCCCATCAACGTCAAGGCTGACGGTGCCGCGGAGGCCGTCACCATCTATGTGACCCTTTCGAGGACCAAGGAAGGTATCAGGGCTGCGATAATGAGATCCATCATCCTGCAGCTTGAGGTCACCGTGTTCCTCGCGGTCCTCACCACGGTGTTCACCACGATAATCGGCTACTGGCTGATGATGCTCTTCGGCAGGCTGTTCTCGAACATCAAGCGCGTGCAGAACAATCAGGAGATTATTCCCCTCAGGTTCTCGGTCGCCGAGCTCAATGAGGTAATGCGGCTCGTTGTGAGCCTCAAGAGCTCCGAGGAGGAGCAGTACCGCATCGTGCAGACTCAGGCAGAGTCCATCAAGGCGAAGAATGACACCCTCGAGAAGCAGTCCAAGGAGCTCAAGGACTATCAGGCAAACCTCGAGAAGAAGGTCGAAGAGAGAACCCTTGCCCTGAGGACAACCCTGAACAGGATCAGCCAGAACAACAAGGTCAACAGCGCGATTATCAGCTGCCGTCCCCAGGTAAGCGAGAGCCCAGAGTACGGCCAGATGTTCCAGATCTACCAGAAGGCCGTAGCGGAGTTCGATCTGCACCACAACTTCTTCATGAAGATCAAGGTCAGGAATGAGGAGGAGCTCAGGTCCCCCATGCCTGACGTGTCACTCATCGATCCTGACGAGAATGAGATCAGGAACATTGCCGGGTACAAGTTCGCGGACAGCTGCTACACTTTCCCGGTAATCGGAAGGAACTGCACCGGCGTGCTGGTCATCAAGTGCGAGGTTGCCCCGATTGACCAGGGCGTTGCGAATATCATCCAGATCTTCTGCCGCGACATGGCATCGACCTTCGACAACTACTACCTCAACAAGAAGCTCCAGCTCCTTGCGACAACCGACGGCCTTACCGGGCTGCAGAACCGTCTCGGCTTCGAGAGGGTCATCGGCAGGTACAGCAGGATCAGCAACAGCCGTCTCGGCTTCTTCCTGATTGACGTGAACGGGCTCAAGGAAATGAACGACAAGATGGGGCATGAGTGGGGCGACGAGCTTCTGAGGAATGTCTCCGTCATGCTGCAGGACATCGCGTCGCGCCATTCGAGAACCAGCCTCTACCGCATCGGCGGCGACGAGTTCGTCGTCATACTCGAGGGCTCGGACATTGACAGCCACGAGACAATCGCGGGCGAGTTCAAGGAGGTCCAGGGGAACAAGGTCCGGTTCTTCGGCAAGGACGAGACCCCGGTCTATTTCAGCTACGGCTATGCCGAGTCTCCGGAGACGGCCCCGAACAGCCTCTATACAGTCGCCGACGAGCGCATGTACGCGATGAAGGAAGCATATTACGAGGAACGCAGGATCAAGTACGGTGAGACCAGAAAGCCCCGTCATTAGGGCGAGATCATATATGACAG
>DEHC01000025.1 GCA_002351705.1 Gammaproteobacteria bacterium UBA2810 | reverse complement strand
CACACACGAGGCGGTAGCATTCCTCGTGTCATGCCACAGGGTAAAGGTGATACAGCTGAGAATGCGCAAAGCGATTAGCACGGAAATAACCTGCTGTGGTGCAGAAGTGTTCCTTGTCACGCTTTTAGCTGGCAGGCTTCACTCCGATCCAGAGGCACCACCTCTGATCGAAGAAGATCCTGCCGTCCTTCAGGTAAGGATTAAAGCCGGTCTTTGCGCCGCCGCCGATATCCTGCTCCATCAGGCGCACGATCTCAGCCCTGGTCTCTGAAGGAGTCGCAGTTAGCTCCATCCTGGCATCAAGGCTTACCGGGATCCTGGTGCTCTCGCAGCACTCCATCTCATAATGGCGCGAGGAGAAGAGCGCGCTGAACTCAGCCCTGCTTCTGTTCCTCACATGGGAGCTGTCGCGCATGGTCTCAATCCGGTCCTCGGTCTCACGGAGCGTCTCCTCCGCTGCCTCCATGTCGATGATGACAAGCTTTCCCTGAGGCCTCAGCACCCGGTGCATCTCCTCAAAGGGCCGCTCCATTTCCCTGAAATGATGAAAGGAGAGCCTCGTCATCACCGCGTCAAAGCACGAGTCCTCAAACGGCAGCTCCTCGGCAAGACCCTGCCTGAACTCAATGCTGTGAAGCCCTGCCTCACGGCTTTTCTCCATGCCGACCCTGAGCATCTCATGCGTCGCGTCAAGGCAGGTGACTGACCTCACATGAGGCGAGACCGCCCTGCCCATGGCGCAGGTTCCGGCGGCAACCTCCAGGACGTTCTCAGTGTCCTCAAGGCCAATTTTCCTGACTGTATAGTCAAGGTACTCCTGCTTCGAGAAGCTCATGCTGCCGCTCTCGAAGCCCCGGGCCTGCACGCCGAATGACTTCCGGACCTTCTCTATCTGCGATTCCATGATGCGCCCCTCTCAGGCATTCACCCTGCCCTCAGCCGCGGTCCGGCCTCAGTGAGAGGACTCCAGCCATGCAGTGAACGAGCCCCCGGTCCTTTGTCTCGAGGAGGAGCCGTCCGATGTCGTCCACGCCGCGGCAGACGCCTCTCATGGCGACATTGCTTCCGTCAAGCATCATCACGGGCTCATTGAGGTAGAGGCACTTCTCGTTCCACCTGTCGCGGAACACGGCGAAGCCCGACTCCGAGAATTCCCGGAAATACTGCCTGGTGCGCACGATGATGCCGCCGGTTATTTCCATGCGGGTGGGGCGCGCGTTCCCCTCGAACTCGGTCTCCTCAAGCGAGATCCAGGGCTGATCGATCTGGACGCCGGAGAGGCGCCTGAGGTTTATGCCGGTGCCGCTCACGAGGGCGCAGCCGTTCCCCTCGGTGCCGGAGCATTCGATGAGCGTGCCGGAGAGCTTCCTCCCCTGCGCGTAGATGTCATTGGGCCACTTCAGCATCATGCCGCGGTAGCCGAGCTCAGAGAGCACGTCGTACTGCGCGAGTCCAGCGGCAAGCGAGAGCCCCTGGATCTTGTCAAAGCTGTCGAACTTCCAGCACATGCTGCAGATGAACTGGCTCGCGAAGGGGGAGACCCAGGTGTGGCCGCGCCTCCCGCGCCCCGCGGTCTGCATCTCGGCGAGGACGCACTCGCCGGACTCGGACTCGTTTATCCTCGCGAGGAGGTAGCTGTTCGTGGAGTCGATGATGTCGACGCACTCGATGCGCGCGCCGCCGAGGCTCTCGTTGAGGCGCTTCTCGTCAAGGAGCTCCGCGGGAGCGGGGAGCGAGTAGCCCTTCCTCTGCAGGCTGAACACCTGCACGCCCTTTGAGCGCAGCTCCCTGATGTAGACCGAGACGCGCTCGCGCGAGATGCCGATGGCCTGCCCTATAAGCTCGCCTGAATGGAACCTGCCGTCCGAAAGGATATCCAGAATCTGATGTATTTTCGGTGAAAGCCTCATGGCCCAATGCTCCAGACCTGCCGGGGCCTCACTCAGGCACCGGCTTCCCATTAAACTCAGTGTCCCCTGCCCGTGCCGCTTCTGCGGAGCGGCGACTTCGGATCGACGAACCCGCGGCTGTCCGCGATCCTCACCTCAGGCTGCAGCTCGATCCCGTAGCGCTCGCGCACCCTGTCGGTGACAATCCCGGCAAGATCCAGCACCTCCTGCGGCCTCGCCCCGCCCCGGTTGACGAGCACCAGGGCCTGCTTCGACCAGACAGCCGCGCGCTCATGCTCGAAGCCCTTGAGCCCGGCCTTGTCGATGAGCCAGCCCGCCGGGACCTTGACCAAGCTCCCGAACTCGAACTGCGGCATCTCCGGGAATCTTCTCTGCAGCTCGGCAGCCTTCTCACGGTCGATGACCGGGTTCTGGAAGAAGCAGCCGGCGTTTCCGATCCTGGCGGGATCCGGGAGGCGGTCGCCGCGGAGCTCGAGGATCTTGTCATAGACGTCAAGCGCCGAGAGATCCCTCTTCTCCCCAAGGCACTGCAGCGCCTTGTAGCCGATATGGGGAACGAAGCTCCTCGAGAGGCGGAGCCCGACGGCGGTGATGAGGCATCCGGAAAGGTCGGACTTGAACCGGCTCATCCGGTAGCTGAAGCCGCACTTCTCCGGGGGAAGGCGCTCGCAGGTGCCGTCCTCGTGCATGATCTCGACATACTCGCAGATGTCGGCGAACTCGCGCCCGTAGGCGCCGATGTTCTGCACCGGGGCAGCGCCGCAGGTCCCGGGGATCAGGGCAAGGTTCTCGATGCCGGAGAGCCCGCAGCCGAGGCACCACTCGACCGTCTCCTTCCAGCTCTCGCCGGCGGCGAAGCGGACTACGGCGTAATCCGCGGTCTTCCGCTCAACCGTGATGCCGCGGGAGGCCATGACGTAGACCGTCCCCGGGAAGTCCTCGCTGAGGAGCACGTCGGAGCCGCCGCCCAGGATGAGCCTCGGGCCGCTGTCGCGGACGCAGCGGAGGTAGTCCTCGATGCCGTGCATCAGCACGATGTCGCGGGCGCTCACGTCAAACCCGAACGTATTGTAGGGACGAAGGCTTTTCATCTTATCCTCAGCTGAATCTCTCGATGCTGCCGCCGAGGCACTTGATCTTCTCCTCGATCCTCTCGTAGCCGCGGTCAATGTGGTAGATACGGTCAAGGATGGTCTCGCCGTCGGCGATGAGCCCGGCGATTACGAGGCTCGCGGACGCCCTGAGGTCGGTCGCCATGACCTGCGCGCCCTTGAGGCGGTCAACGCTCTCGCTGATGCAGGTGTTGTCGCGGAGCTCGAGCCTCGCGCCCATTCGGATGAGCTCGGGGACATGCATGAAGCGGTTCTCGAAGATGTTCTCGGTTATCGCCCCTGAGCCGTCGGCAACCGCGTTGAGGACGGTGAACTGCGCCTGCATGTCGGTCGGGAACCCGGGGTAGGGAGCGGTCACGATGTTGACTGCCTTCGGCTTTCTCCCCTTCATGTCGAGGTCAATCCAGCCCTTCCCGCACTCAATCTCGGCGCCCGCCTCGCGGAGCTTCGCAAGGACGTCCTCCAGGATGGAGCAGTCGGTGTTCTCGCAGCGGACGTGCCCGCCGCTTACGGCGCCTGCGACGAGGAAGGTGCCGGTCTCGATGCGGTCAGGGAGCACGGTGTACTCTCCGCCGTGGAGCCTCTGCACGCCGTCTATGGTGATGACGGAGGTGCCGGCGCCCTCGATTCTCGCGCCGAGGGAGATGAGGAAGTTCGCGAGGTCGACGACCTCAGGCTCGCGCGCGGCGTTCTCGATGACGGTGCGGCCGTGGGCAAGCGCCGCGGCCATGACGAGGTTCTCGGTGCCGGTTACGGAGACGCACTTCATGTTGATTGAGGCGCCGTGGAGGCCGCCCTCGGCCCTCGCGTTGATGTAGCCGTACTCGACGTTGATCTTGGCGCCCATCTCCTCAAGGCCGCGGATATGGAGATCAACCGGCCTCGCGCCGATGGCGCAGCCGCCCGGGAGCGAGACCATGGCAATGCCCTGGCGGGTGAGGATGGGGCCGAGCGCCATGATGGAGGCGCGCATGGTCTTCACGAGCTCATAGGGTGCCACGTGGTCGCTTATCCCGCCCTTTATGGTGATGTCGTTGCCCTCCATCACGCAGGTCTTGCCGGTGAGCTCAAGAAGCCTCAGGGCAGTCTTCACGTCGCGGAGGACCGGGACGTTGTGGAGGACGATGTCCTCATCGGTGAGAACCGTGCCGAAGAGGATGGGGAGCGCCGCGTTCTTTGCCCCTGAGATCCTGACTGTGCCTGAAAGCGGCCTGCTGCTGCCCTTTATTCTGAACTTTTCCATATCTGTCTTTAAATCACCAAAGGCGGGGCCCCGCGGCTCCGCCCGAATCACATGCTCCCCTCTCAGGAAGCGCTCTCTTTCCCAAGCTCGAACAGATCACCGACACGGTAGATGCCGATGATTGACGAAAGCTGCTCCGTGGGGTTCAGGAGCCGGAGCTTCCCGCCTCCCGCTGCGACGGCCTTGGCCCACTTCACGAGGAAGGCGAGCCCCGCGGAGTCTATCGCCTCAAGCCCGCTGAAATCCGCCTCGGCCGAGGAGAAGAGCTCACGCCTGTTCTTCCAGTAGCCGGGAACCGTCTCCCCGGTCAGCCTGCCGGTGAAGTTCATTTGTCAGCCTTCTTCCCCGCAGCGAGATCGCTCACATGCTTCTCGAGCTCGGCGCTCACCTTGTCGATGCCCTCGTCGCGGATCTTGCCGGAGAGCTCGTTGTGCTTGGAGGAGAGGAGGCTGATGCCCTCCGCCACCATGTCGTAGCACTTCCACTCGCCGGTCTTGGAGTTCTTCCTGAGCTTGAAGACGAGGTTCATGTCGTCCTTGCCGGTCTCCTTGATCTTGACGCCGATGTCGGCGAGCTTGCCATCGACGGGCTTCTTCGGATCGACCTCCATGGTCTGCTTGTCATACTTGAGGAGCGCGTCGGCGTAGGTCGCGACGATGTAGTCGGTGAAGGCGTCAACGAACCTCGCCCTCTGCTCGGGGGTGGTGCTCTTGAGGTTGGTGCCGATGACGCGGAATGCGGCGAAGCGGCTGTCAACGTAGGGCATCAGCTCCTCGCGGATGATGGTCCTCATGTAGAGCGGATCAGCCTTGAGCTTCGCGCGGCTGTCATTGATGCGCGGGAAGAGCTTCCCTGCCGCCGTGTTGACCACGTCATACGGATCCTGCTCCGCTGCGAGAGCGGAGAAGACGAACGATGCCGCGATGAGAATTGCGGCGAAAGCCCTGAATGCGATGTTCCTCATAGTTCTTACTGCTCCTTTTTGCCGGAGGCCGCGTCAGAGGCAGGCTTTTCCTCCGCCTTGCCGTCTCCGGAGTCGGACGACTTCGCGCCCATGTTGTAGACGAACTGGCCGATGAGCTTCTCCAGGATCATAGCGGACTTGGTGTCCTTTATGACGTGGCTCTCGTCGATGTACTTCTCATTGGGATCGCAGCCGATGGCCTCGCACTCCTCCTCGGAGAGCGACTTCGGGTCAAATCCCGGGGTGAGGTCGATGTACTGCTCGCCGAGGATGCCGGAAGTGAGGATCGAGGCGCTGGTCTCGGCGGAGAGCTTGCCGCGGAACTTCCCGCTGATGTGGAGAGTTACGCGCGGGCTCAGCGTCTGAGGGTTGATGATGATGGAGGAGACGCGCCCGATCCTGACGCCGCCGATTTTCACCGGGCTCATCTCCTTGAGGCCCCCGATGTCGTCGAAGTCAGCAGTGACGTCGAAGCCGTCATCGGAATTCCCGGCGAAGGAAAGGCCCGCGACGTTGAGACACAGCACTACGGCTGCCGCTATGCCGGCCAGCATGAAGAGACCGACGATAAATTCAAACCGATTGGTTCTGTTCATAACCGCCTCAGTTAAACATTACGGCCGTGAGCACGAAATCTGCCCCCAGCACCAGAAGAGAAGAGTCAACGACAGCTCCGGTCGTCGCCTTGCTTATGCCCTCGGCAGTCGGCAGGCAGACCCAGCCGCGGTAGAGGGAGACCCAGTTGACGATGATGGCGAACACCGCGCTCTTAATCATGCAGTTGACGATGTCCTCGAGATCAACCGAATTCCTTGTGGCGGACCAGAAGGTGCCGTCATCAAGCCCGAGCCAGTCGCAGCCCACGAGCTTTCCGCCGTAGACGCCGATGACGCAGAACATCACGGTGAGCACCGGGAGCGAGTAGATGCCGGCCCAGAACCTCGGGGAGACCACGCGGCGGAGCGGATCGACCGCCATCATCTCCATGCTCGAGAGCTGCTCGGTCGCCTTCATGAGGCCGATCTCGGCGGTGAGCGCGGAGCCTGCGCGGCCCGCATAAAGAAGCGCTGCCACCACCGGTCCGAGCTCGCGGAGAATCGCGAGGGCGACCAGCGGCCCGAGGCTGCCCTCGGCCTTGAACTCGACGAGGACGTTGTAGCCCTGCAGGCCCAGGACCATGCCGATGAAGAGCCCCGACACCAGAATGATGGTGACGGAGAGAACGCCCACGACGTAGATCTGGCGGACAAGGAGCGGGAAGTGCTTCTTAATCTCCGGGCGCCCGACGAGCGCGCGGAAGAGCATGCAGCCTGCCTCGCCCACATGGCGGACGAACCTTATCCCGGCGGCGCCGAGAGAGGCAACGGAATCAAAGAGACTCATCAGAGCTCCTCCAGGTAGTCGCCCGCAGGATAGCGGAACGGGACGGGGCCGTCGGCGATGCCGTGAATGAACTGGTGCGCGGCCGGGGAGCTCTCCTTGATGATCTCCTCAGGGGTGCCCTCCGCGATCACATGGTGATCCGCGACCACATAGGCGTAGTCCGCGATGCTGAGGACCTCGTTCACGTCATGGGAGACGATGATGCTCGTGATGCCCAGAGTCTGGTTAAGCTTCCTGATGAGCTGGATGAGGACTGCCATGGTGATGGGGTCCTGCCCGGCGAACGGCTCGTCGTACATGATGAGCTCAGGATCGAGCGCGATGGCACGGGCAAGAGCGACGCGGCGGGCCATGCCGCCCGAGAGCTCCGAGGGCATGAGCCCTGCGGCGCCGCGAAGACCGACGGTCTCGAGCTTCATGAGGACAAGCGTCCTCACGAGCTCCTCCGGGAGGCGAAAATGCTCTCTTATCGGATAGGCAACATTGTCGAACACGCTCATGTCGGTGAAGAGCGCGCCGCTCTGGAAGAGCATGCTCATGCGCTTCCTCACTTCGAAGAGCCTGTCGCGCCCGAGGGAGGGAATGCTGATGTCACCGTCATAGATGACGTCGCCGGAGTCCGGCCTCAGCTGCCCGCCGATAAGGCGGAGAAGAGTGGTCTTTCCGGTGCCGCTCGGCCCCATCACAGCGGTGACCGAGCCGCGCCTGAACGACATGCTGATGCCGTCATAGATGACGTGGCTGCCGCGGGCGAAGGAGAGATCCCTGATTTCTACTAATGTTTCACTCATATCCTTTTCCTGATAAAGGCTATTTTGCCACAATTTTGTGAGACAGAACAGATCCGGCGGGGCTTTTAAGCCGGCAAAAAACAGGGATAAACCTTATGGGAAAGGAAGGAAAGGGCATCGCCGGAGCGGACGGATATGTACCCGGAATGGCGTTTTCGGGTACATGTCGGAAGAACGTGTACCAGAAAAGCCGTTTTCGGGTACATATCGGGGAAAGAGGCGCCCGTCGCCAGTGCAGCACAGCGGGGCGGGTTCCCGGAGAAGGACCATGAGAATCGGGCAGATGCTATCATCTGGAGAGCAGAACTGCTGAGGAGGCGGGAGGCAGTGCCGAAGGACAAAGAAAGCACATTGTTTGATTCATTTTTTATCCAGCTAATTGTAAGATTGCATTAAATAAAGGAATAATCATGATGGAACAGCGCGCAAAGTATCCTGTCGGAATACAGACCTTTGAGAAAATACGCAAAGGCGGTTATCTGTATATTGACAAAACTAAGTATGTTTATGATCTTGCCAACAGTTCGCAATATGTTTTTCTTTCACGACCCCGGCGTTTCGGAAAATCGCTTCTCACCAGCACGTTCAATGCGTATTTCAGCGGGAGAAAGGACCTGTTCAATGGGCTTGCTGCCGGAAAGATTGAGAAGGACTGGATCGAATATCCGGTGCTAAGTTTCTCGCTTGCCTCCGCAAAGATGGGCACAGTTGAAGAACTTGAGGACGTGCTTGATGAGCAGCTCTGTTTTTATGAACGAAAGTATGGCATAGCAGCAAGGAACAAATACCCAGGCACCCGTCTGTCCGCTATGGTAAAGGAGCTTTTCAGCATAACCGGCAGGCAGGCGGTCATCCTTATCGATGAATACGATTCCCCTATGCTTACAGTCCTCCATGACAAGGAAAGATTGGAACACATGCGTACAGCTCTGCAAAGTTTCTATGCCCCTCTGAAGGATCTTGATCCGTATCTCCGCTTCGTCTTCATTACTGGAATAACAAAGTTTTCACAGCTAAGCGTATTCTCACAGCTGAATAATCTAGTCAAGATCTCGATGATGCCAGAATACTCAGCAATATGTGGCATCACTCAGGAAGAGCTGGAGGAAAACTTCGAAGATGGCATCGTACGTCTCGGTCAGCGCAATGGAATGTCTCACGCGGAAGTGCTCGATGCACTTAAAAATAAATACGACGGCTATCATTTCTCACACAGCTCACCGGGAGTTTATAACCCTTTCAGTCTTCTCTCTGCAATGTACTCCCGCGAACTGCACAACTACTGGTTTGAGACTGGCACTCCTGGGTTCCTGATCAGCCAACTAAGAAAGTTTGGGACTGATATCACTAGACTAGACGGCAGTGTGGCAGACGCCTCTGAGTTTGACGCGCCGACAGAAGACATGCACAGCATTTTGCCTCTTCTCTATCAGAGTGGATATCTGACTATCAAGAACTATGACAACTCATATGACGAATATATCCTCGGTTTCCCCAACGAAGAAGTGAAGGTAGGTTTTACCAGGATGCTGATACCTTTCTACGTGTCATCAGACACAAACGGGACCACTAATGCCTGCAGGCAGATCTGCAGGGCTCTTACTGAGGACCACATTGATGCGGCACTCACTGCTGCACAGAGTTTTTTCGCAGCTATCCCTTACCAAGAAGGCACTTTGAAAAATGCTCCTGCAGCTGAAGGACATTTCACTGCCATGCTTTACGTAATGTTCTCATTCCTCAACAGGTATGTCTGGTCGCAGGTGCGTGTGGCGCTGGGGCGCATGGACATTCTGGTGAAGACCGGAAGTACCATCTACGTCATGGAGCTGAAGCTCGACGGCAGCGTTGAGGAAGCACTGAAACAGATTGACAACAAGGGCTATGCCATCCCCTGGAAGGCAGACGGAAGAAAAGTTGTGAAGGTCGGCATCAGCTTCAGCTCTGAAAAACGGACCATAAGCGAATGGAAAGTCCGGCAGTCAGCTTAATGAGCCCTTTCGAAAAGCCCAAATGAAGGCCATGACGCCCCGGCCGGCGATTTGCGTCTCATTTTTGCTGCGAATCCTGACGCGCGGCTGCCACGAAACGCTCAGGAACATACTCCTTTTCGAAGTCACCTGCGATGTACCTCTCATAGAACGCTTCAGCATCCATCATCCTCAGTTCTGAGGTGCGGCTGAAAATATAGCGGTAATAGAACATCGTGAGACTGTCAGAGATGCGATAGCCGGCCGTTCCCCTGCTGCCCGGACTATTTTCCAGGACGGTTTTCTCCACCAACCCATCCGCATAAGCCTGTTCAGGACGTCGGCCAGCGCAGGGCCGCTTGAAACATGCGACATTCTCAAAATATCGCTGAATCTTGTGCAGCCCCTTGAAAGCGCCATGAGAACCTCATTGGCATTCACCATTCCCTTTATTCCGCTCCGGAGGCAGGCCTGCACCTCATCCCCAAGCCTCGCGCCGTCAGAGGCGACAAGCCCAATGATGTTCTCCCTGACTGATCTGCTGCCGTCTATGAGACGGAGGTACTTCGGCACTCCGCCGAACACCGAGAAAATCCGCCTCCTGTCCTCCGCGGAATAGCCGGGACAGAAGCCTGCGGAGTCAGAGCAGTCCATCGGCTTCAGCGCGACAGTCAGATCTGACTGCCCGAAGAGCGGACTGTCATTCTCAGGAAACGGTTCCATCACATCATTGCAGGAAACAGTAAGGATCAGCGTCATGCGTGACGTGTCCCTGTATCTGCCGGCAAGGCTCCCGAGAATGCTGTCCATACCCCTGACGCTCTCGCGAAGGCACTGATACTCATCAAGAACGAGTACCATTCTGTGCTCCTCCGAGAGCCTGAAGATATGATCGAGGAATTCACCTGCGTTTCTGCATTCCGGAACAGGCAGGGAAAGGGCCTCTGAGACTGCTTTGCCCAGGTCTGCAGCGATGCTTTCCTCGGCAAGCGGCCGGCATACATAGAAGACCGCGGGAATCCCGGCATCAGAGAGAGCCTTTCTTGCAAGCCAGGTCTTTCCGATTCCCCTTCTTCCATAGATAAGCACTGACCTGAACCGAGGCGCGCTGATTTCTGCGCTGAGATCCTTAAACTCCTGCTTCCTGCCGATGAATTTCATTTTGTTCGGTCCTCTCCGGCTCGGCCATCTCCGAATTATCTTCGATCACAGAACATAGGCATGAATTTGCAAGTTTAGGGGGTAATTTTTGATAATTTTACAAAAATTACCCCCTAAACCCAGAATTTACAGTCACTCACTTAGGAATTTTGTGAGCCGGCCTACGCGTCGACCCATTCCATTTCCTTCCCGCCCTACATGAATGACATGCCGTCACAGACCTTCTGCCAGAGGAATTATTATTCTGCCGGATACTGCTTTTTGTCGCCCATTCCGAACCAGGTGTAACCGCCATACACAAGAGATCCACATATAAACGGGTAAGTTGTCATAACACAGTTATCGTCCGGCAGCCCCCTCAAGGAGGTACTATTTTCGCAATCCCTGTGTTTCGGGAAACTTAAGCAAAAAACAGACTGGCAGTATCTCAGAACATCCGGTTTTCCTTCATGAAGATCGGGATATTGCAGTGCATAATACCGGATCGCTCCTGGATAAGGTCGTTTCTGGTCAGGAGATATTTGGGATAGCCGTCCCTGATCATCTCAAGCGGCCTGTATTCACGGTCTTCCGTGCTTATGTCATTCATTATGGTTGTGCATACCTGGACATACGCGTAGCTGTCATTGTTCCTGCGGAGAATGAAATCGCATTCAAGCTTTCCAATACGCCCGACGCTGACAGCATAGCCCTTCGAGACTGCGTATATATAGACAATGTTCTCCAGTGCCGGGGCGTAATTCTTCCGCCTGTCGGTCTTGAAAGCAAAATAAAAACTCAGATCTGCAAGGTAATACTTCTGCTCTCCTGAGATTGACCTGCGCGATTTAAGATCGAACCTGCTGCATGGATAAATGACTTTTGCATCTGACAGAATCTTTATATATCTGTTAAGCGTCTCTCTTTTGATGCCGCAGCCATTTTTATGAAGATCGTCAAGGATGTTGGTGAGGCTCATGGTTGCGCCATAGTTATTGATGATATATCTCTGGACAGTCTCGAATACTGACTTATTTCTGATTTGTACGCGCCTCCTGATATCCTTCTCGAATATTTCCCCAATGACACCGTTTACGTAGGAGCTTTTGTCGGCATCAGAATCATACTCCAGTGTTTTGGGAAATCCTCCGTCAGAAATGTACCGGTCGAACTCAGCGGTCAGATCCGGCTGCACTTCCTTCCCGATGAACCTCTTCATTCCAAGGTATTCCTCGAAGCTGAGAGTGAAAAGCTCAAATTCCAGGTACCTGCCTGTAAGTTTCGTCACGAGCTCTCCGTTCAGCAGATAGGAGTTGGATCCGGTGATGAAAATGCTGTAGTCTTCTTCCTCGCGGAACCCGTTTATAACTGCCTCAAACCCTCTGACATTCTGAATCTCATCAATGAACAGATACTTGATACCGGCAGCAGCTGATTTCTCTTCGATCAGCCTGTCGAGCTGCTCAGGTTTCTTTATACCAAGATATCCGCGCCGGTCAAGGTTCAGGTAAATGATGTTTTCGGCCGGAGTGCCGCTCTCCTCAAGTTCTTCCGCAATTGTCTGCATAAGACAGGACTTGCCGCAGCGGCGTACGCCGGTAATCACTTTAATGATCCCGGTATCGTGGTAAAAACCACGTATTTTCTTAAGATAATTCTCTCTTCTGTACAGCTTCATGCCAATGTCCTACGCCTCTGAGCAAACTGGTGTGTTTCTTATTGTAGATGAACAGCACAGAAATTTCAGAGTTAGGGGGTAATTTTTGCTTATTTTTCAAAAATTACCCCCTAACTCTTTATTTTAAGGAATGCACTTAGTAATTCATGGAATCAGCCGCAGGCATCTCTGCAGTACTGTAGCGTCAGCTCCCGGTATCTAGATGACTTTCCTGTCCGGGGCACCAGATATCAATCAGACCGGTAAAATTCTGATTCGATTTTTATTAAATCGTAAATTTGCGCGTATTTGTTTTCGCGTAAATTTGCGGTTTATTTTAATCCAGTTATCCGCTAGAATCCAAACATCAAAGGATATGCTGCGCAAACTGGAAAGATAATGAAAGAATCTGCATTTGACAGCCTCGTGTCAGGAACTCAGGACCTTGAGTTCTCGTTTTTGGAGAAGAAACTTCAGGAAACAATCGGGATTGGCTCCCTTACGGATGATGTGCTCCGGACTCTGGGCCTCTCTACGAAGGAAGGGCATTACAACAACGCGGCAGCCCTTATGGCTGACCAAAACAGTTTTTTCGGAGTTGACATCGCGAGATTCGGTGACAGCATCGACTATATCCTTGACCGGAAGACTCTTTCGAGAATTTCCGTCCTCTCACAGTATGACCAGTCCGTGGAGATGTACCGGCAGTACTACCAGTACGAGGTCATTGACGGTGTCAGGAGAAGGACTGTTGAAACCATTCCTGAAACCGCCTTCAGGGAGGCCATGGCCAACGCGATTGCAGGCAGGAAGTGGAATGTCAATGCCCATATACGCGTGGCAATGTTTGCAGATCGGATCGAAATCTTCACCCCTGGCGGCCTCCCTGAGGGCATTAACCGTGATGACTACATGAACAGCATGGTCCCTTTGCTGAGAAATCCTGTTCTCAGCAGTGTTTTTTACCGGATGCATTACCTTGAGCAGCCCGGGACAGGCATCAGAAGAATTCAGGAAGCGTATGAGAATAACAGACGGAAGCCTGTATTCGATATCAGTGAGAATGCAATTCAGGCAATACTGCCTGTGCCTGGCACTGCCGACCTCACAGAGGATCAGGAAACTGTTTACGGTCTGATGAAAACAGGCAGGAAGATCAGCAGCAGCTCGGCATCCCAGGACACCGGGTTCAGCAAGTCCAAGGTGACAGCGATACTGAAGCAGCTCGCCGCCAAAGGCTATGTCCAGATAACCGGTAACGGGCGCGGGACGAAATACGAAGCGGCCAAATGAGCTGACGGCATACAGCTTTACCTGGTCAGCTTCTGACATTTCCGGTGAAGTTGCCCCCAAACAGCAGATATGAAGCCACTGACTCAGGAATCCAGTTATCCAGCACCGGGATTCCTACGCGTCGACCCACTCCATTTCCTCCTGGGCCTCCCAGAAAGTCCTTCCGTCCCAAATCCTTTGCCTGAGAAATTCCTCTACCGGAAAATGGAAATCACATTTCCCGACCCAGATGTAATCATCAGCGGGCGGTTCCCAGCGATCGCGGTAAGTGGTCCATAGACCGCCCAAATCATGGTATCCCTGCAGAAAGTATTTCCTTCCGTGAAACGTGAATATCAGTTCGTCTCCATAGGAGATTCTGTCGACAAAGTCGTTTACGTCGCCGTTTATCAATTTACGATCTCCGGAATCTGACAGCAGTCAGAGCAAGTCCGGGGCACTGCTGTCTAGCAGTCGACCCATTCCATTTCCTCCTGGGCCTCCATGAAGGTCCGGCCGTCCCAGAGCTTCTGCCGGAGGAATTCTTCCGCGGGATAGTTCTTTTTGTCGCCCTTTCCGACCCAGGTGTAACCGCCATATGCAGGAGGTTCACAGACCCAAAGGTATGTAATCAGAACGCCGTTATCGTCAGGCAGCCCCTCAAGGAAGTACTTCTTCCCGCGGTACATGAATACCAGCTCATCACCCCACGTGATCCTTTCGAGAAAGTCGTTGATGTCACCGTTTTTCATTTTCAGGTCCTCAAAACGCTGTAAAGCACATGCCCGTCAGATGAAACCGGACGTATTCCGCTCCCACATCTGCCTGCGGCAGTCGGGAAACTATCTGCCGGCAGCAGAAGTTACCGAGAGTCCAAGCCCCAGGCTCCAGAGAATTCTGAGGAATGTATCGATCTTCGACGATGTCTCGAATGATTCGATACGGGCGACCGATGATTCAGAAATGCCGCATCTTTCAGCAAGCCCGCGCCGTGCCATGCCGGGCTCCTCGCGTTTTCTGATCATTGCTGAGAGGACTGGGGCACATAGCTCCGCATCTTCAATGACCCTGGCTGCCGCAGGATCCTCAGCCTTTATTTTGTTCTTATACTCTTCCCAGTTCATGCCTGTCTCCTCTTCACCCTGCCCTGACAGCCGGAACTTTGCGTTCCGTGGCTCTGCCGCTGCTACCTCAGATCCTTCAGCGCCTCCTCCACGCTCGAATAGCGCTTTGCCGACGGATCATCAGCTATGCGCTCCATTTCCGCCGCGCTCTCAGCTCCGCCATCTTTACACGCGAGACGGATATCAAACGGAATGCCACCGTCGCGGAGTGACTGGCGGAGAAACAGGTTGATGGCAGTATTGAGATTCAGCCCGAGATCCCTGAAGAGCTCCTCGCACTGCTCTTTTACGGCGCGGTCAGTGCTTACAGTGAATTTTACGGTGTCCGACATTGCCTTTCTCCCCTGACATCATGCTGCTGAGCTTATATTAGCGCAGCCTCAGCGCGCAGGATCAGGCATCTGCCGCAGAATTCATTTCCTGCAAGGCGGATACTTGCAAAAAAGGAGTGAGGCACGTGCAGAATGCGTCAGGCGGTTCCAAAGGACCGGTGAATCACCGCGGACATTATGTCCGGAAACAGGAAGGGGAGGCAGCCATGGCTTCCTCCCCTCTGTCTCTCCATTGCCCTCTGCGGCGGCTGCATGGGGGTTGTCAGCCCGCCAGAGGGCGCTCTCTCTGCCCTCCCCGGAACACACCGCACGCGGCGGAGTGTCACCTCAGCCGTTCACCTCACTAGTCTGAGCTCTTCCTGCCACTGCGCTTCCTGTGATATTCACGGACTTTCGAAAGACATTCGCACTTAAGACAGCCCATCTCGCGATAGTCGCTCACCGCATCAGCCACAGCGCAGAAATTCATGAATGTTCCCTCACGATCAGGGACGTAGTCGGCTGCGAGATCCCTGCTGATGCCGAGATCCTCCGCGGTCTCAACCGCGTCGATGTTGGCGCCGAGGAAAACAAACTCCCAGCCGTTCTTCCTCTGCTCCTCAATCATGCTCCTGACATTCCTGAGGGAGTACTCACGGCTGGAGTTCTCCATGCCGTCGGTGATGATGACGAAGAGGACCTTCTCCGCGCGGCCTTCCTCTGCAGAGTTCTTCTGCACGTTCCGGATCTTGTCGATGGTGGTCCCGACCGCGTCAAGAAGGGCGGTTGAGCCGCCGGCGCAGTAGTCCTCGTCAGTCATCGGCCTTACCGCAGCGATGTCAATGCGGTCATGGAGCACGGTGCAGCTGCTGTCAAACAGCACGGTGGTGACCCGGCACTCGCCCTCGGCAGCCTTCTGCTTGTCGAGCATGGAGTTGAAGCCGCCGATGGTGTCCTTCTCAAGGCCGTGCATTGAGCCGCTCTTGTCAAGGATGAAGGCAAGCTCTGTGGAATTCTTCTTCATGGTGAACCTCCTGTATTCCAGATACAGAAGCATCATATGGAAACGTAGAGGATCAGAGGTCGCCTTGAAAGCGACAAATGATCAGCCTCCGAGAAGCGGCTGATCGAACTTGAAGAGGATCTCGTTGATCCCGAAGATGTCGTATATCCTGTTCTTTATGAAATACTCAACGATCACATCGAACCTGCTCGCATGCGAAAGCGCGTAGCCCGCCCGCTGCAGGAGATCCCTGGTCTCATCAATGGAGAGCTCAAGCGCTATGGCAAGCGCGAGTATGGTCGGCTTTTTCGGGGTATATCCTTTTTTTGAGCGGATCTTCGAAAACAGCCTGCGGTCGATGTTCGCCTTCCTGTAGACCTCGACATCGGATTTACCCTTGGCCCTGATGAGCCGGATCAGCGTGTCTGAGAAAGACTCGTCGAGATGACCGACGAGGTCATCAAGGGATCTGCTGAACACGCTCGCCGAAGCAATGGCAGAGATGCGGCAGAAGGGTGGCTTCTGACAGGCCATATAATTGACGCCGGGCTCATCTTCCCAGTCAGAAGCATCATAGTATTCATCATCAGGGCCGCCGGAATAATGGCTCTCGATATAGCGGCTCACCTCATCAGAGAGCTCGCTGCTGAGCGGAAGCGCGTCCCTCTCCGGCACGGCAAGAAAGACATTGAGGTCATGCTTCAGGAGAAATTCGGAGACCTCAGATGATGCGATCCTCAGCGCATCATCAGGAATGGAGCCGCCCGAAGGGAGCGGAGAAAACACGACGCTGCCGCAGCCGTTCTTTATGGCAAGCCCAAGCGCGTCCCTGTAGGCAAGGGAGAGCTGCCGTGCTGACTCCTCCTTGCTGACGGATGAGGGGATCTCAGCCTGAATCACCTTCCTGAAGCTCATCCCTGAGCCGTCGGAGAGAGAGGCATCAATGCTCTTCACCCAGGCTCTTCCTGCTGCCGCGCCTGGATCAGCGAAAACCGTCTCAAAAGCGGCGTCAGCACTGACTTCCGAAAGTTTTTTGCAGACAATGATAAAAGGCATAAAGGCGGCTCCTTCAGGGCTTGTTGCAGGGGATATCCAGAGAGGCATGCGGCACCAGGACGCATGCTCATCTATCATTTTATTGCAGCAGCGGCGCGGGATCTGTTAATTCTGTCTCCTCAGCACACCTGAAATGCGGGATGGATGTCAGGCTTTTCAGCAGCCCGGGACTCAGAACCGGCCATCAGTTCATTTACAACATGCAAAGAATCCCTTATTTTGAGCCCCGAATTTAATACCCAGTTTATTACCCATACACATTGAAAAGTATATGGGTAATAAAGTAGGTAATAAATTATGAAATTTATGATTCGCAACTGCCCGCTTCCGTTTCAAAACGGCTCAGATGTCAAAAATGTCCATAATTATGATCTATAATGACAAATATTGAAATCTTACTGTACCTCTCAGTGCCTGTCGCCCATTTTATTACCCGGTTATTGCCTGATTTATTACCCGGCGTTATTTCGGGATTCATTGTCATCATACATAATATTTTAGTATATTCAGACAATAAATATATATTAAATCACAAAATATAAGATTATGAACTGTTTATTTTTATTCAGAATAGTCCGGAGTTACTATTCACAGCCGTCCTG
>DEHC01000084.1 GCA_002351705.1 Gammaproteobacteria bacterium UBA2810 | reverse complement strand
TCATGCCGAGCACACAAAAAAGCGCCGCAGCATCCCTGACCGGGAAACTGCGGCGCCTGTCAGCAGAAGGCTCTGCCCTTTATTTTCCTGGCAGCATCATCACTTGCCGGACCCCGAGAGGCTGCGGCGGAGATTGATGCCAGGCCTGAAGGCGACTACTTTCCTTGCGGAAATCTCCACCTCCTCGCCGGTCTTCGGGTTCCTTCCCGGCCTGGCGTTCTTCTGCCTGACCTCGAATGAGCCGAACCCAGAAATCTTCAATGACTCGCCCTTTTCCAGGGTCTCCTTCATGACCTCGTAAAAATCGTCCACGAGCTCCTTCATCTGATAGCAGTTGAAATGAAGCCTGTCGCTGAGATAATCCACAAGGTCCTTTTTGGTAACGGTTGCCACAATGTAACTCCTATTCCCTGAGAACTGCCCCGAACTTCTCGCGGACGCCGGCAACTATGCCGTCAACGGTGCTGTTGATCTCCGCATCACTGAGCGTCTTCTCATTATTCTGCAGAGTGAGCGTAAAGGCAAGGCTCTTTTTGCCCTCATCGAGATTCTCACCCTCATAGTGGTCGAAGAGCTCGATATTGACGAGGCTGCTGCCGCCGAGGGAGGCGATGGCCGCGGTGAGATCTGCAGCATTCACAGTCTTCGGGACGATCAGCGCGATATCACGCTTGCTTGCCTGATACCTCGAGATCTCCCTGAAGGAAGGAATTCTCGCCTTCTGCAGCACAGCAAGCTCGATCTCGAAGGCGAATACCTTGTGCTTGAGGCCGTAAGCCTTCTGTGCAGTCGGATGGATCTGGCCGATCCAGCCGGCATGGCTGCCGTTGAAAAGAACCTCGGCGCAGATTCCGGGATGGTATGCAGAGCACTTGGCTGCCCTGAACTCATATGATCCGCTGTATCCGGTCGACGCAATCAGAGCCTCGACATCGCCCTTGATATCGTAAAAGTCGCAGTCGCGCTCGGGAATGCCCCAGTTCTTCCCGGCAACAGGGCCGGAGATGACGCCGGCGAGCATCTCGACCTGGGAAATGCCGTTCTCGGCATCCTTGTCAAGGATGAAGCGCTGGCCGCTCTCGAAAATCCTTACCCTGTTCTGCCCGCGCTTGTTGTTGGTGCCTACTGCCTCAAGGAGCCCGGGGATAACTGAGACCCTCATGGCTGACATCTCGGCGGAGATGGGCTTCGGAACAATGATCGGCCTGATGTCCGGGAAAAGCACGGCCATCTTCTTCGGCTCGACGAAGCTGTAGGTCACAACCTCATGATAGCCGCGGTCAACCAGGACAGACTTCACCCTGTCAGCGTCAATGAGCTCGGCGGTGGTTCTCTCGGCAAGGAGCCTTGCGGTGGGAGGACAGTTGGGGATATTGGAATATCCGTAGATCCTCGCGACCTCCTCAGTGAGATCCGCCTCGTCATTGATGTCATAGCGCCATGAAGGAGAGACGGAAACATAGTTCCCGTCCTTCTTCTCGGTCTTTATGCCGAGGGAGTTAAGGATGGTGAGAACCTGCTCGTCAGTGAAGCTGATTCCGACAGTCCTCGTGAGGATATTGGGACGAAGGGTGATCGGAGCAGGCTTCGGCAGGCTGTCAGCGCTCAATGTCTCAGAGACGGGGCCCGCAGAGCCGCCGCAGATTGAGAGGAGAAGCTCAGTTGCCCTCTCCATCGCCTTTACGGGAAGAGTGAAGTCGACGCCGCGCTCGAAGCGGTGGGATGCCTCAGTGGCAAGCCCGTAGCTTCTTGCACGCTCCTTGATGGCGTCAGGCGCGAAGAATGCGGCCTCAAGCAGCACGTCAGAGGTGTCAGGCTGAACGCCTGCGTCGCGGCAGCCGAAGATGCCGGCGAGGCACATGACCTTCTCGTCGTCAGCGATGACCAGTGTGTCATTTCTGAGAACTGCCTCATCTCCTGAAAGGAGGACAGCCTTCTCTCCCTCCTTTGCCAGGCGGACGCGCATCTGCCCCTTGATTCTCGAAAGATCATAGGCATGCATCGGCTGTCCGAGCTCAATCATCACGTAGTTGGTGACATCAACAATCGGATCAAGTGACCTGATTCCGCACTTTCTGAGCTTTTCCTTCATCCAGAGCGGGGTTGCCGCGGAAAGGTTGAGTCCCTTCATCACCCTGGAGACATACCTCGGGCAGGCCGCAGGAGCGTCAACCTCGACCTTTACCTCGTCGCTGATGGAGGGAGCGACAGGCGCGGTCACGGGCTCCCTGAACTCCTTGTGAGTCAGGACCGCCATCTCGCGGGCAATGCCGAGCATCGAGAGGCAGTCTGCGCGGTTGGCGGTCAGATCGATGTCAATCGAGGTGTCATTCCAGCCGAAGTACTCCTTCACATCCTTTCCGAGAGGAGCATCCTCAGGGAGCTCGGCGATGCCCTTCTCCTCGATGTTGACCCCGAGCTCCTCATAGGAGCAGAGCATTCCGTTGGATTCAACGCCGCGAAGCTTAGCAGGCTTGATCTTAACACCGCCGGGGAGCTCTGCCCCGACAAGCGCCACGCAGACCTTGAGTCCTTCCCTGCAGTTCGGAGCGCCGCAGACAATGTCGAGAAGCTCGCCAGCGCCGATGTCGACCTTGGTGATGTGGAGATGATCGGAGTTCGGGTGATCATGGCACTCTACGACCTTGCCGATGACAACCTTCGAAATGTCGCCGCAGACCGGGCTTGCAGTGTCAACCTCAAGTCCCGCCATGGTCAGATAATCGCAGGTCTGCTCAGTGGTCAGGCCTGTATCAACCAGCTCGTCGAGCCAATTCTTTGAAATTATCATTTTTCTCTATGCCACCATCACTCTAGAACTGGGAAAGGAAACGCAGATCGTTTTCGAAAAAGAGCCTGAGGTCGTTGACGTTGTAGCGAAGCATCGCAAAACGCTCGACTCCGAGCCCGAAGGCGAATCCAGAGTACTTGTCCGGATCAATGCCGGCATTCTTCAGCACAATGGGGTTGACCATGCCGCAGCCCAGGACCTCAAGCCACTGGCCGTCACGGCGCTTCACGTCAACCTCGGCGGAAGGTTCCGTGAACGGGAAGAACGAGGGACGGAACCTTACCTCGAGCTGCTCCTCGAAGAAGTTCAGGAGGAACTCGTTAAGGATGCCCTTGAGATCGGTGAAGCTGATGTTCTCGTCTATGAGCATGCCCTCAACCTGATGGAACATCGGCGAGTGGGTCATGTCGAAGTCAGGACGGTACACGCGTCCCGGGGAAATCATGCGGATAGGAGGCTTTTTCTTCTCCATTACCCTGATCTGCACGCCGGAGGTCTGGGTGCGGAGGAGGATATTCGGGTTGAAGTAGAAAGTATCATGCTCGCTGCGGGCAGGATGGTTCGGCTGGATGTTGAGCGCGTCAAAGTTATGGTACGCGTCCTCAATCTCGGGGCCCTTCTCGACGGTGAAGCCGAGGCTGCCGAATATCTCGCGGATGCGGTGGATTACCCTGGTGACAGGGTGGAATGTGCCCTGCCCGCAGAGCCTTCCGGGAAGCGTCACATCGATGGTCTCGCTGGCGAGCTTTCTGTTGAGCTCCTCGTCCTGGAGAGCCTGGCGCCTTGCATTGAGAGCATCGAGAACCTTCTGCTTGGCACCGTTGATCTTTGCTCCGGCCTCGCGCTTCTCCTCAGGAGGAAGCTTTCCGAGCGCTTTCATCTGTTCGGTGAAAAAGCCCTTTTTCCCCAGATACTTTACCCTGACTGCATCAAGAGTAGTCTGATCGACCGCCCTGCCGATTTCATCAACAGCCTGAGCAGCTGTCTGCTCCAACTCTTCCATTTAATGTTCTCTCTAAACTAAAAACCCCGGACTGACAAGCAGCCGGACACGATACAGACATTCATTCGAAAAATCAGACTGAACGGAAAATACCAGAGGCTGTCCTTTGCAGCAAGACATCCCGAATGCTTTATCAGCCTTAAATTTTATCACACAGGGCGCCAAACTTGAAAAGCGCCATGCTTTCCGCCGCGCTCACTCGGTGAAGCCGGCCTCGGACTGATAATCCCTTGCTGCCTGCCTGTCGCCCGAGAGATCAAGCAGGCGGAACGGCGCGTCAAGAGGCTCCACGGGGGATAGCGTGCTCCCCTCGACAGACCTGAGATTAAGTATCCTCGAGAGCCTCACTGACTCGTCGGTGTCCGCGTGGATGCCGATGACCTCAACACCGTCCGAGCGCACTGTGTCAACGTCAACCTTCACGAGCGAGGACATGGAGTTCGCTGATGAGTAGAGGCTCAGGAGCATCATCAGGTTGATCTTCGCGAAATCAAAGCGTATTCCGTCCGAGCCGTTCAGCATGAACGTCGAGAAATTTCCGTCAAAGTGGTCTATTACCAGCCGGCAGCCGAATGAGCGGAGCATGCGGAAGAACTCCTTCGCGTCATCGAACCTGCGCTGGATGATGTTGTTGTCAATTTCAAAGCAGAGCTTCGAGAGAGGGAATGAGGTGTACTTCAGCCTGGTCTTGAGCTTCAGGAGCATATGCTGCGAGAGAATGGAGTTCTGCGAGAGGTTGATGAATATGCAGTCAACATTCTCAAACCGCTCCGGATGCGACTCGCAGTAGTCAAGCAGCATGTCGATGACAAAGCCGTCAATCTGCACCATAAGGCCGAACTCGACAGCCGTGCTGAGGAACCGCCCGGCATTCACCGGGTGGTTGCTGTGATCGAGCATGCGCACGAACACCTCAAACCTGACACGGTCGTTTTTCTCGCCGAGCCGGTAGATCTGCTGCCTCACCAGGGCAAAGCGGTGATGGTTGATTGCCTCATAGACCCTTGAGACCATGTATACGGAGTCCTGGTAATCCCTGAGCTCGCTGCTGAGCGCAGTGTAGCAGAATACCCTGTTGCGCCCGAGGCGCTTTGCCATTGCGCAGGCAGACTCCGAAATTGAGAGGAGGAGCGAGGCCTTCCTGTCATCACCGGAATTCAGCACTGCGTCAAACGGACAGAGCCCGATGCTCGCAGATAGCGTGTAGGAATTCCCGGAAGACTCAACGGTCGCCCCGGCAATAAGCTGCCGCCAGTGCTCGGCCATGGCGACGATATCGTCAAGGTATACGCCGCTCACAATCACGCCGAACTCGTCACCGCCGAGGCGCCCGAACCTGTCGTGCGCTATGCCGCCCTCGAGAAGGAGCTTCGCGATGAGCACCAGGAACCTGTCGCCGGTCTCAAAGCCTCCTGCGCTGTTGATAATCTTGAAATGATCGAGATCGATGAAGCAGATCCAGCTCTGGGCCTGATCCGACGAGTGGTGCACGTAGTCAGAGAGGATCTCTCTCACTCTCCTCGTGAAGAACACGCGGTTGTGCGCGCCGGTCAGCGGATCATGGGAAGAGACATGCTTGATCTTGCTCTCGGTCTCACGCTGCGGGCTGACGTCATAGACCACTCCGTCACAGACCTGCATGGACTTGCCGTTCTGCGTCTGCTGAGTCCTGAGACGGAGAGTCACCAGCATGAACGAGCGGGTGCCATCGCTCTTGTACACCTCCAGCTGCCTTTTCACCTCTCCCGGAGACGAGAGAAGCGTTGCGAGCAGCGAGTCACGCAGGCGCTGGTCAACATACAGGGAGTTGACCAGGCCTCCGGTCTTCTCATTGAAGTGCCTTCTGTCCCTGAAGCCGAGAATCGTATAGAAGGCCGGATTGGCGTTGAGGAGCCGGCCGTCGAACGAGGTGACGAACATTCCCTCATCGGAATTCTGGAACATTCCCTTGAGGCGCGCGCGGTCTTCCTCCGTGCGCTTCGCCGCCTGTATCCTGCTCTTCTTCTCATAGTAGGTCTTTGAAACCAGAGCCACCGAGACAATCGACATCAGGAACACCAGGTTTAGATTGAAGAGCGTCTCGGTGTAGTTCAGGTGGACCATTCCGCTGATCCTGAGCAGGAAGAAGAGGCAGATTGCAGTCTCGAGAATCACGAATACGGAGAAGAGCTTGTGGACGAACATCTGCCTCTGCCATGAGACGTTCACCGCCAGCATGGTAAAGGGAAGCGAGACGGCAAGGAAGATTATTGACGAGTAATAATCAAACCTGAGCGGCAGCATCAGGAACAGGAAGGCCAGGATGAAAGGTACGATTGAATACCATCTGCATATCGCCGTAAGCCGCCTGCCGAAAGGCTGGGCAAAAAGGAACGATCCGGCGAAATACATGGCAGAGAACATGATCATCCTGAGGAAGCAGTATGCCTTGCCAAAGGACGTTGCCTCTATAAGCGGACTCATGGCAAACGTATATCCGTTTGTCACAATGAACATGGTCAGTATCGACAGTACAAAGATGCCGTAGAAAGTGAACTGCTTCTCCCTCACGAGGAGGGACATGAAGATGCAGTAGAAAAATATCAGCAGTGCCCCGCCTGAGATAAAACCGACAACCAGCTTGCGCAGGGTCTCCTCCGATGAGTACTCGTCACCGGTCCTGAGGGATATAGGAACCCAGAGCGGGGACCTGCTTCTGACCTGGATGTAAAGATCGACCATCTGACCGTCGGTGAGGTAGAGCGGCATCATGAAGTCCCTGCCGCTGATGCCTGACTCATTCTGCAGGCTGCTTCCCATATAACTTGCCAGAAGCAGCGAGTTGTTCCTCGTGTCAACGACGAAGAAATTGACGCGGTCAAGCGCGGCATTGTCGACGGACGCGACTATGTGGGAGAAGTCAGGGCTGTCATTCCTGATTCTCATTCTGAACCAGTGGTATTTAGCGGAAAAGCCGAATGAGGGAGCATCCCTCTCGATGAGCTTCCAGTCTGTCCTTCCCGCAACCTCCCAGGGCCAGGTGTAGTCCTCGGTGACTGCGACGTACTCGACAGACTGCTCCGGGACAAAGTCAAGCGATTTTTCTTTAACGCTCACGGTTCCGGGAATGGCATAAGCATTAAAGGAAAACAGCAGTACGGCAGCAGCAAAAAGGAAAGAGAAAAGTCCGGCAGCGCGCCTCACAGTCGCCATACAGCAGAAGCTGCACAAGTGACACTGAACTGACGGCATCTGAACTCCGAAAAAAAAGGGAGGTGGACTTCTCCGCCTCCCCCGCAATGTTAGTGCTTAATCAAAGGATCAGGCAGCAAGAGCTTCCTTTGCCTTCTCAACAAGCTTGGTGAAAGTCACCTTGTCCTGGATGGCGATATCGGAGAGGATCTTGCGATCGATCTCGATCTGCGCCTTGTGCAGTCCGTTGATGAAACGGCTGTAGGAAAGCCCGTTCAGGCGGGCAGCCGCATTGATGCGGACAATCCACAGCTTGCGGAAGTCACGCTTCTTCTGCTTGCGGCCGATATAGGCATACTGGCCTGCTGCAGTAACAGCCTGCACTGCTACGCGGTAAACGCGTGAACGTGCACCATAGTAACCCTTGGCCGCCTTCAGGATCTTGTGATGGCGGGCATGAGCAATCACACCACGTTTAACTCTAGGCATTTTTCACTCCTCCGTCAATTAAAGATTAGGCAGCATGCTGAGAACACGATGAAGATCTGTCTTGTGGACAGTGGTCATCGCGCGAAGATGACGCTTACGCTTGGTGGTCTTCTTCGTCAGGATGTGAGACTTGTTGCAGCTCTTACGCTTAAAGCCGTTGGCGGTCTTCTTGAACCGCTTCCAGGCACCCTTGTCGTTCTTGATCTTAGGCATTTTATTACCTTAACTTCGCATTAATAACAGGGGCAGGCGAGTCAGAGACTACTTTGGAGCCTGCCAGCCACTTACTTCTTCTTAGGCGCAAAGACCATCATCGCCTGACGCCCTTCAACCTTGGACTGCTGCTCTACAACGGCGTAATCCGCGAGATCAGTCTCCACACGGTGAAGCACGTCAAGTCCGATGTCCTGATGTGCCATTTCACGGCCCCTGAACTTAAGTGTTACCTTAACTTTGTTGCCGTCTTCCAGGAAACGTATCAGGTTGCGCAGTTTAACCTGATAATCCCCCACGTCAGTAGCAGGCCTGAACTTGATTTCCTTGATCTGAACCTGCTTCTGCTTTTTCTTCTGTTCTTTGGCGGCTTTGCTCTTTTCGTAAAGAAACTTTCCGAAATCCATGATACGGCATACAGGCGGCTCTGCGTTAGGACTGATCTCTACGACATCAAGCCCTTCTGCACTTGCTCTTGCCAGCGCTGCCGCCGGGGTAACATCACCTACCATTTCGCCGTCTGAACCGATAAGACGGACCAGCCTGCAGCGAATATCACCATTCACACGGATCCTGTTTTTAGAACCAGGAACCTGTCTCTTTACCGTAAATATGGGCATGCCCTCCAAATCAGATTTCCTCGAGGCTGCGGGAATTCATCAGCTCGCATACCTTGGCAGCGAAGTCTTCAATCTTCATCTTGCCGAGGTCTGCTCCCCTTCTGGTTCTCACAGCCACCTCACCGGACTCCATCTCCTTGTCGCCGCAGACGACGAGGAAAGGAACCCTGAGCAAAGTGTGTTCGCGGATTTTAAAGCCTATTTTCTCATTTCTCAAGTCACTTTTCACTCTTATGCCGTGAGAACGGAGAATACTTTCAACTTTCTTGACATAATCGATCTGATGATCGGTGATGTTCATCAGCTCAACCTGTACAGGAGCAAGCCATACAGGGAAGTATCCGGCGAAGTTCTCGGTCAGGATACCGATGAAGCGCTCAAGGGATCCGAGCACCGCACGGTGAATCATGACAGGAACCTTCTTGCTGCCGTCCTCTGCGATATAGGATGCGTCAAGGCGTCCGGGCAGAGCGAAGTCGAGCTGTACGGTGCCGCACTGCCAGGCGCGTCCGAGCGAGTCATAGAGGGTGAACTCAATCTTCGGGCCGTAGAACGCGCCCTCGCCGGGCTGAAGCTCGTAGGAAAGTCCGTTCTCCTTCAGTGCATCCGCGAGGTCCTTCTCTGCCCTGTCCCACATCGCGTCGTCGCCGATGCGCTTCTCGGGCCTCAGGGAGAGCTTGATGTCAACACGATTGAATCCGAAGGTCTTGTAGATGTCGAAGACCATCTTGATGCAGCCGGAGACCTCGCTCATGATCTGATCTTCCCTTACGAAAAGATGAGCGTCATCCTGGGTGAAGCCGCGGACTCTCATCAGTCCGTGAAGCGATCCTGACGGCTCGTTTCTCAGGCAGTTGCCGAACTCGGCCATGCGGATCGGGAGATCGCGGTAGCTGCGGAGCTTCTGGTTGAAAATCTGGATGTGGCCCGGGCAGTTCATCGGCTTGATGGCATACTCGCGGTTCTCGGACTTGGTGGTGAACATGTTGTCATGATACTTTGCCCAGTGTCCTGACTTCTCCCACAGCACCCTGTCCATGATCTGCGGGGTATGAACCTCGATATAGCCGTACTGCTGCAGCTTGGTGCGGACAAAATCCTGCAGCCCGCGGTAAATGGTCCAGCCGTCGTTGTGCCAGAATACCATTCCCGGAGCCTCTTCCTGGATGTGGAAGAGATCAAGCTGCTTGCCGAGCTTTCTGTGGTCGCGCTTTGCGGCCTCGGCGAGCATGTTGATGTACTCGTCAAGCTGCTTCTTGTCAGGCCATGCGGTTCCGTAGATGCGCTGCAGCATCTTGTTCTTGGAATTGCCGCGCCAGTACGCGCCGGAGGTCTTGGTAAGCTTGAAATGCTTGCAGAACCTCATGTTGGGCACATGAGGGCCGCGGCACATGTCGATGTACTCGAGGTGGTGATAGAGTCCCGGATGATCATCCCTGCTGATGTTCTCCTCGAGGATCTTCATCTTGTAGGGTTCATTGCGGGCCTTGAAGACATCGTAGGCCTGCTGCCAGGTAACCTTTTCCTTTACGACGTCGTATTCCTTGGCAGCGAGCTCGTGCATGCGCTTCTCAAGGTTCTGCAGCTCCTCGTCGGAGAGCGCGTGATCAATGTCGACATCATAATAGAAGCCGTTCTCGATCACCGGGCCGATTGCCATCTTGGCATCGGGATAAAGCTCCTTGAGGGCATGCCCGAGCAGATGGGCACAGGAGTGGCGGATAATCTCCACGCCTTCCTTGTCCTTCGAGGTGATGATGGAGAGGGTTGCGTCGCTCTCAATCGGATCGCAGGCATCGCACAGCTTTCCGTTCACCTTTCCTGCAATGCAGGCCTTTGCAAGCCCGGGGCCGATGTCCCTGGCAACATCCATAACAGTTACGACATGATCGTAATTACGCTGACTTCCGTCAGGAAGAGTAATAACCGGCATTTTAAATCCTTTAACAGTGGCGGCACATACCAAATGCCGCGTGCATTAAATCTGCGCTTCCGCGCACCGCTTCCTTTTTCAAAAGGAAGGGAGCTCTGTCTGTCGATGACAAATCAACGGCCTGAGCCGCGTGCTTGGGAAACGGCGAAACTAACCGCAGTCTCCTTCGGCGCTCCGGCGCTGATTATACTCCCCGCTGAGGAAAAAATCGCTATGAAAATCAGGTGATCTGACGGGAAAATGCTGCTACCTTGAATGGTACTTCCGGATAAGCTGCACCGAGAGGATGCGGCCCCGTCTGACGCCGTCAGCGTTAAGTGATGCCCCGGCCTGCTCCATGAGCCGGGCGCTTTCAGGCCTGCCGGTGCTCGCAAGTGCCGCCCAGCCGTATGCCGCGACCGCATCCCGCGCTGTTCCGGTGCCCTGAAGGTAGTACTCGGCCAGGTTGTGCTGGCAGACAGCGCTCCCCTCCTCGGCGCAGCGTTTCATGATGGCGAACGCCTGCCGGCCGTCCTTCTCAGTTCCCCTGCCGGATGCGTACATCAGCGAGAGGTTGTTGAGGGCCTTGGCGTACCCCTTCACGGCAGCCTTCCTGTAGAGCTCGAACGCCTGCGGGAGCCTTGCGCCGCCCTCTTTCTCATAAATGCCGGCCAGGACGTACTGGGCCGGAACATAGCCGAGACTGGCTGACCTTGAAAGATATTTCTCGGCAGATCTCCTGTCCTCGCAGGCCCCGCTCTCTCCCCTGTGGCAGGCAAGCCCCAGGTAGAACAGTGCTACAGGATTCCCGTCAGAGGCGGCCTCCCTGAAGAGCCCGATGCCTTTTTTCCTGTCTGTTATTACGCCTGAGCCGCTGTAGTACATGACGGCAAGATCAACAATAGCCGGCACATATCCCTTATCAGCCGCGGTTTTCAGCCACTTCACAGCCTGTCCGAAATCAAGCGACACACCGTCACCCTTGATATAAAGAAGGGCAAGGTTGTAGGCGGCCTTGGCGCTGCCCGCCTCCGCGGCCTTGTAGAACCAGTAGTAAGCGCTGCCGAAATCCTGCTTCACGCCGTTTCCGTTCTTATACCTGGCTCCGAGCACATTGGCAGCCTCAGCGCTTCCGCGGTAGGCGGCCTTCGCATAAAGCTTCATGGAATCGGAGGCGGCGAGGCCGTTCTGCTCGGCGAGGCGCGCGAGATTGAACGCGGCCGGCGCCGAACCGGCTGCGTCAGCTTTCCTCCACCACATTTCAGCGAGCTGCCTGTTCCTCGCGACTCCGGTCCCGTTGAAGTACATGTTGCCGAGGCCGAACATGCCGGCTGGAGACTTTGCGGCAGCAGCCTTGCGGTAGAGAGCCAGGGCCCTGGCCGCGTTCTTCGCAGTGCCTCTGCCGTTCTCATACATCACGGCGGCATTCACCATGCCCTCAGCAGAGCCCCGGGCCGCAGCCTGTTCGTAGAGCTCAAGCGCTTTCGCGAAGTCGCGCTCCTCTGGCTTTCCGAGTGAATAGCGGTCCGCCAGTGCAAGGAGGCCCGCGGCGCTGCCGGACGCTGCCTGAGCACCGGCTCCCGTGTAAGAGCCGCCCATGGACACGCATCCCGATGCAATGCATCCGAGCAGCAGGAAGGATAAAGCTTCAGTAATTTTTCTCATGGAAAATACCGGGGATATTCTCCCCGGCCGTGTATAAGATCAGACGGGACTCTCACAGCCTATGACGAGAATTTCTGCACATAGCCCATAACGAGGATGACAAGCATAATGATGGGAAGCACGACGGTGAAATAGTACCTGAGCCATCCTGGCATCCTTATTCCTGAACCGGTGTTGACCTCCTCGCTGAACCTGCCCCAGCCCATGCCGCTCTTCGAAATGACGAAGAGAATGTATACAAGAGCGCCTATGGGAAGGATGTTGTTGCTTACCAGGAAGTCAAGGATATCGAGAATCTGGTTTCCTCCGATCTGGATAAAGCTCCATACGTTGAATCCGAGAATTACCGGGAGGGAAAGAAGCGCGATGATGAAGAAATTAATGACCGCCGACTTCTTCCGGTTGAGCCCGAGGAGCTCCTGGAGCATCGCAATGATGTTCTCGATTACGGCAATTACCGTGGTGAGAGCTGCGAGGAACATCAGAAGGAAGAATACCGTGCCGACAACCTCTCCTGCCGGCATGACCGTGAAGATCTTGGTCAGCGCGACAAAAATCAGGTTCGGGCCGCTGGCGGCAGGAACATCATAGCTGAAGCAGATCGGGAAAATGATTAGTCCCGCGGTAAACGCCACAAAAGTGTCGAGGCAGGTAATAAGCAGGGACTCATTGACAAGCGAGCGGTCCTTCGCGATATAGCTGCCGAAAATGCCGATTGAGCCGATTCCGATGCTGAGGGTGAAGAATGCCTGCCCGAGAGCGTCATAGAGCGAGCTCCAGAAGCTGCCTTTTCCGCCGTCTGTTCCGAGGAGCTTCCCGAAATCAGGACTCAGGTAATAGGAAAGCCCCTCGCCCGCCCCGGGGAGGAACATCGCATACACCGCAAGTCCTACGAGCATGAAGAAGAGAAGGATCATGAGCGGCTTAGTTATACGCTCCACTCCCTTGACGACACCGAGCCCGCAGACAAAGCAGGCTGTCAGGATGACCGCGACTGTGGAGATCTCCATAGTATGAGGGCTGTCAAGGAGCGAGGTGAAGATCACTAAGGAGTCAGGATTCTCAGTGAGCGTAGACGATCCGGTGAGGAAAAGGCAGAAATAATAAAGGAGCCAGCCGGTTATGACCACATAGAAGGACATCAGCAGATAGTTCCCGAGGATCGGGAAAGGCTTGAACCAGTGCCACCTGGTGCCTTTGGTCTCAAGGACGTCAAACGCCATGGCAATGCTGCGCCTTGAGGATCTGCCGACAGCAAGCTCAATCAGCACGACCGGCACTCCCATGAGAATCAGGCAGGCGAGATACATGAGAACAAACGCGCTTCCGCCGTTGACGCCCGTTATGTACGGGAAGCGCCAGAAGTTTCCGAGACCGATGGAACATCCGGCTGCGGCAAGAAGGAATCCGAGTCTGGATTTGAACTGTTCCCTTTCCATTGGCAATCCCCCAAGCTTAATACTATTTATTATTGAATTTCGGTTGTATTGTAAGCCAAAGAGATTATTTTTTTGTGTTTTGCCTGCAGGACACCGCCTGTGCGGTGAAATATGGCAGAAATTCCGGGAAACGGAACGGCTTTAAAAATAGGAAAGCCCCTCAGAGAGGGGCTTTGCGGGATTGGTGGATGTGGCGGGATTCGAACCCGCGTCCAAAAAACCTACGCCTTCGGCACTACATGTTTAGTCGATTCTCAATCTCGTCTCACACCCGCGAACCGACACGCAGATATGAAACCAGTCTGGTTAGGATTTAACGTTTCCCCTTCAGACGGAGGTTCCGCGCGATTCTGTGGGATCCGCTTCCCATTGCCCCAAGCCACAGACAGAATGAGACGGGAAGGTTGCCTGCAGGTTTTTAAGCTGCTGCAACGGCTGGGCAGGTTTTTAAGCTGCTACAGCGTAAGTTTCGTCGTTTGCGACTATTTTTTTGCTGCTTTTTAAAGAGTTTACAGCCACTCTACATGCTCCTAGGGTTTCGTGCTTCCTGTCGAATCCAAGATCACACCCGTCGATTTGTACGATTACTTACAAACGCACAAATTTCATTCTATATCAGTATTACGGCAAGTCAAGCAGTTTTTTGAAACAGGCCGCGCATGACGGCTCAGCCTGTCATGCTGAAAAACAGCCTACTTTGCCTTTTCCTGCCCGAGCCTCTTCTGGCGCTCGCAGGCGGCAGCGGTAAGGAGCACGTCAGTCGAGCTGTTGAGAGCAGTCTCCGAGGAGTCCTGGAGAACTCCGATGATGAAGCCGATTCCGACGACTTCCATTGCCGTGTCGTTGTCGATGCCGAATATTGAGCAAGCAAGAGGGATGAGCATCAGCGAGCCGCCGGCTACGCCGCTTGTGCCGCAGGCAGCGAGTACGGAAACCACGCACACCACGAATCCGGAAAACAGATCAATCTGGATGCCCTTCGTGGCTACGGCCGCCATGGTCATCACAATAATGGTTACGGCGGCGCCTGCCATGTTGATGGTGCAGCCGAGCGGAATCGAGATCGAGTAGGTGGACTCAGGAAGTTTGAGCTTCTTGCAGAGCTCCATGTTCACAGGGACATTGGCAGCAGACGAGCGGGTGAAGAATGCGGTAAGGCCGCTCTCGGCAACGCAGGTCCAGATGAGCGGATACGGGTTCTTCCTTGTGACAATTGCAACAATAATGGCATTGACAACGAAGGCAACGAGAAGCATTGTCGCCACGAGGACAACAAGGACATGAACGTAGTTCAGCAGGTTGCCGAAGCCGCCGTCCTTGGTGCAGGCGCTGAAGACGAGGCCCATTACGCCGAGCGGTGCGAACCTGATTACTATCCTGACGATTCCGCTGACGCAGTCTGCGAGATCCTGGAGCACTATTTTGGTCTCATGGCCTGCCGCTCCGAACATAATGCCGGCAAGGACGCTCCAGAACAGGATTGATATGTAGTTGGCATTCGCTAGAGCATGGATGGGATTGTCAACAGCGCTCGTGATGAAGGAGACCAGCACCTGGCTGATGGACTTAGGGGCTGCTCCTTCGGCTGCGTGCGCACCGAGATCCGGGAAGGTGCTCGGGAAGATGAGCGACATGGCGAATGCCAGCGCCGCTGCAAGCAGCATGTCAATTATGTAGAGAAACAGGATCGGCCTGATATTGGTCTGCTGCCCCTTTGCTCGCCTCGCAATTGATGACGAGATCAGTACAAAGACCAGTATCGGTGCAATTCCCTTGAGTGCTCCGATGAACATCTGGCCGAAAAGCGGCACTACAACCTGATCGCCGGGAATGACAAGCGCCAGAATTATGCCAAGCAGCAGGCCGATGCAGATCTGGAGTATAAGAGGAACCTTCCGGTAGATTGAGACTATTGCAGAGCCTTTGCCTGCCTGCATTTCAGTGTTGTCTTCCATGTGCATTCCTTAAAGAATTTGTAAAATCACCCGTATATTAATACAAACGGAAAGGACATGCCGGTGACGCGTTCCCAGAAGCACGGAATACAGCACTTTAATGACCAATAACCCACCGATTATCCATGGCTCAGACAACGTAACATGCTTTGCGGCTGGTGCCAGAAGGCAACCGGCGTATTGCTTCCAGATTATCCAAAACCAGGCAGACTCAAAGTACATACCGGGAAGGAGACATAGATCATGAAATGTGAGAAATGCGGACACGAAATGGAAAACTGCAGCACTGCCCAGACGATATGCCTGGAGTGTCCGAACTGCGGATGGGGATTTGCAACCACCCTCTCCAGGCCTCTGGATGAAGACATGACAGATTACAGAATTTATCTCAATCCGGGCAATACAGAAACAAAGGAACATATCAAACTCATCAGTGTGATATGTCATGTGAATTACCTGCAGGCCAGGAAACTGCTCTCCTCACAGGAACCAGTGCTTATTTACAAGGCAGAGCAGGAAGCTGTATCTTCTCTCTCAAAGGCGGGAAAGGTTATGCAGACAGCAAAATGTCTGAAGGAAAGTTCTTTGGATTTCAATATCATCCCGGATTTTCCTTACGAAATCACATAAACTACTATAGTAATAAGAGACTTTGAGAGAGAATCCCTGTTATATTCATCTCAGAATATCCAGCAATGTATACTCACCTGCCCTTATTTTGCTGATTTCCGTGTATTTCTTGATTATCTACGCCAAATCCGTTTTTAATCCTGCAAAAACGGGACTTTGCCATTCTTTCCTTTGATTATCTACACCAAATCTGTTTTTAATCCTGCAGAAACGGGGCTTTCCCATTGTTTCTTTTGATTATCTACGCCAAATCCGTTTTTAATTTCGTAAGTGTCAGCCCTCTTCCAGATTATCTGCGTCAAATCCATTAAAAAAGCCATCCTCTGGCTCACTTGACCGGAGGATGGCTGCTGAGAAGGAGATGCTGTGGCTGTCTCTTAACTTGAAACAACAGACTCAGCTAACTCCTCTTTATTCCCACTCTATGGTTGCGGGCGGCTTGCCGGAGACGTCGTAGACTACCCTGCTGATTCCGTCAATCTCGTTGATGATGCGGTTCGATACGCGTCCGAGCAGCTCATAGGGGAGATGCGCCCAGTGGGCGGTCATGAAGTCAATGGTCTCAACGGCACGGAGAGCAACGACGTACTGGTACTTTCTGCCGTCGCCCTGGACGCCTACCGACTTGACCGGCAGGAATACGGCGAACGCCTGGCTGACCTTGTCATACCAGCCCGCCTTGCGGAGCTCCTCGAGGAAGATTGCGTCTGCCCTGCGGAGCAGATCGCAGTACTCCTTCTTCACCTCTCCGAGGACTCTTACACCGAGTCCTGGGCCCGGGAACGGGTGCCTGAAGACGATCTCCGGAGGAAGTCCGAGCTCAAGCCCGACCTTTCTGACCTCGTCCTTGAAGAGCTCCCTGAGTGGTTCTATGAGGGAGAAGTTGAGATCCTTCGGCAGGCCGCCTACGTTGTGGTGCGACTTGATGACATGGGCCTTGCCGGTCTTTGAGGCAGCAGACTCGATGACATCAGGATAAATGGTGCCCTGGGCGAGGAACTTGACGCCGGTAAGCTTCTTGGCCTCATCGGCGAACACGTCGATGAAGGTCTTTCCGATGATCTTCCTCTTCTGCTCAGGATCGCTTACGCCCTGCAGCGCGGTTAGGAAACGGTCCTCGGCGTTGGCATAGACGATGTTGAGCCCGAACTTGCCGCTGAAGGTGTCCATGACCTTGCGGCCCTCGTCAAGGCGGAGAAGCCCGTTGTCAACGAAGACGCAGGTGAGCTGATCGCCGATGGCGCGGTGCAGGAGCACGGCGACAACAGACGAGTCAACGCCGCCTGACATGCCGAGAATAACCTTCTCGGAGCCGACCTTCTCGCGGATCTTGACAATGGCGTCCTCAATGATTGAGGCGGAGTTCCACATGGTCTCGAGGCCGCAGATCTTCCTTATGAAATTCTCGAAGATGCCGGTTCCCTGCTTGGTGTGGGTGACCTCGGGGTGGAACTGCACGCCGTAGAACTGCTTCTCGTCATTGACAATGGCGGCGATAGGGCAGCTGTCAGTCATGGCGGTTACCCTGAAGCCCTCAGGAGCCCTGGTGACGCGGTCGCCATGGCTCATCCAGACGTCAAGGGTCCTCTTACCGTCCTTCGAGACGTTGTCGCAGAGGCTGCCGAAAAGATCTGACTCACCGGTGACGGTGAGCGATGCGTAGCCGTACTCGCGGCGCTTTGAGCCGAGAACCTCGCCGCCGAGCTGCTGCGCCATGGTCTGCATGCCGTAGCAGATGCCGAGGACAGGAACTCCTGCCCTGAAGACATACTCCGGAGCCCTCGGGGAGCCGGGCTCGGTAACGGACTCGGGGCTTCCTGAAAGGATGATTCCGTCAGGACTGAACTCCTTAATCTGCTCCTCGGTGACATCCCACGGCCAGAGCTCGCAGTAGACTCCGATCTCTCTTATGCGGCGCGCGATAAGCTGGGTGACCTGCGAGCCGAAATCGAGAATGAGCAGCTTGTGCTTGTGAATATCGTTGGTTGACATCTGTCGCTCCTATCAGCCGAGACGGTAGTTCGGTGCTTCCTTGGTAATAGTGACATCATGGACATGGGATTCCTTGATGCCTGCACCGGTAATCTTGACGAACTGTGCCTTGGTGCGCAGATCATCAATGGTTGCGCAGCCGAGGAGTCCCATAGCGGAGCGGAGACCGCCCATCTGCTGCAGGATGATGTTCTTGAGCGCTCCCTTGTACGGAACTCGGCCCTCGATTCCCTCGGGAACAAGCTTGTCCTTGGCGTTGTCGGACTGGAAGTAGCGGTCGGATGAGCCGTTCTTCTGGGACATTGCGCCGAGGGAGCCCATTCCGCGGTATGACTTGAAGGAGCGTCCCTGGTAGAGCTCGATCTCACCCGGGGCCTCATCGGTGCCTGCGAGCATGGAGCCGACCATGACGAGGTTGGCGCCTGCGGCAAGGGCCTTGGTGATGTCTCCGGAGAACCTGATGCCGCCGTCGGCGATGACGGTTATGTCAGTGCCCTTGAGAGCGGTTACGGCATTGTCGACAGCGGTAAGCTGCGGAACGCCGCATCCGGTGACGATTCTGGTGGTGCAGATTGAGCCGGGGCCGATACCGACCTTGACGCAGTTCACGCCGGCATCAACCAGGGCGAGAGCGCCCTCTGCGGTTGCGACGTTTCCGCCGACGATCTCAAGATCAGGATACTTTTCCCTGGTGGCTCGGATACGGTCAAGGACGCCCTGGGAGTGTCCGTGGGAGGAGTCGATCAGAAGGACATCGACGCCGGCCTTGACGAGAGCCTCTGCCCTCGCCTCATTGCCCGGACCTGCGCCGATGGCAGCGCCGACGCGGAGACGCCCAAGTGCATCCTTGCAGGCATTCGGCTTTCTCTCGGCCTTCTGGAAGTCCTTGACGGTAATCATTCCGGAGAGGCGGAAATTGTCATCAACGATGAGGACGCGCTCGATCTTATGCTTCTGCATAAGCTCCTTGACCTCCTCACGGGAGGCGTTCTCCTTTGCGGTGACCAGCTTGTCCTTCGGGGTCATGATCTCGGCGACCGGCTTCTTCATGTCAGTGATGAAGCGGGTGTCCCTTCCGGTGATGATGCCGACGAGGAAGCCGTCATGATCAACGACCGGATATCCGGCATAGCCGTTCTTCATGGTAAGTGCAAGAACGTCAGCGAGAGTCATGTCGGGGGTTACAGTGGTAGGAGCAACCACCATTCCGCTCTCGAAGCGCTTTACGCGGCGGACTGCCTCTGCCTGCTCCTCGATGCTCATGTTCTTGTGGATGAATCCGAGACCGCCCTCCTGGGCAATGGCAATAGCCATCTGCGAGCCCGTTACGGTATCCATCGCAGCGGAAACCATCGGGATGTTAAGGGTAATATTCTTGGTCAGACGGGTATGGAGATCGGCTGTGTTGGGAAGAACAGTCGAATGAGCGGGGACAAGCAGCACATCGTCAAATGTGTAAGCTTCCTGACAAATTCTAAGCATAGGCAATATCTCTCAACTGATGACTATTGATCTAATATTGCGACAGCATTATATTGAAAAACACCATACAAGTAAAGAATTTTGTTAACTCTCTCACAAATAAGCAAAGGATGCTGAGACATGTCCTATTACGACAGCGCTGATTATCCCGGAATACCGGTTGACTCGTCCGGACAGGACGCGGGCGAATACGGTCAGGAAAATGATTCAGGCTCATACAGCATCGAGGATTTCATCCGTCCGAAGGCTCCCGAGGCCCCTGCCCCAGTAAAGTCAGCCCCGGCGAGAGGCAGGAAAAAGACCGTGTTTGCCCCGGAAAGCAGAAGCCTGCCAGCTGCTTCCGAGCCGGAGCCTGAGAAAGAGCATGTCTACTCGGTAACCGAACTCTGCAAAAGCCTTGACCAGCAGCTCTCCGAATTCGGGCACTTCAGGGTCGAGGCGGAAATCTCCGGGTTCAAGAGGTACTCGTCTGGCCACTGGTACTTCACCCTGAAGGATGAGGACTCCAGCGTCAGCGCCGCGATGTTCAGCTTCAACGCAAGGCACTGCACCTTTTCGCCGAAGGACGGTGACAAGGTCATAGCTGACTGCACCGCAAGCTTCTATGCGAAAACCGGGAGGCTTACCGTCAAGGTCACGAAGATGGTGCCGGCAGGACGCGGCAGCGTGCTGCAGGCTCTCGAGGAGCTCAAGAGAAAGCTGACAGAGGAAGGCCTCTGCTCAAACGAGCGGAAGAAGCCGCTGCCGCTCTATCCGAGGGCTGTCGGAATCATCACCAGCCCCTCCGGCGCCGCAGTGCACGATCTTGTCAAGATCCTCCGCCACAGATCTCCGCAGACGGACGTCTTCATCTATCCCGCGAAGGTCGAAGGGGACGGCGCAGTTGAGTCAGTTCTTGAGGCTCTCCATACAGCAGAGAGAAGAAACGAGTGCGACGTCCTCATAATAGGAAGAGGCGGCGGTTCCCTGGAGTCGCTGTATGCCTTCAACAGCGAGAAGATCGCAAGGGCTGTCGCAGCATGCCCTCTTCCGACAATAAGCTCGGTAGGCCATGAAAGCGACACCACGATCATAGATCTGGTCTCGGATCAGCGCGCGTCGACTCCTTCCAACGCGGCGGAGCTTGCCGTGAGGGACAACGCCGAGCTCATCGACGAGCTTCTCGGGGAGCTCGGCGGGCTGCACAAGTGCGCTGAATACATACTGAGCGAGAAGCAGGGACAGATCAGCGCGCTTAAAGCCTCAGTTGAGAAATACAACCCGAAGCGCGTCATCGAGTCAGAAATCATGACCATCGACGCCCTCTCCGGCAGGGTATCAGCCGCCATGACCGGAATCCTGCAGCGAGTCTCGCAGAGGCTTGCCTCCATGAGGACAGTCATCGAGGGAAAGTCTCCCTCACGGGAGATATCTAGGCAGAGCGATGCCCTTGCTCTCCTCAGGAAGCGCCTGGATACGGCTGAGGCAAACCTGATAGACGCAAAAGGCATGAGGCTCTCGGCCGGAGCCGGAAAGATTGAGTCGCTCTCGCCGCTCGCAGTTCTCGGCCGCGGCTACAGCATAACAAGGAAGGAAGGAAAGGTCGTCACGTCTGCAGCGTCATTAAAGCCCGGAGACGTGATTGAGACAAGGCTCAGCGAGGGAGTCGTATTCTCTTCCGTAACCCCGCCCGGTGCCGCGGCATCCCCGGGCGGAACCCCTGCATCCGCGGCAGCCTCATCCGGCACTGACAGGCAGTCCCGCCGCAGGACGAAAAAGAAGGAAGGGAGCACGGCAGTCTCCGATACGCCTGACCTTTTCAGCTGAGAAACTGCCGTCCGGCAGATTCCGGCCGGACGGCGGTCATCTGCCGCGACGGAAGGAAACAGAAGGCATCACGCCAAAAAGGTTATACTGTACAAAAAACAGCCGGCTCCGGCTTTGTTCCGGAGCCTCATTGGCCAGCACACAGGTAAAAGCCGCGGGAACTTCCTGCGCCTTTCGCCCTGTCCGGAGTCTGTATGAACCTGTTCGCAAAAATTTTCAAGACAATCCACTGCTTTCTCGCCATAGTCAGGGATCTGCTTACCCTCTGCCTTATTTTAGTGATTCTGATTGCAGCTGCCCTGTTCCTGGCCGCTGTCTCAATGATGGGAGAGAGCAATGGCAGGTCTGCAGAGAACAAGCCTCTGCCGCTCTCCGAATCGCATACGATCATAATCACACTCAACAGCGGGCTTGCGGACGCTGACGATCAGGAATCCGCACTGGAGCAGTTCATCAGGGAGCTCGGCGACGGCGGCGATCAGCCGGACAGCAAGGACTCCTACATCATTGCCGAGGCTATCGGCCGGTTCTGCGGGGATGACAACGTCAAGAATGTAATCCTCAGCCTTGATGACTTTGCCGGTGGATCGCTCGGAAATATCGAACTCATCGGCAAAAAGCTCGGGGAGCTCAGGGAGTGCAATAAGAAGATTATCGCCTCGGGCTCATCTTTCACCCAGCCGTCCTACTATCTCGCCTCCTTTGCCGATGAAATTCTTCTTGATCCGGCAGGAAGCGTCGATGTCCACGGCTTCGCCCTCAGCAGCCTCTACGGGAAAACCCTCCTCGGCAACATCGGGGTTACGCCCAATGTCTTCAGGGCCGGACGCTACAAGTCGGCGGTAGAGCCTTTCATCCGCGACAATATGAGCGATGACAGCAGGTCCGTCTCCCTGCGCCTCATAAACGGCCTCTGGGAAATGTACGAGAACGTCATATACGCGAACAGGCCGATGAAGGAAAAGCTCCTCCCGAAGGCTGACGAGCTGCTCGCCATCCTCAAGAAGGCCGGAGGAATAGACTCGTCCGCCGCCCTCGCCAGGAATCTCGTTGACAAACTCATGACCCGCTCCGAGAGAGAGGAGTACATAAAGGAAAAGTTCGGCGTCGTGCCGGACAGGGCTACGCCGCTCTCTGACTACATTTCAGCCAATGACATTTCAAGGACAACAGAGGAAGACGCCGGCAGTGAGGGGAACAGCTCCAGGAAAATCATAGCGGTTGTCACGGCGGAAGGAGAGATAGTGAAGCTCTCCGAGGACGGCATTTCCTCTGACACGCTTGTTCCGCTGCTTAAAAAGCTCCAGGGAAACGATCGCGTAAAGGCTGTTGTGCTGAGGCTCAACTCCCCAGGCGGCGACGTTTTCGCCTCACGGCTCATCAGAAGCGAGATCGATGCCCTGCAGAAAAAGGGGATCAAGGTCGTGGTCTCGATGGGCGAGTATGCGGCCTCCGGCGGATATCTCATCTCGGCAGGAGCTGACTGGATCGTCGCCGAGCCGCAGACTCTCACCGGATCAATCGGCGTATTCGGCATCCTGCCGGAGTTCTCCGGGCTTTCTGACCGGATTGGGGTTTACGAGGACGGAGTCGAGAACGGCAGCAATGAGTTCCATCCGCTAAGGAAGATGCCTGAGAGCCAGAAGCAGATCATCCAGGCATCCATTGACGGTACCTACGACTACTTTGTCGGTCTGGTGTCGCGCGGCCGCCATATGAACACGCTCCGTGTTCTCGAGCTCGCCGGAGGCCAGGTATGGACCGGGAAGGAGGCAGTTGAGAACGGTCTCGCAGACTCCATCGGCGGCCTTAGTGAGGCTGTCAGCAAGGCCAGGGAGCTCGCCGGAAAAGACGGGGAATACCTTACGGTCTCATACTTCCCCGAGGAGAGCGAGACAGGGTTCCTGAGGAGCATCAGGGGACAGGCTGCAAGGATCCTCCTGCCTGCCGACATCAGGCAGGAAATCCTCACAGCGCTCGGAACGGCAAGAAAAACCTCGGCCGCAATAAGGCCCGGACAGTATGTCCTGATGGAAGAGCGCCTCGGCTACTGAAAAAATTATTGACTTGAATCCAGCCCAATCGATGATAATATTAGAACTGGGTATTTTTCGGAGAGAATTATGACAGCACCTGTTGGATTGTTTTACGGTTCAGATACAGGAAACACAGAAACTGTGGCAAAGAAGATCCAGGCCGAGCTCGGCAAGAACCTGGTTGATCTTCACGATATCAGAAAAGCAAAGAAAGAAGACTTTGACCCATATGACTTCCTGATCCTCGGCTGCCCTACCTGGTATCAGGGCGAGCTCCAGAGCGACTGGGACGCTTTCTTCCCTGAGTTCCAGAAGCTGAACCTGGACGGCAAGATTGTCGCCATTTTCGGCTGCGGCGATCAGGAAGACTATACCGATTATTTCGTCAACGCGATGGGAACCATCCGCGACGCAGTCCTCAAGGACAAGGGAGTAATCGTAGGAAGCTGGCCTACTGAGGGATACAGCTTCGAGCAGTCAACCGCCGTTGACGAGGACGGTCACTTTGTCGGACTCGCAATTGACGAGGACAGGCAGCCCGAGAAGACCGACGAGCGCATCAAGAAATGGTGCAACCAGCTCCGCGAGGAAATGTGCCTTGATCAGCTAGTCTGATCACCGGTCCTTTTAAGGACAGGATTAAAAAAACAGCCGGCGTGAAAAATGCCGGCTGTTTTTTTATTCAATGCGTGAGGACCTTGGCCCATGACGGAACGGCCGGCAGGCGACGCCGGCCGCATGAAAGGCTATGCCCTATGCCTGGACAGCCTTCTTCACGGTGTCCTTGAGGGCTACAGTCTGGTTGAATACGGGATGCCCCGGCTTCGAGAGCTTCGAGTCAGCGCAGAAATAGCCGGTGCGCTCGAACTGGTAAGCCTCACCTGGAACTGCGCCCTCAAGCGACTTCTCGATCCTTGCCCCCGGGATAACGGTAACGGAGTCCTTGTTGACCACGGAGAGGAAATCCTCAGCGCTCCCCGGATCAGGCACGGTGAAGAGGCGGTCAAACAGCCTGACCTCTGCCTCCTCGCTCCCGGCGGCCGATACCCAGTGGATGACGCCGCGGACCTTCACTCCCTCGGGATCCTGCCCGAGCGACTCCGGGAAATAATGGCAGTGGACTGCGGTAATCTCCCCCGCATCGTTCTTCTCGCAGGAGTCTGCGACTACTGCGTAGGCATAGCGGAGACGTACGGCTTTCCCGAGCACCAGGCGCTTGTACTGCTTGTTGGCGCTCTCGCGGAAATCATCCTGCTCGATGAAAAGCTCCCTGCCGAAAGGAAGCTTCCTCTCGCCCATCTCCGGCTTCTGCGGATGGTTGGGCGCGGAAATCTCCTCGGTCTTATCCTCAGGATAGTTGTCGATGACGAGCTTCAGCGGGTGAAGGACGGCCATGGCGCGCTTTGCGTGCTCGTTGAGATCATCCCTCACGCAGGTCTCGAGAGCGGAGATCTCGACGGTGTTGTCCTGCTTGGTGACGCCGATCCTCCTGCAGAACTCGCGGATGGCAGCCGGGGTGAAGCCTCTCCTCCTCATGCCGGAGATGGTGGCAAGGCGCGGATCGTCCCAGCCGTCCACAATGCCGTTGGTCACAAGAAGGTTGAGCTTCCTCTTCGAAGTGAGGCAGTACTCGAGGTTGAGGCGGCTGAACTCGTACTGATGGGGCTGGCTCGGGGCCGAGACATGCTCGATGACCCAGTCATAGAGGCGCCTGTTGTCCTGGAACTCAAGTGTGCAGATGGAATGGGTAATTCCCTCAATGGCGTCAGAGAGGCAGTGGGTGAAGTCGTACATCGGGTAGATGCACCACTTGTTTCCGGTGCGGTGGTGCTCGGCGAACTTGATGCGGTAGATGACCGGATCGCGCATGCACATGAAGCTTGAGGACATGTCGATCTTCGCCCTGAGGCAGGCCTTGCCCTCGGCGAACTCACCGTTCTTCATCTTCTCGAAAAGGGCTAGGTTCTCCTCAACGCTTCTGTCGCGGTAGGGGGAATTCTTTCCGGGCTCGGTGAGGGTGCCGCGGTACTCGCGGATCTCATCGGGAGATAGCTCGTCAACATAGGCCAGCCCCTTGTTGATAAGCTCGATGGCGAAGCCGTAGAGCCTGTCGAAATAATCCGAGGAGAAATGCGGCTCACCGTCCCATTTGAACCCGAGCCACTCGACATCGCGCTTGATGGAGTCGACATACTCCTGCCCTTCCTTGGCCGGGTTGGTGTCATCGAAGCGCAGGTTGCACTTTCCGTGATAATCCTGCGCTATCCCGAAATTGAGACAGATCGACTTGGCATGGCCGATGTGAAGATAGCCGTTCGGTTCCGGCGGGAATCTGGTTACCACATGATCGACCTTGCCTGATGCCAGATCCGCATCAATAATCTGACGGATAAAATTGACCGGAGCTGCTTTTTTCTCTTCTTCTGCCATGACAAAAAAATCCTAATAGAAACCACTGCAATTCTAGCACAACAGCGATCAGGCAGAAACAGCCGCGGGAAACGAGCCTCAGCCGGTGACGAAATTCACGAGAACAATATATAGAAGGGAGCCTGATGCAATCGAAACCATCATGTTGCGTAAAAGCACATGCACAGCAGCGGTTACGGCAGCAGAAAGCATTTCCGGGACGCCGTACGCGCCCGCGGTGAAGTCTGTGTCCTTGAGGCAGAACACGACAAGAAAGCCGAAAACAGCTGCGGGAAGCACCCTGCCGAGGTAGAGCACGGTCTGCGGGCGCTCCTTTCCCTCCGGGAAGATGATGAATGGAATGGCCCTTGTCAGAAGTGTTGCGGCGACTGCCAGCACGATGATAACTGCCTGCTGCTCCCCGTTCATCTCCTCTCCTCCGCCCTCTTACTGCCGCCGGCCTTCTTCCCGGTATTTCTGAGCACCGGCCTCAGGACAAGGAGCAGCAGGCAGATCGCGGCCATGGACGGAATGACAAAATTCTCCCGCCCGAAGAGCAGGACGCAGATGACCGTGAGCGCTATTCCGAGGCATGCCGGAATATGGTTTGCGTCCTTCAGCCACTGCTCCATGAAAATAACAACGAAAAGGGCTGTCATCACAAATGAGACGCCCTTTATCTGCCCGGTGAGCATGTCACCTATAACCCAGCCCAGGCCGGCGCCTGCAACCCAGTAGAAATGGTTGTAGAGAGTTATGAAAAACATGAACCAGCCCCGGTCAGCACCCCGGGGAGGCTCAATCGCGTAGTTGATAGAGAAGGTCTCGTCAGTCATCCCGAAAATCAGGTAAAGCCTTTTCCAGCCGAGACCGGCAAATTTCTCAAGCATGGAAAGGCCGTAAAACAGGTGCCTCGCGTTGATGACGAAGATCATGATGAACACCGAGAGCGGATGGAACCCGCCCATGAGGAAGTTTGCAAGCACGAATTCTGCCGATCCGGCGTAAACGCATGCTGCAATGACTATGGGATAGAACCAGGAAAGGCCCAGCGAATGGCAGTAGATGCCGTAGGAAATGCCGAGGAACAGATAGCCGGCCATGACTGGAAGAGTTACGGGGAACGCGGCAAGCGCCGATCTTCCCGCATTGCCGCCCTGACTGGCCTTCTCCTGGGATCTGCCGGACGGGAGAGAATTATCCCTTTCTGTTTCGCTCATGCAACTGCCCGCACTTAAGAATCAAGTGGAAGCTTTCATTCTAGCACATTCCGCAGGAGCCGGTGAAAGCCCCGGCAGGCTTTCACCGCGGCGGTGCATTCAGGAAAAACCGGAGCCCTGACAGTATAATTGACAACAGTTCAGGTCTGGTTCTGGAAAAGAAAAGTGAAGATCATAAATGCCGCCCTTGCCTCAGACGAGCTCTCCGGGCTTTATACCCTGACTCTTGAAAACGGGAAAATCACGGGAAGGGAGCGGCAGGATTTCTACAGAAAGGCCGCAGACGGGGATCTGAACGCAGGAGAGTGCCTGATCACCCACGGTTTTGTCGATGTTCAGGTAAACGGCTTCGGCGGCGTCACCTTCAACGACGATCCTTCAGAGCGGACTCTCTCGGTCATGGAGCAGGCAGCACTCAGGAACGGCACGACGAAGTTCTGCCCGACGCTCGTCACCTCGGACGAGCAGAAGCTCAGGAATGCAATTGCGGCGACGGAGCGCTACATGACAAGGAGCGACTCGGCAGTCGCCGGCATCCACCTCGAGGGACCTTTCATCAGCCGCGGGAAATGCGGGATACACAACAGCGACTACATCAGGCCGCTCACCGATGACACCCTGGAGTTCATTCTCCACCACCACAGCGCGGTTGCCATGATGACCGCCTCTCCTGAAATGATGACCGACAGGCAGATGGCGGAGCTAAACCGTGCCGGAATAACGCTCTCCATAGGACACAGCGACCTCACCTACGAGCAGGTCGCGAGGAAGCTCGACGCGTTCAGGACAGCGACCCACCTTTTCAACGGCATGAGGGGGATAGAGGGCGCGAGGTCCCCGGGAGTTGTGGGCGCCATCCTCGACGATCACGCGATAATGGCCGGAATAATACCTGATCTCCACCACGTGAGCCCGCCACTCATAAGGACCGCGGCGAGGATGATGCCGGGGAGGCTCTATGCGGTCACTGACGCGCTCTGCCCCGCTGGGAACGGCGGGAAGCCGGAAAGATTCATGTTCTGCGACAAGGAGCTGCACATTGCAGACGGATTCTGCGCGGATGACGCGGGAACCCTCGGCGGCTCGGTCATAACCATGAAGGACGCGATGCAGAACCTCGTGAAAATCGGCATAAGGCCATCAGACGCGCTCAAGATGACTAATGAGATCCCGGCAAGGTGCATCAGGCTCGCCGGCTACAGCGCAGTTCCGAAGCCCGGAGAGAGCGGGGATCTGCTGCTGCTTCGCCGGGACGGCTCGATGACTGTCATCAGAAATGAAAAAATTATCGCTGAAAATTGAGTTTCAGCTGATATGCGTGTTGATATTTATCAAATCAGACTATAAAATCCTTTCGGTTTTTTTGCAGGTTTCAATCATGAGCAAAGCAGATCAGAGTTTCAAGTCAGAGAAGAGCTTTAATGATTTTGTCCACTTCCCGCGCGGCATCAGAAGAAGCGGCCATTTCTCGGTAAGGGAGTCAGCAGTACTCGAGAATGACGGCGAGGCCATGACCGCAATCTACAGCGGCGAAAGAAAAGCCTCCACCAGCGAGGAGAAGGAGTTCCTGAAGGAGCTGAAGGAGACCTCCGGCGACTTCAAGCAGGCTCTTGATGACGGCGTCTATGCCAATGATCATGCCATGATCATGGCCAAGTACCTCGTAGCCATCGGACCGCGCCGCATCCACCGCCTCTGCGACAACAAGAATGATGTCGCCATGAGCTCCTCGGGCGACATGGGCGGAGATGATTCCGGAGACTCATCAGCTCTGTAAGAACTCCCGGATGCGGTCAGGGAGGATTTTCTGACTGTAGGCCGCATGCCCGCTCTGCCTCCGCCTGTTCGGAGGCAGATTCCTGAGGGGCATCCATGCCCATCTCTCACGCCTCTGCCCGCTCTGCGCTCTGCCAGCGCTTCTTCAGCTGTTTCTCCCTGATGCACTCAGTCCTTGCGAAGGTCCTGAGCTCAATATTGTAAATGATGGACGAGACCATCCTGCTCACCGCGCTGTCCAGGATACCTCCCTTGCGGTAATCCGCCGGAGCAGCTATGTCTGCCCTGCCGCAGGAGACAATCTCATGTGCAAGGCGCCTCGCCACGGTCTTTGACGGATCATATACGGAAACCGCCCTGCCGCCGAAATTCCTGATGAGCTTCATGCACGGGATGTCTGTCGAGCCGTCGCCGACATAGATCATGTTCGAGAGCGGAACCGTCCTGATATTCTCGGAAACAAGCTGGTTTACCGTACGGTCATCGTCAATGTTCTCGCAGCCCTTGCTTATTCTGAACAGGAACTGGGTCTTTCCGGTGTAGTTCACTGCCATGGCAGGCCACAGCGCGCTCTCGTCATCGCCGTAGATATAGGATGAGGCGAAAATATTGTGGAAGAACCTGCTGAACTCCAGGCCCTCGATGCTGACGCCCTCGATCATCTCGCGGAGCCCCGAGGAGATGATGTAATGCCTGATCTCAATTCCGGAGGCGGCGCCGAGCCCGGAGATCCGCGCGAACCATGACGAGTCCATCCCGGGGAAAAGCGGTATGCGGCTGCCGAACTCCCGGAGCATGCTCCTCGTGACTTTCAGCCCCTTCGCCCCTGCCTCCTCGAGCATGAACCTCATATAGCCAAGCACCCGGTCCACGCGGCGCCGGCGGCAGAAATCCTCGCATTTGAGCCAGAATTCCTCAGGTTCCATGCCGAGTTCCTGCAGGAAGCCGTGCTCCTGCATGTTCCCGGGGCTCAGCGTGCCGTCAAAGTCATAGCAGATTGCAATGACCGGAGAGATATTCATCGACATAGATCAGAACCTGAAGCTTAAAAAGATACAGATCTGATTTTAGTATAGTAACGCAGGCGTTAAGTAAAGATACACGAAGGATAAGTTTAAGAGTATGTAATCGAGTAGGCGGATGTTTTA
>DEHC01000049.1:36733-37215 GCA_002351705.1 Gammaproteobacteria bacterium UBA2810 | reverse complement strand
AAGAGCTCCGGCGCGTCGCAGATTTGCTTGAGCCTCAGGATGAGCTTGAGGACCCTTGCGCTTCTCTCGAGCTTCGTGAGCGTCTCGGTGACTCCCGCAAGCCCGTCGCTCACGAAGGTCTGGTACATGGCGGCCTGCTCCGGGGTGAGGGCGCAGAAGCGGTCCGAGCTTATCTTGTCGGGAAGGTCAGCTATGACGCTTTTGTCCGTCTTGAGACGGCGGAGGATGAAGGGAGCGGTGACGCCGCGGAGCCTCCGGACGGCATCCGCGTCGCGGCTCCGCTCAATGGGCTGCGCGTATTCGGTGACAAACGTGCCCAAAGTGCCGAAGAGACCCGGGTTCACGAACTCCATGATGGCCCAGTAGTCCGCAAGGCGGTTCTCAACCGGAGTTCCGGACATGGCGATGGCTGAGTCAGCCCTGATGATGCACATGTCCTGGAATATCTGCGACCCGGGGTTCTTGATGTTCTGCGCCTCGTC